>JBBCJM010000165.1:0-63922 GCA_037190175.1 Paracoccaceae bacterium | reverse complement strand
CAAACTGTCCCTCATCTTGGAAAAATACTCCACGGGGGGTCCGGGGGGTGTGAAACCCCCCGGCGCTCTCCACAAGCCCGACGGCAGAAGGGGTGCTACAACCCCAGCACCATCTCCCGGTGCGGGATGCCGGCGTCGTCGAACTCGGGACCCTGCGCCACGAACCCCAGCCGTTCATAGAAGCCCAGCGCCCGGGTCTGGGCGGCGAGCCTGGCCTTCGTCACCCCCGGTTCCCGGCGCAGCCGGTCCACCGCGTGGCAGATCAGCGCGGCGCCCAGGCCGGTGCCGCGGGCGGGGGGCAGGACGCAGACGCGGCCGATCTTGCCGGTTCGCCCGTGCAGGATCAGCCGCGCGGTGCCCACCGCCTCGCCCCCCTGCCAGGCCAGCAGATGGATCGCGGCCTCGTCCTGGTCGTCGATCTCGTCGGCCTCGGAGACCCCCTGTTCCTCGATGAACACCGCCCGGCGCAGGGCGCGGCACAGGGCGATATCGCGGGTCTCCTCGATCCGGGTCATGCGAAATAGTCGCGCAGGATGCGGGAATACACCGATTTCAGCGCGCCGATCTGCGCCACCTCCACCCGCTCGTCCACCTGGTGCATGGTCTGGCCGACCAGCCCGAACTCCACCACCGGGCAATGCGCCCGCACGAAGCGCGCGTCCGAGGTGCCGCCGGAGGTGGAGGCTTCCGGGGTGATCCCGGTCTCGGCCTGCACCGCGCGCGCCACCAGCGCCGACAAGGGCCCGGGGGGCGTCAGGAACGCCTCGCCCGAGACGCTGACCGCCACCTCCACCGCGCAGCCGGAGGCCTGCGCCACCTTGGCCGCCTCCTCCTGCAGCCAGGCGGTGAGGCTGGCGCCGGTATGGGTGTCGTTGAAGCGGATGTTGACCGTGGCCCGCGCCGCGGCGGGGATCACGTTGCTGGCCGGGTTGCCCACGTCGATGGTGGTGACGGCCAGCGTCGAGGCGTCGAAGTGGTCGGTCCCCTCATCCAGCGGCCGGGCCTTCAGCGCGGTCAGCAGCACGACCATCGCCTCGGCGGCGTTCCTGGCCCGGTGGGGATAGGCGGAATGGCCCTGCACCCCGCGCGCCACCAGCCGGGCGGTGAGGGATCCGCGGCGGCCGATCTTCATCATCTGGCCGAAGGTCTCGGGGCAGGTGGGCTCGCCCACGATGCAGTCGGTCATCCGCTCGCCCTGCGCCGCCATCCAGTCCAGCAGCGCCACGGTGCCGTCCTTCGCCTCGCCCTCCTCGTCGCCGGTGATGGCGATCACCACCGCACCATCGGGCGGGCTCTCGCGCACGAAGTCCACCGCCGCGGCGACGAAGGCGGCCACCCCCGACTTCATGTCGGTGGCGCCGCGGCCGTACATCCAGCCGCCCGCCACCTCGGCCCCGAAGGGATCGCGGCTCCAGGCCGCGCGGTCGCCCACCGGCACCACGTCGGTATGGCCGTTGAAGCCCAGGGTCCGGTTCGCCCCCCGCGCGCCCCAGCGGGCGAAGAGGTTGGCCACGCCCCCCCGGTCCACCCGGGTGCAGGCGAAGCCGGCCGCGGACAGCACCCGCTCCAGCAGCACCAGCGCGCCCCCCTCGGCCGGGGTGACGGAGGGGCAGCGGATCAGGTCTGCGGTCAGGGCGACGGGATCGAGCGGTGTTTCCATGCCCGCAGCGATAGCGGGGGCGGGGCCGGCCCGCAACCATGGCCTGGCCTGTGGCGCGAGGGTCACGCCCGGCACACGCAAGACGCGAGTAGGGCGATAGCGCATGACAGCCCGCGCCGCCCGGCTATTCTGCATCCAAACAAAACGTCCTTGAGGCAGGACACCGCCGCGGCCAGCGCGCCCGGCATTCGAGCAGGACGCCGCAGCGCGGCCGACGACCGGCATCCGCCATGGCCCCGCGCCCTGGCCGCAGGCCGGTATCGGGCGCCTGCCCCCTGCCCTGCCCGCGGCGGACAAGAGGCGGGCGGCGATGGCGACCGGGGCAGAGCTGAACTACACCACCAACGTCACCGCGATGCAGGTGGCCAACGCGATCTTCGGCGCCGGGGTGACGGTGACCGGCGCCTCGCTGAACGTGAACACCGGGTCGATCCTGAACTCGAACACCGTGGCGACCTTCACCAACGGCCATCTGGCGCCGGGGGTGTTGCCTTCGACCAGCGGGGTGATCTTCTCCACCGGCAACGTGCGCGACTTCACCCAGTCGAACGGCGACCCCAACCGCTCGGCCAGCACCACCACCGACACCTCGGGCTCCGACAACAACAGCCAGTTCAACGCCATCGCCGGGGCGCGCACCTATGACGCGGTCTGGCTGAACGCCGACTTCATCCCGCAGGGCGAATGGCTGACCATCCGCTTCGTCTTCGCCTCGGAGGAATATCCCGAATACATCAACAGCCAGTACAACGACGTGGTGGGCGTCTGGGTGAACGGCCAGCACGTGCCGGTCGAGGTGGGCAACGGCGTCATCGGGGTGAACAACATCAACGGCACGAACCAGGAGAACCTGTTCGTCTCGAACACCAACGACGCCTACAACACCGAGATGGACGGCTTCACCCTGACGCTGACGCTGAAGATGAAGGTGAACCCGGGGGTGGTGAACTCGATCCGCATCGGGATCGCCGACACCTCGGACGCGCAATACGACTCGAACCTGATCATCGCGCAGGATTCGGCGCATACAAGGCTGATCGCCCATACCGATCACGTGACCTATTACGCCACCGGCCAGGGCACGGTGAACGTGCTGGACAACGACTTCAGGCAGCCGGGCAGCACGCTGACGCTGACGCATGTGAACGGGGTGCCGGTGGTGGTGGGCTCGGTCGTCTCCCTGCCCTCGGGCCAGCAGGTGCAGGTGGGGCCGAACGGGCAGCTGACCCTGATCGGCGACGGGCAGATCGAGAGCAAGAGCTTCACCTACCAGGTGCGCGACAACCTGGGCAACGTCGACGTGGGCATCGTCACCCTGAACCAGGTGCCCTGTTTCGTGGCCGGCACCCTGATCCGCACGCCCGAGGGCGACCGGCCGGTGGAAAGCCTGGCGCCCGGCGATCTGGTCTGCACGCTGGACCACGGGGCCCAGCCGCTGCGCTGGATCGGCACGCGGGCGGTCGAGGGGCGCGGGGCCTTCGCGCCGGTGGTGATCCGGCCCGGCACCTTCGGCCGGCACGGGCGGGTCATGGTCTCGCCCCAGCACCGGGTGCTGGTGCGCGACGCGATGGCGGAACTGCTGTTCGGGGAGCGCGACGTGCTGGTGGCGGCCAAGGACCTGATCGACGGCCGCACCGTGCGGCAGGTGGAGCAGGAGAGCGTGACCTACGTCCACCTGCTGTTCGACCGGCACGAGGTGGTGTTCTCGGACGGCCTGGCCACCGAGAGCTTCCTGCCCGGCCCGCAGGTGACCAGCCAGCTGGAGGCCGCGGTTCTCGAAGAGATCGTGGACATCTTCCCCGAACTCGCCTCGGCGCAGGGCTACGGCCCCGCCAGCCGCCCGGCGCTGAAGGGGCACGAGGCGCGGGTGCTCTTCGCCGCCGGCCGGGTGGCCTGATGGGCGGCTGGCTCGCCCTGTCGGACGCGGGGGCCCCGGCGGCCCCGGCGGGCGGCGCGGCGGGGCTGTGGCTGGTGCTGGAATTCGCCCTGCCGCTGCGCGCGCCCGGGGTGCTGCTGGACTGGCGCGAGGGCGGCGCGGCACTCTCGGTCTTCGCCGATCCGGCCACCGGCGTCTCGGTGCTGCTGCGGCAGGGGGCGGCGGCGGCGCGGCACCGGATCATGGGCGCGCTGCGGCTGCCGGCCGAGGGCGTGGCGCGCATCGCGCTGGGGTGGAGCGGCGACGGCAGCGGCTGGGTGCTGCGGCTGGAGGCGCCGGGCACCGGACTGATCCGCGGCGCGCGGGGCCGGGCGGCGCTGCTGCCGGCGGCGGCGGTGCTGGCCGGCCCCTTCGCGGCGCGGGGGGTGGCCCGGCATCCGGCGGTGCTGTGGTACGGGCTGGCGGAAGAGCGCGCGCTGGCCCCGCCCGGCCCCTGGATCGCCGCCGCCACGCCGGTGGAGACGCCCGAAGGCCCCTGCCCCGCCGGCGCGCTGCGGCCGGGGCAGTGGCTGGCCTCGCCCGAGGGGCCGGTGCCGGTGCTGGCGGTCCGCACCGCCGCGCTGCCCGCGGCCGGCAGCCTGTCGCCCATCCGCCTGCGCGCCCCCTTCGTCGCCCGCGGGCCCGACCTGATCGTCTCGCCGCGGCAGGCGGTGCTGCTGTCGGGCGTGTCGGTCGAATACCTGTTCGGCGAGGACATGGTGGCGGCCGAGGCGCGGCAGTTGACCGACGGCCGCTCGGCCCGCCCGGACCCCCGCGCCGGCGGGGTGCAGGCGGTGATGGTGCAGACCGGCGGCCCCCCCTTCATCGCCGCCGGCTGCCTGCTGGCCGCCGCCGACCACCGCGGCGCCCGCCTGCTGGCCGACTGGGAGGCCGTGCCCCTGCGGCTGGCGCTGGAACCCTGGCTGCGGGGACGGGCGGCGTAGGGTGGGCGATCCGCCCACCACCCGCCTCAATCGAAGAACGGCGTGATCTGGGCCACCACCACCGAGTTCTCGGCCAGTGCGCGGTCCATCAGCGCGCGCTCCTCCGGCCCCACCTCCTCGCCCGCCGCCAGCCGCTCCTCCAGCGTCCCCACGCCCTCCACGTTCAGCACCGCCAGCTCGGCCTGGCGCAGGATCGCCACCGTCTCGCGCACCGCCTCGGCCTCGTCCACGCCCGAGGCATAGCACAAGAGCGCCGCGCCGGTGGCCTTGTCGGGCAGCCCGTCGCCGGGGCGGCGGCCGGCCTCGACCAGCAGCGTATGCACCTCCTGCGGGCGGCGGGGCTTGGCGTCGTCGGACATCGGCGGCCTCCTGTCGGCCCGCCCGGCTTGCCAGCCTTCGCCCCGCCTTGCAAGGCTCAGAGGTCGAGCACCAGCCGCCCGCCCTTGCAGCCCGAGCAGCAGATCATCATCCGGTCGCCGGCGGCGCGTTCGTCGTCGCTCAGCACCTCGTCGCGGTGGTCGGGCTCGCCCTCCAGCACCCCGGTCTCGCAGATGCCGCAGACCCCCTGTTCGCAGGAGGTGGTCACGTCCATGTCGTGCGCGCGCAGCACCTCGAGGATGGTCTGGCCGGGCAGCACCTCCAGCTCCAGCCCGCTGCGGGCCAGCACCACGGTGAAGCCGCCTTCGGTCGCCGCCTCCTGCGTGGCGGTGAAGTATTCCACATGCACCTGCGCCGGCGGCAGGCCGGCGGTCGCGGCCTCGAACGCCTTCAGCATCGGCGAGGGGCCGCAGCAGTAGAGATGCGCGCCGGGGGCCGCGGCGGCGACGATCCCGGGCAGGTCCAGGAAACGCCCGCCGTTCTCGGCGTCGAAGTTCAGGGTGACGCGGGGGTCGGTCTCGAAACGCTCTAGGAACGCCGCCTCGTCCCGGCTGCGGCAGGAATAGTAAAGCCGCCAGTCCGCCCCGCGCCCCTCCAGCGCTTCGATCATCGAATGCAGGGGCGTGATGCCGATGCCGCCGGCGATCAGCACCGAGGGCGCGTCCGTCTCGGCCAGCGGAAAGTTGTTGCGCGGCGGGCCGATGTGCAGGGTATCCCCCTCGCGCAGCCGGTCGTGGATCCAGGCCGAGCCGCCGCGGCTGGCCGGATCGCGCTTCACCCCGATGGTATAGCCCTCCGCCACCCGGGCGGAGACCAGCGAATACTGCCGGACCAGGCCCCCGGGCAGGTGCACGTCCACATGCGCGCCCGGCGTCGCCGGCGGCAGCGGGCCATCCAAGGCCACGAGGTCGTAAAGGTTGGTCCCGCGCGCCGCCGGGCGGATCCGCGCCACGCGAACCTCGGTCAGGCCGGCGGCCGGTTGCAGATCTTTCGCTTCGCTCACCCCGTCCAACATCAGAGCAGGAAGGTCAGGTTGCTTTGCGGCATCTCGCGGTCGATCAGGCGGATGTGCTTCTTGGCGATCCGCAGCCCGTCCGGGGTGCGCACCAGTTCGTGGGTCATCGTGGTGGCGATGTTGCGCTGCTGGCCGAGGCCGATCTGGCGATAGTCGCCGGTGCGCAGCTCCACGATCATCTGATAGCTGTCCACCACGATCCGGTCCTCGGTTGTCTTTTCCGCGTCCACCGCCACGTTGCTCACGAAATGCAGCGTGCGCGACTTCGGCGTCTGCGCGGCGAAGGTGGTGGACAGCAGGTGATAGACCCGTTCCTCCAAGGCCAGCGCGTTGTCGTTGACGATGGCGCCGCATTCGCCGGGCGGCGCGGTCTCGTCGATCGGGATCCAGTAGTGGACCTCCTCGGCGAAGAGCTTGTGCCATTCCAGCACCCGCGCCTCATCCAGCAGCCGGGCCTCGTGGAACAGGAAGGCCGCGGCCTCTTCGGTGACGGTATTGCCAAGGATCGGACGCATCAGACCGCTTCCCCCCGCATCGCCTTGGCCCAGGCGCGCCAGAACCCGCGCTGCAGCGCCTCGCTGGTGGGCAGGCCGCGGATGTCGCCGTTCGCCTCCACCTCGTCGGACTTCAGCCCGCGTTCCAGGATCAGCCATTCCAGCGCGGTGCCGCGCAGCCCCTCGGCGTTCTGGCTGAAGATGTCCACGTCGTCGGGCATTCCATAGCCGGCGGGGCCGTAGAACCGTTCCTGGCTGCGCAGCATCCCGACGTTCAGTTCGTCCTCCACCCCCACCAGTTCGTAGGGATAGACGATCACTTCGGTCAGTTCCGGGGTCAGCGGCCGCCAGGTGCGGATCTGGTGGTGGATCATCCCCAGGCTGGGAAAGATCGAGGCCACGTTCTTGCCGGCGATGCCGGCGATGGTCTCTTCGTCGTATTGCTCGGCCAGCCGGGCGTAGAGCCCGGCAAAGCGGCTCTTCTCGATCTCTTCCCGGCTGCGGGCCGGTTGCAGCCGCACGCCGTGGCCGTGGGGCGTCGCATAGCCCGCACCGTGGTAGCGCGAGCCCTTCACCGCGGCAACGCTGCCGCCCTTGTGCACGCCGAAATCGCCGGTGGTGTCGCCGAACTTGGCCTGCAACTTGTTGAACGGGTTGTGGACGTACATGAAATGATACGAATCCACGATGTTCTCGGAAGAGAACTTCCAGTTGCCTTCGTAACGCACCGTATAGGGCTTGGACCGGATGCGGATCTGGCCCACCGGCGACATGTTCAGCTTGCGGTCGATCACCTCGCGCGCCCGGCCCAGGAAGTCGAGCAGCGCCCCGGCCCCGGGGTTCAGCGAGCCGAAGATTAGCCCGCGGTAGGCGTCGGTATGCGGCAGTTCCAAGAGGCCCTTGGGCGCGTCGAAATCCTCGTCATAGCCGCCCGGCGCGTCGCGGTCGGTGATGCCGATCAGGTTGCCCGACAGGTCGAACGACCAGCCGTGATAGGGGCAGATGAAGGCGCGGGCATTGCCGCCGATGTCGCGGCACAGCGCCGCGCCGCGGTGGACGCAGCGGTTGATGAAGGAGCGCACCTTGCCGTCGCGCCCGCGCACGATCAGGATCGGCTGCCGCCCGATGTAGGAGGTGCGATAGTCCCCCACATTGGGGATCTCGCTCTCGTGGCACAGATAGCCCCAGATTCGGTCGAAGATCAGCTTCTGCTCGGCCCGCAGCACCTCCTCGTCGGTATAGGCCTCCGAGCGGATGCGGAAATGCCGGCCGTCGTCGCGGACCATCCAGGAGAAATCCCTGATGGCGGTGCCGGCTGCTGTCGCGGCTGTTCCAGCGCAGGACATGTTGCTACCCTCCTCAGTCCATGAAACGGCCGCCGGAGAGATTGAGCGTCTCGCCGGTGATGAAGGCCGCGTGTTCGGATGCCAGATAGACCGCCGCCCCGGCCGCCTCGCTGGGCTTGCCGAAGCGGCGGGCGGGAATGCCCTGGGTCAGCTGGTTGCGCCGTTCCTCGGACAGCAGCGCGACCTGCGGCTCGAACAGCGCGGTGGCGATGCCGTTCACGGTGACGCCATGCCCGGCGAGTTCCGAGGCCATCGCCCGCATATAGGCCAGCAGCCCCCCCTTGGCGGCGGCGAAGGGCGAGACATGCGGGTGCGCGCCGGTCTTGGCCGACATCGAGGCATAGACGATGATCCGCCCGCGCCCCGCGGCGACCATGCGCCGCGCCGCCTCCTGCATCAAGAGCGCGGGGACCACCAGCTCGGCCTCCACGATCTCGCGCAGATCCTGCGGGGTCACGTCCAGCACGTGCATCTGCCGCACCGGGGGGGCCACGCAGACCAGCGTCTCGATGGCCCCGCCGCCCGCCGCCTCGCAGCGGTCGATCAGCGCCGCGATCTCCTCGCCGCTGCGGGGCGGGGCGGCGTGTTCGACGTATTTCATCCGGTCGGTGGCCCCGTTCAGCCCCGCCCCCTCCTTCAGGCCCTCGGGGATCGGGGCGGCGTCGACGCCGACCACCGTGCGCCCCTCGGCCAGAAAGGCATGCGCCACCGCCTGGCCGATGACGCCCGCGGCGTGAGTGACGACGACCGTCATGCGAGGTCTCCCCTGGGCTTGGCGGGCTTGCGGGGTGCGGGATGCGCCGCGGCGCGCGGCCCGCTGCCGATGACGTTCACCACCGTGCCCGGCGGCGCCGCCTCGGCCGGGTTCGAGGTCAGCGCCAGCGCCGCCCGCAGCGCCCGCGGCTCGAAGTCCGGGGCCATGTAGCTCAGCACCGCCAGCGCCGTCCGCGCGAGGTGGCGCGAGGCCACGAAGACCGCGCGATTGATGTCCTGCGCCTCGATCGCGTCCAAGAGCGCCATCCGCTGCTCGTGCGCCACCAGCCGCGCGCCGGGCGAGACGATGAGGTAGAGCTTGCGGATCCGCTCGCAGCGGTTGAAGAGCTGCGAGACCTCGTTCACCACCCCCGCCCCGGCATAGCGCATCGCCTGAAGCTTGAACTCCAGGATCTGGCGTTCGCGGGTGTCGGGATCGACGTGGTCGTACTGCCGGCTGATCGAGGTGGCGAAGTCGCGCAGCCCGTCCAGGTCGGCCGCGGTCAGCCGCGGGGCCGACAGCGCCACGCCCAGGCTCTCCGCCAGCACGCGCATGGCATAGATCGCGTCCATCTCCTCGGGCGTGACTTGGGTGACCTTCATGCGCTTGTTGCGCTCGGCCTCGACCAGCCCCTCGGCCTGCAACCGGCGCAGCGCCTCGCGCACCGGGGTGCGGCTGACGCCCAGCCGGCGGCTGAGATCCATCTGCGAGATGGCCGAGCCCAGCGGGATGTCGCCCGAGGTGATCAGGTCCTTGATTGCGATATAGGCCGAATGTTGATCGTCGTTCGCCATATCCCGGGTCCCGTTGGTGATGCGCCCGCGCAAGCCGGCCGGCCGCGGCAGATTTGGTGAAGAGTTGTATCCAGTCGCCTCTCGCTGTCAACCCGTACTGGATACATAAACCATCAGATGCCGCAGCAGAACTGCCAAATTACTGCTTGCATGGCGTGTAAAGTGTATCCATTCTTGCGCGAGTCTCGGGAGTCGTCTGGCTACATTGTGCCGGCCGTCCCGGCGCGGGAAAGCACAGGAGAGTTGCCGTGGTGGCGCAGCAGCAGGCCGGCGAGGGCTGGAGGGACGATGTGGCCGATGCCCTGGCGGCCTTCGCCACCGGCCGCCCGGCCGGGCTGGGCGAGGGGCACCACGCCGCGGCGCAAAGGCTGCTCTTGGACACGCTGGCGGTGGGGCTGGGCGCCTTCCGCCATCCCGCCTCGGTGATCGCGCGGCGGTATCTGGAGTTCTTCCCCGACTTCCCGCAGGGCGCCACGGTCTGGGGCACCCGCCGCCGCGCGCCCTTGCCCGTGGCCTCGCTGGTCAACGGGGTGCCGCTTCGGGCCTATGACTACAACGACGTGCTCTACGGCCAGCGCGGCGCCGGCCATCCCAGCGACATGGTGGCGCCCCTGATCGCGGCCGCGGAATGGCGCGGCGCCTCGGGGCGCGAACTGCTGGACGCACTGGCGGTGGGCTACGAGATCGCGGCGCTGCTTTACGACACGGTGCCCTCGACCCGCATCGGCTGGGACCACGCCAACAACTCGGCGCTGGGCGCCACCGGGGGGCTGGCCCGCCTGCTGGGGCTGACCCCCGACCAGGCGGCCGAGGCGTTCGGCATCGTCGCCATCCAGCACCTGCAAAGCAACGAGATCGAATCGAGCGCCCCCAACCGCCGCGGCGACCTGACGATGTGGAAACGGTTCCACGGCGCCGACATCATGCGCTATGCGCTGGAGGCCTGCCTGCTGGCCCGTGGAGGCGCCGAGGGCGCGGTGCGGCCGTTCCGCGGCAAGCTGGGGATGCTGGCGCTGTTCCGGGTGGAGGACGACCCGGCCCCGGCGATCGCCGCGCGGCTGGCGCCCGGCGCGCCGCTGACCGGACTGGACCGCACCGACCTGAAACGCTGGCCCGTGGGCTCGCGCGCGCAAAGCGCGATCCAGTCGGCGCTGGACGCCCGCCGCCGGCTGCCGCCGGGGGCCGAGGTCGCCCGCGTCCGCGTCCGCACCCGGCAGGATGTCTATTCCCATCTGGTGGAGATTCGCGACGACCCCTGGCGCCCGCGCTCGCGCGAGGCGGCGGACCATTCGCTGCCCTATATCGTGGGCTCCGCGGTGCTGGACGGCCGGATCACCACGGCCAGCTTCGACCTGGACCGGGTGATGGACCCCGCCCGCGCCGCCTTCATCGCCGAACGGGTGGAGATCCGCGCGGACGAGAGCCTGGGCGGCGACAAGCACCTGTCCGAGGTGGAGATCGTCACCGCGGGCGGCGACAGCTTCACGGGCGAGGCGCGCCCCGCGCGGGGCAACCACGTCAGCCCGTTCTCGACCGAAGACCTGACCGCCAAGCTGCACGAGAATGCCGCCGACACCCTGCCGCCCGAGCGGCTGGACGCGCTGGCGGCCGCCGTCGCCGGGCTGGGCGGGCTGGACGACATCCGCAAGCTGACCGCGCTGCTGGCCGGCGACAACCAGCCGTAGGGGGCCGAACCATGACCGACACCGCGCGCGCGCGCCATCTGCGATCCCTCTGGGCCCGGGGCGAGGCGGCGCTGGGGGCCTGGTGCGCGATGCCCGGGGCCTTCGGGCTGGAACTGATGGCGGTGCCGGGGGTGGACTACATCTGCATCGACCAGCAGCACGGGCTGATCGACTACCCCGAGATGGTGGCCATGCTGCGGGCGGCCGAGGGGCGGGGCGTGGTGCCTTTCACCCGGGTGCCGGCCAACGAGCCCTGGCTGATCGGCAAGGCGCTGGACGCCGGGGTGCAGGGCATCATCGTGCCGATGGCGAACACGGGCGAGGATGCCCGCCGCGCCGTGGCCGCCTGCCGCTATGGCGCCAAGGGCATCCGCTCCTATGGCCCCCTGCGCTCTTCCATGACGATGCAAAGCCGCGACATCGCCGTGCTGGGCGACGAGGTGCTGTGCTTCGTCATGGTCGAGACGCGCGAGGGGCTGGCCAATATCGAGGAGATCGCCGCCACCCCCGGGCTGGACGGCATCTACGTCGGCCCGGCGGATCTGGCGCTGGGGCTGGGCCTGCCGCCCGACCTGGACAAGGGCGAGCCCGAACACGTCGCCGCGGTGCAGGCGATCCTGGCGGCCTGCCGGCGCCACGGCATCGTGCCGGGGATCCAGTGCGGCTCGGGCAAGGCGGCGCGCGGGCAGGTCGGGGCCGGGTTCCGGCTGGTGACCTTCGCCAAGGATTCCGCGCTGATCGGCGCGGCGCTGAAACGGGAACTGATCGGAGCCCGGGGCGGCGACGCGCCCGATCTCCGCGAGGGTGGGGGCTATGTCTGACCCGCGGCGCAAACCCGGGCAGGCCGGCCCCCGATAGCGCCGGACCCGCCCGGGCGGGCCGCGGCACGACGCGAACGACGGTGCGAACCGCATTCATAACAGGGAGACGGGACATGAGGACGCCGAGACGAACCTTCTTGCAGATGAGCCTGGCCGCGCCGGCGCTCATCGGGCTTTCCGGCCGCGGCTGGGCGCAGGACCTGCCGCTGATCCGCATCTCGGGCTCGGCCCCGGTGGTCAGGCCCGACCATGCCATGCGTTTCCTCGGGATCCCCATGGGCTATTACGAGACGCTGGGCTTCCGCGGCGACTACCTGCCCACGCAGGGCTCGGCGGCGGGCCTGCAGTTGCTGCTGAACGGCGAGGTCGAGGTGGCGGGCTGCGGCTTCCTGGAGTTCATCAAGGCCAAGAGCCTGCAGCCCGACATGCCGGTCCACATGTACCACAGCCAGGAGCGCAAGTCGGGCTACGAGGTGGTGGTGCCCGAGGATGGCCCCATCGCCTCGATCGCCGATCTGGCCGGCAAGTCGCTGGGCGTGCCCTCGCTCGCCTCGGGCGCGCTGCCCTTCGCCCGCGGCCTGCTGCGCACCGGCGGGGTGGATCCGAACACGGTGGACTTCCTGCCCATCGGCGTGGGGCCGCAGGCGCTGGCCGCGCTGAAGAGCGGCGAGGTCGACGGGCTGGCGATGTTCGGCGGCTCCATCGCCGCGCTGGAGCTGCTGGGCGAGAAGTTCCGCATCTTCACCGCCCCCATCGGGGCCGCGGGCAACGTGATGTCGGACCGCTTCGTGCAGGAGAACCCCGAGCTGGCCACCGCCATCTTCCAGGGCCTGGTCCTGAACCAGCGGATCATGCGGTCCAACCCGCAGGAGGCCGTGCGCGCCTATTGGTCGGAGTTCGGCGCCCCGGCCGGCGAGGACGAGAAGCAGCTGAACGAGGGCGTCTACTACATCCAGCGCACCGCGGCGACCTTCCAGGAGCTGGATGACCCGCAGCCCTGGGGCCGCTATACTGAAGGCGAGTGGGAGGCGATCACCACCTTCTTCGAAGGGATCGACGACCTGATCCCCGAAGGCGCCGAGCGGTCGCAGTTCTTCTCGGACGCGCTGATCGAGGACGGCAACAAGATTGACCTGTCGCTGGCCGAGGCGGGCATCGAACGGTTCAGGGTCTAGACCGCATGAATATGATGAAGTCCGGTGCCGGCCCCAACGCGCTCGACGTCAGGAACGTCGATCTGGTCTACGAGACCCGCGACTTCGCGGTCGAGGCGTTGCGCAACGTGTCGCTGTCGGTGGGGGAGGGCGAGTTCGTATCCATCGTCGGCCCCTCGGGCTGCGGGAAAAGCAGCCTGCTGAAGCTGGTGCTCGGACTGGAAAAGGTGACCGGCGGCGACATCTTCGTCGCCGGCAACCGCATCGACGGCCCGTCGAAGCGGGCGGGCTGCGTGTTCCAGGCCCCGGTGCTGCTGCCCTGGCGCACGATCTGGGACAACGTGATGCTGCCCCTGGACGTGCTGCGGCAGGACCGCAAGGCGGCGACCGAGCGGGTGCACGGGCTTCTGGCCATGGCCGGGCTGACCGGGTTCGAGAACCGCTATCCCTACGAGCTGTCGGGCGGGATGCAGCAGCGCGCCTCGATCGTGCGGGCGCTGGTGCACGACCCCTCGATCCTGATGATGGACGAACCCTTCGCCGCGCTGGACGCGCTGACGCGCGAGACCATCACGCTGGAGTTCCAGCGCATCTGGATGGAAAGCGGCAAGACGCTGGTCTTCATCACCCATTCGATCAGCGAGGCGGTGTTCCTGTCGGACCGCATCATCGTCATGTCGGCCCGGCCGGGCCGCATCGTGGGCGAGTTCGCGAACACCTTCCCCCGCCCGCGGCAGTTCGCCGATCTCGCCGCGCGCGAGATGAGCGACCTGACCCAGGAGATCCGCGAGTGCCTGAACGCCGCGTCCAGCCTTGGAGCAAAGACGACCGATGTCTGACAACACGATCCAGAGCGCCGAGGCCCGGCTGAAGATCGGCCGGCCGAAAAGCTCGCGCCTGTTCGACCTGGGGATGCGGATCGGCGAGGCCCTGATCTATTTCATCGCGCTCATCGTCTTCTGGGAGACGATGGTCCGCGTGCTGGAGGTGCCGGCCTATATCTTCCCCTCGGCGCTGGAGGTGGGCAAGGCGTTCTACAACGGCGTCGCCTCGGGGCTCTACATCCTGCACCTGCGGGTGACGATGACCGCGGTGCTGACCGGCTTTGCCATCGGCTCCAGCCTCGGGCTGCTGCTGGGGATCCTGATCACCACCTTCTCCATCGTGGACCGGGTGCTCTATCCCTATATCATCGCGTTGCAGACCATGCCCAAGGTGGCCATCGCGCCCCTGATGATCGCCTGGTTCGGCTTCGGCCTTCAGTCGAAGATCGTGCTGGTGGCCATCGCCAGCATGTTCCCCACCCTGATCAACACCATCACCGGGATCCGGGCCGCCGATTCCGACCGCATCGCCATGGTCCGCGCGCTGGGCGGCACCCGCTGGCAGATCCTGCGCTATATCCTGGTGCCGAACGCGCTGCCCTTCATCTTCGCGGGATTGAAGACCGGGATCGTGCTGTCGGTCATCAGCGCCATCGTGGGCGAGTTCGTGGGCGCCCGCACCGGGATCGGCGTGCTGATCCTGCAGGCGAACTTCTCGCTGGACATGGCGCGGGTGTTCTCGCTGATCATCGTGCTGTCGCTCTCGGGCGTGGTGCTGAGCAGCGTGATCCGGCTGGTCGAACGCAAGGTCTGCTTCTGGGCGGGCAAGTCGACGCGCTGAGCCGCGGCCTTTCCCGAATCCCTTGCCCATGCTAGGGCTGGTGGCATGAACGACATGGCCCACCAGATGCAGCCCGTCATCCGCCCGCTGGACGAGGCGGCAATCAACCGCATCGCGGCGGGCGAGGTGGTGGAGCGCCCGGCCTCGGCGGTCAAGGAACTGGTGGAGAACGCGCTGGATGCCGGCGCCCGGCGGGTGGCCATCGACATCGCCGCCGGCGGGCGCACGCTGATCCGGGTGGGCGACGACGGCTGCGGGATGCTGCCCGCCGACCTGCCGCTGGCGGTGGCGCGCCATGCCACCTCCAAGACCGACGGCGCCGACCTGCTGGACATCCGCAGCTTCGGCTTCCGCGGCGAGGCGCTGGCCTCGATGGGCGCGGTGGGCCGGCTGCGCATCCTGTCGCGCGCCGCGGGGGCCGAGGCGGCCGAGATCGCGGTGGAACATGGCCGGATCGGTGCGGTCCGCCCGGCCGCGGCGGGGCGCGGCACCACGGTGGAGCTGCGCGACCTGTTCCAGGCCACCCCGGCGCGGCTGAAGTTCCTGCGCTCCGAACGCGCCGAGCTGCAGGCGATCCACGAGGTGGTGCGCCGGCTGGCGCTGGCCGAGCCCGCGGTCGATTTCACCCTGCGCGACGTGACCGACCCCGCCCAGCCCCGCACCATCCTGCGGGCCGAGGCGGGCACCGGCGACCTCTTCGCCGCGCTGCACGCCCGGGTGCTGCGGCTGATGGGGCCGGAGTTCGCGGCCGATGCGCTGGCGGTGGATCTGGAGCGCGACGGGCTGCGGCTGACCGGCTATGCCGCGCTGCCCACCCATTCCCGCGGCGCGGCGGTGGCGCAGCACCTCTGCGTCAACGGCCGCCCGGTGCAGGACCGGATGCTGACCGGGGCCTTGCGGGCGGCCTATTTCGACCTGCTGCCGCGCGACCGCCATCCGGCCGCGGTGCTGAACCTGCATTGCCCGCCCGAGCGGGTGGACGTGAACGTGCATCCCGCCAAGGCCGAGGTGCGGTTCCGCGAGCCCGAGGCGGTGCGCGGCCTGATCGTGGGCGGCCTGCGCTCGCTGCTGGCCGGGGCCCGGCCCCGCGGATCCGCGGCGGTGGCGCAGGAGACGCTGGCGGCCATGCGGCCCGACGCGCCGCGGGTCTACCAGATGGAGCTGCCGGCGCGGCCATCTTACGCCGCGCGCTCGCTGGCCTATGAGGCGCAGGCGCCTTGGCCCGCGGAACCGGGCTTCGCCGAGGCGCCCCCTGCCCCCGACCAGCCCCTCGGCATGGCCAAGGCGCAGTTGCACGGCACCTGGATCGTGGCCCAGACCGCCGAGGGGATGGCGATCGTCGACATGCACGCGGCCCACGAACGGCTGGTCTACGAGCGGCTGAAGGCGCAGGCCGCCGCGGGCCGCATCCCGGCGCAGGCGCTGCTGATCCCCGAGATCGTGGACCTGCCCGCGCCCGAGGCCGCCCGGCTGATGGCCCTGGCCCCGGACCTGGCCGCGCTGGGGCTGGAGGTCGAGGGCTTCGGCCCCGGCGCCATCGCGGTACGGGCCACCCCGGCGATCCTCGGGCCCGTGCAGGCCGCCCCGCTGATCCGCGACCTGCTGGACGAACTGGCCGACACCGGCACCGCGCTGGCGCTGAAGGCCCGGATCGACGCGGTGCTGAGCCGGATGGCCTGCCACGGCTCGGTCCGCTCCGGCCGCGCCATGCGGGTGGAGGAGATGGACGCGCTGCTGCGCGAGATCGAGGCCACCCCCAACGCCGGGCAATGCAACCACGGGCGGCCCACCTTCGTGACCCTGCGGCTGGCCGACATCGAGCGGCTGTTCGGCCGGCGATGATCCATCTGACGGCCAGCGACTATCGCGTGCAGCCCTGGGACAACGGCCGGGGTCAGACGGTGGAACTGGCGCGGGCCGACGACGCGCAGGGGATGCTCTGGCGGCTGTCGGTCGCCACGGTGGCCGAGGACGGGCCGTTCTCCACCTTCCCCGGCATCGACCGCAGTCTGACGGTGATCGAGGGGCCGGGCTTCCGGCTGTGCGGCGAGGGGCTGTCGCTGCGCGCCGATCCGCTGGTGCCGGTGGCCTTTCCGGGCGACGCGGCGCTGGGGGCGGAGGGCGTCAGCGCCCCCAGCCGCGACTTCAACGCCATGTGGGCAAGGCGGGCGTTGCGCGGAACGGTGGAGCTGCGCTCGGGGAGCTTCGCGGCCGAGGGGCAGGTGGTGGCGCTCTACCTGCTGGAGCCGGGGGAGGTCACGGTGGAGGGCCATGCCCTGACCGCCGCCAAGGGCGACCTGATCCTGACCGGCGGGCGGGTACGGGTGCGGGCCGCACCGCGCCTGCTGGCGGTGACGCTGGAGCCCTGATCAGAACGGCGCCACCCGCGCCGCCACCTCGGTCAGCGCCTGCACCACCGGCATCGCCGGGTCGCGCGGCAGGGTGATCAGGCCGACCTGATGCTCCACCTCCGGCGCGACGATGGGCACCGCCACCAGATCGCCGCCGCCGGTGAACATCGCCGCCAGCCCCTGCGGCACCACCGAGACCCAGCGCCCGCTGGCCACATGCGCCACCAGCGCGATGGTGGAGTTCGATTCGACCGCCGCCCGCGCCGGCGGCGCCCCTACCGAAGCCACCGCCTCGGCCAGATGCTGGTCCACGATCCGGCGGTTCTGCATCTCGGCGGTCAGGAGGCACAGCGGCTGTTCCGCCACCTCGGCCCAGCTCACCTGATCGCGCGCGGCCAGCGGATGGTCGGCGCGCGCCAGCAGGCGGTAGAACTCGGCATAGAGGAGTTGCGAGGCCACCCGGCCCAGCGGCTCGTTGTCCAGATAGGTGATGCCCGCGTCGATGGCGCCCTCGGCCAGGTCGGTGAGGATGGCGACCGAGGTCTGCGAGCGCAGGGTGATCCGCACCCCGGGATGGCGCGCGGCATAGGGCGCGGTCAGTCGCGCCACCTGCGGCAGCGCGGTGGGGATCACCCCCAGCTTGAGCACGCCCGAAAGGCCCGCCCGCGCCGCCTTCGCCTCGTCCTTCATCGCCCTTGCGTCGGCCAGGATGCGGCGGGCCCAGACCAGCACCCGCTCGCCCTCGGGCGTCAGTCCGCCGAACCGCGCGCCGCGCACCACCAGCTGCACGCCCAGCTGCTCCTCCAGCGCCCGGATGGCCGAGGACAGCGTGGGCTGCGTCACGTGGCAGGCGGCGGCAGCGCGGCCGAAATGCCGCTCGCGCGCCAGGGCCGCGAACATCTCCAGCCGGTCGATCATCGGGGCCTCCTTTCCCCCAGCCATGGCAGGTGGGCGGGATGCGGGCAAGGGTGTGGCGGGGTTCACCCCGCCGCACCCACCTCCGCGCTTGCCGTAGGCCGCCGGCCGGCCTACATCCGGGGGATGCGCCTGAAGCTGCCGTTCATCTCCCGCCCGCCGGTCGTTCCCCTGCTGCGTCTGACGGGCGCGATCGGGATGGCGCGCGGGCCCTTCGGGGCCGGGCTGTCCGACGCCGGCCTCGCGCCGCTTATCGAGCGGGCCTTCGCCGCCAGGCCCGCCGCGGTGGGGCTGCTGGTCAATTCCCCCGGCGGCTCGGCGGTGCAGTCGAGCCTGATCGCCGCCCGCATCCGCCGGCTGGCCGAGGAGAAGAAAATCCCCGTCCATGCCTTCGTCGAGGATGCCGCGGCCTCGGGCGGCTACTGGCTGGCCTGCGCGGCGGATGACATCTGGGCCGACGAAAGTTCGCTCATCGGCTCCATCGGGGTGATCTTCGCCAGCTTCGGCTTTCCCGAACTGATGGCCCGGCAGGGGATCGAGCGGCGGGTGATCACCTCGGGCCGGTCGAAGTCGCTGGCCGACCCCTTCCTGCCGGAAAAGCCCGAGGACGTGGCCCGCCTGCGCGCCTTGCAGGAGCCGATCCACGAAGCCTTCATCGCCCATGTGAAGGCGCGCCGCGGCGACCGGCTGGACCTGAGCGCCGACCTTTTCAACGCCGATGTCTGGACCGGGCGGCAGGCGGTGGCGCTGGGGCTGGCCGACGGGATCGCCCATGCGGTGCCCAAGCTGAAGGAGCTTTACGGGCCCAAGGTGCGGCTGGTGCCGCTGGGCCAGCGGCGGGGCCTGTTCCGCCGCCTCTCCGGCTCCGCGGGGGCGATGGGCGCGGCGGCGGTGGAGGGCGCGGCGGAGGCGGCCGAGACCCGCGCGCTCTGGGCGCGATACGGGCTCTGACATGCTGGTGCGGATCGTCATCCTCTTCCTGCTGGCCATGGCGCTTCTGGCCATGGTCTCGCGCCTGTTGCCCGGGGGCCGGCGCAAGAAGCTGAGCTGGTGGGAGCGGTGGCGGCTGCGCGGCCCCTCGCTCTGCGGCCGCTGCGGGCGGATGGTCTCGGCGGGCGAGACCTGCCCCTGCGAGAAGAAGGGCTAGATGCGGGCGCTGGTCACCGGGGCGGCGCGGCGGCTGGGGCGCGCCATGGCGCTGGAACTGGCGAGCCGCGGCCATGACGTGGCGGTGCACTACGCGGGATCGCGCGAGGAGGCCGAGGCCACCTGCGCCGAGATCCGGGCGCTGGGGCGGCAGGCGGTGGCCCTGCAGGCCGACCTGCTGGACGAGGATGCCACCGCCGCGCTGGTGCCCGCGGCGGCCGAGGCCCTGGGCGGGCCGCTGACCGTACTGGTCAACAACGCCTCGATCTTCGAGCACGACACGCTGGCCTCGGCGACGCGGGACAGCTGGAGCCGGCACATCGGCTCGAACCTGCGCGCGCCCTTCCTGCTGATGCAGGGCTTCGCCGCGCAGGCCCTGCCGGCGGCGAGCGACGGCGAGCCGCTGGCCACCGGCCTGATCGTCAACATGATCGACCAGCGGGTGCTGAAGCCCACGCCCGAGTTCATGACCTATTCGCTGGCCAAGGCCGCGCTGTGGAGCCTGACCCGCACCGCGGCGCAGGCGCTGGCCCCCGCGATCCGGGTGAACGCCATCGGCCCCGGCCCCACCATGCGCGCGGCCCGGCAGAGCCCCGAACACTTCGCCCGCCAGCGCGCCGCCACCATCCTTGAACGCGGCGCCGACGAGGCCGATATACGCGCTGCATTGACCTATCTGCTGACCGCGCGCGCCGTCACCGGGCAGATGATCTGCGTCGACGGCGGCCAGCATCTGTTCTGGCGGACCGCGGATGTGCAGGGGGTGGAATGACCGGGCGCCGCCCTGCCTGCGCGAGTTGTCCACCGCAGCCGATCCGGTAACAGCTGCGTTACGGATTCCTGACATTTCAAGGATTTGCGCTGTGGATCAAAATTCTTTCGCGCCTTTTCAAGAGGTTGCAAATCTGCCTAATTTTTGGGCGGCTTAGTGAAACCGGCCGAAAACAAGGGAAATCCGGCGCTGCCCAAATGTTTCCAACAGAGTTGTCCACAGAAACCGGGGATCTCTTCCCTCTTGCCCCCGCCGGACGGGCATTGCAGCCAGAGGGGGGAATCGATGCCCCGCCCCGCAGGAGCGCCGCGTGAGCGCCATGGATGAAGACCCCGCACCCGAAGCCCCGCCCGGCGTCCCCGCGCCGGCGACCGGGCACGCGGTGATACAGTCCTACCTGAGGGCGCTGGGCGGTTCGCCCGGGGTCTACCGGATGCTCAACGCGGCCTCCGAGGTGCTCTACGTGGGCAAGGCGCGCAGCCTGAAGGCGCGGGTGACCAGCTATGCCCGCCCCTCGGGCCATTCGGCGCGCATCGCGCGGATGATCCGCGAAACCGCCAGCATGATGTTCCTGACCACGCGCACCGAGACCGAGGCGCTGCTGCTGGAACAGAACCTGATCAAGCAGCTCAAGCCGCGCTACAACGTGCTGCTGCGCGACGACAAGTCGTTCCCGAACATCCTGATCTCGACCGAGACGCCCTTCCCGCAGATCAAGAAGCACCGGGGCAGGAAGGCCGAGAAGGGCCACTACTACGGCCCCTTCGCCAGCGCCGGGGCGGTGAACCGCACGCTGAACCAGTTGCAGAAGGTGTTCCTGCTGCGCAACTGCTCGGACGCGATGTTCGCCAGCCGCACGCGGCCCTGCCTCTTGCACCAGATCCGGCGGTGCAGCGCGCCCTGCGTGGGGAAGATTTCCGAACAGGACTACGGCGCGCTGGTGCAGGAGGCGCGGGCCTTCCTGGAGGGCCGCACCACCGCGGTGCAGGCCGACCTCGCCCGCGCCATGGCCGAGGCGGCCGAGGCGATGGAGTTCGAGCGCGCCGCGGCGTTGCGCGACCGGATCCGGGCGCTGACCGCGGTGCAGTCCACGCAGGGCATCAACCCGCGGGGCGTAGCCGAGGCCGATGTGGTGGCGCTGCACCAGGAGGGCGGGCAGGCCTGCGTGCAGGTCTTCTTCATCCGCGCCAACCAGAGCTGGGGCAACCGCGACTTCTACCCCCGCACCGGGGCCGGGGCCGAGGCGCCGGAGATCCTGCAGGCCTTCCTGGCCCAGTTCTACGACGACAAGGACCCGCCGCGGCTGATCCTGCTGTCGCACGGGGTCGAGGACCCCGACCTGATGACCGAGATCCTGACCGACCGCGCCGGGCGCCGGGTGGAACTGGCGGTGCCGCAGCGGGGCGAGAAGGCGGAGCTGGTGGAGAACGCGGCGAGGAACGCCCGCGAGAGCCTGGCCCGCCGGATGTCGGAAAGCGCGACGCAGGTCCGGCTGCTGGAGGGGCTGGCGGAGGCGTTCGAGTTGGACGCGCCCCCGCGGCGGATCGAGGTCTACGACAACTCGCATATCCAGGGCACCAACGCTGTGGGCGGGATGATCGTGGCCGGGCCGGAGGGCTTCGTGAAGTCGCAGTACCGCAAGTTCAACATCCGCGGGGCGGCCGGCAGCCAGGGCGACGACTTCGGGATGATGAAGGAGGTGCTGACCCGCCGCTTCGAGCGCCTGCTGAAGGAAGACCCGGGGCGGCAGTCCGACGCCTGGCCGGACCTGCTGCTGATCGACGGCGGCGCGGGGCAGCTCTCGGCGGTGGCCGGGATCCTGGCGGAACTGGGGGTGGAGGAGGTGCCGGTGGTGGGGGTGGCCAAGGGCATCGACCGCGATGCCGGCAAGGAGGAGTTCCACCGCCCCGGCGAGCCGCCCTTCGCCCTGCCGCACAACTCGCCCGTGCTCTACTTCGTGCAGCGCCTGCGCGACGAGGCGCACCGCTGGGCCATCGGCGCGCACCGGGCAAAACGGGCCAAGGCGGTCAGCGCCACGCCGCTGGACGACATCCCCGGCGTCGGCGCCACCCGCAAGCGGGCGCTGCTGGCGCATTTCGGCAGCGCCAAGGCGGTGGCGCGCGCGGGGGTGGACGACCTGATGGCGGTGGAGGGGATCAGCGCCGGGCTTGCCGAGACCATCCACAACTTCTTCCACGAACGCGGCTGAGGCCCTGCGATTGCCCCGGCGGGGCGGATATGCCAGTCTGCCCCGGCCCAGCAGTCCGGTTTCCATGGCGCGCATCACCTTCCTCCTGCCCCCGCTCTCGCTCAACGGAGGCATCCGGGTCGTGGGCGAATACGGGCGCGCGCTGCTGCGGCAGGGGCACGAGGTTGCCGTGGTCGCCCGCCGGCCCGCGCGGGCGCGGCTGCGCGACATCCTGCGCGGCCGCGCCCCCCTCTTCCCCCGCCGCGAGGATCCGTCCGACTTCTTCGGCGGGCTGGAGGATCGGCTGCGCTTCTTCCCCGCAGGCCGGGCGCTGCGGCCGGAAGACCTGCCCGACGCCGATTTCCTGATCTGCACCTGGTGGGAGACGGTGGAATGGGCGCTGACCATGCCCGCCGCCAAGGGCAGGCTGGCGCATCTGATGCAGGGCTACGAGATGCTGCCGGGCCAGCCGCCCGACCGCGTGGCGCGTACCTACGAAGCCGAGACCGTCAAGATCGCCGTCTCGGACTGGGTGGCGGACCAGGTCCTGAAGCACCACGGCAGGGCCTCCGCGGCCGTCATCCACAACGCCGTCGACACCGCGCGCTTCGCCTTCGCCGCCGGGCCCGCCGGGCCGCAGCCGGTGCTGGGCTTCGTCTATTCGCAGCCGCCGTTCAAGAATTCCGCGCTGGCCTTCGCGCTGGCCGACCGGCTGGCGGCGCAGGGCAGCCCGGTGCGGCTGGTCTCGCTGGGCAGCGACCCGATGCCGGCGGAACTGGCGGGGCGACCCGATACCGTCTTTCACCACCGGCCCGACCAGTCGACGATCCCCGGCCTTTACCAGAGCTGCGACCTGTGGCTGTTCCCCTCGCTGGAGGAGGGGTTCGGCCTGCCGCTGCTGGAGGCCATGGCCTGCGGAACGCCGGTCGTCTCGGGCCATGCCGGCGCGGCGCCGCAGCTGGTGCAGACCGGGCGCAACGGTTGGCTGACGGAACCCACGGCCGGCGACTTCGCGGCGGCGGTGGCCCGGCACATGGCGCTGCCTGCGGCCGAAAAGGCCGCCATGCGCCGCGCCGCGCGCGCCACGGTCGAGAACTGGAACTGGGACGCCGCCGCCGGCCGGCTGGCCGAGACCCTGCGCGCCTGAACGGTCAGGCCCGCCGCTCCATCACGCCGACCACCCTAGTCATCCCGCCGCCATGCCGCCACCAGCGACCGGGCCACGCTGAGAACCGGAACACCGACCAGGGCGATGGAGACCGCAGGATGTGCGCCAAGTCAGGCCGAGAGCGCCGCGAGCCCCAGCGCCGCCAGCGATATGAACGCGCCCAGATGCTGTCCGCGCGTTGCGGAACGCAGGTTTCCGTCCACGATCTTCGTTTCGACCGCGATCCGGTGGGCCTGCTCGGCCTCCGCCATCCATAATATGCGCTCGGGTGCGTCCGGGACGATCTCGCCGAACTTGGCGAAATCCTCGGGCCGGGGCAGCACGCCGGACCAGAACCGTTCGGAGTGCAGTTCGAGCGTCTCGCGCCGTCCGTCGGGATGAACGATCTCGGCGCGCGTGGCGTCGCGCTCAGCCTGATCCGGCCTGGGTCTCATGACGGGTTGATGTTCCGAAGATCCGCCGTCTGGCCCGGATGACATCGTTGCGCATCGCCTCTACATCGAGTTTCAGGCCGGCGAGGGGATCCGTCGATGGCCTGCCGACAGAGGGTGCATCGAAGGCATGGACCGACGAGGCCAGCCCGTCAGAAAGGCCCGCCCGGAAGCCAGACAGGCGCAGCTTCATCACGAAATTGCGGTGCATGGCGCGCATCCCATCCTTCATGGCCTTCAGCTATGCACTGTTCGGCGGGTTTGTATAGGCCAAAGCTTGAACAATCCGTTACGCCCGCCGCTCCATCACGCCGACCCCCAGCGCCTCCAGCGCCCGCGCCTCGATTCGGGCGGCGTCGAGGCCGGCCAGGCGGTACATCGCCTCGGGGCTGGCCTGGTCGATGAAGGCGTCGGGCAGCACCATGGCGCGGAAGCGGAAGCCGCGGTCGAACACCCCCGCCTCGGCCAGCAGCTGCGCCACATGGCTGCCGAAGCCGCCCAGCGCGCCCTCCTCCACCGTCAGCAGCGCCTCGTGGTGGCGGGCGAGGTTCAGGATCAGGTCGCGGTCCAGCGGCTTGGCGAAGCGGGCGTCGGCCACGGTGGCGGGCAGGCCGCGGGCGGCCAGCGCCTCGGCGGCCTTCAGGCTCTCGGCCAGCCGGGTGCCGAAGGAGAGGATCGCCACCCGGCTGCCTTCCTTCACCACCCGGCCGCGGCCGATCTCCAGCGGCACCCCGCGCGCGGGCATCTCCACCCCCACCCCCTCGCCGCGGGGATAGCGGAAGGCGATGGGGCCGGCGTCATGCGCCGCGGCGGTGGCGACCATATGCACCAGCTCCGCCTCGTCCGCCGCCGCCATCACGGTGAAGCCCGGCAGGTTGGCCAGGTAAGCCACGTCGAAGGCCCCGGCATGGGTGGCGCCGTCCGCCCCCACCAACCCCGCCCGGTCGATGGCGAAGCGCACCGGCAGCCGCTGGATCGCCACATCGTGCACGACCTGATCGTATCCGCGCTGAAGGAAGGTCGAGTATATCGTGCAAAACGGTTTCATCCCCCCCGCCGCCAGCCCGGCCGAGAAGGTCACCGCGTGCTGCTCGGCGATCCCCACGTCGAAGCAGCGGCGCGGGAAACGCTCGGCAAAGAGGTTCAGCCCCGTCCCGTCCGGCATCGCCGCGGTCACCGCCACGATCTTCGGGTCGGTTTCCGCCTCGGCGATCAGGCTCTGCGCGAAGACCTTGGTATAGCTGGGCGCGTTCGAGGCGGCCTTGACCTGCACCCCGGTCAGCACGTCGAACCTGCCCGTGGCGTGGCCCTTGTCAGCCGCCGTCTCGGCCGGGCCATAGCCCTTGCCCTTCCGCGTCAGCACATGGATCAGCACCGGCCCCTGCGCCCGCGCCCGCGCCGCCCGCAGCACGGGCAGCAGCTGGTCGAGGTCATGCCCGTCCACCGGCCCGATGTAGGAAAACCCCAGCGCCTCGAACAGGGTCCCGCCGGTGGCCATGCCCTTCAGCATCTCCTTGGCCCGCCTGGCGCCCTGCCGCAGCGGCGGGGGCAAGAGGCTGGCCGCGCCCACCGCCGCCGCCTTCAGCGCGTCGAAGGGCCCCTCGGCGTAAAGCCGGGTCAGGTGGCTGGCCAGCGCCCCCACCGGCGGGGCGATCGACATCTCGTTGTCGTTCAGGATCACGAACAGCCGCTTGCCCAGATGGCCCGCGTTGTTCATCGCCTCGAAGGCCATGCCGGCCGACATCGCCCCGTCGCCGATCACCGCGATGGCGTCGCCCGGGTCGCCGCCCAGATCCGCCGCCGCCTTGAACCCCAGCGCGGCGCTGATCGAGGTGGAAGAATGCGCCGCCCCGAAGGGGTCGTAGGGGCTTTCCGACCGCTTGGTGAAGCCGCTGAGCCCGCCCTCGGTGCGCAGGGTGCGGATGCGGTCGCGCCGGCCGGTCAGGATCTTGTGCGGATAGCACTGGTGGCCCACGTCCCAGACCAGCTTGTCGCGCGGGGTGTCGAACACGGCATGGATCGCCACCGTCAGCTCCACCACGCCCAGCCCCGCGCCCAGATGGCCCCCCGTCACCGAGACGGCGGAAATCGTCTCGGCCCTGAGCTCGTCGGCCAGCTGCCGCAGTTCGCGGTCGGAAAGCCCCTTGAGGTCGGCCGGGAAACGCACCCGGTCCAGAAGCGGTGTGAGGGGTCGGTCGGTCATCTCACCTGTCCCGTGCGATCACATAGCGCGCGCAGTCGCGCAGGGTATCCGCCGCGGGCCCAAAGGGTTCCAGCGCGGCGATGGCCTCGTCCACCGCGTGCCGGGCATGGGCCCTTGCCGTGTCGAGGCCCAGCAGCGCCACGAAGGTGGCCTTGCCCGCGCCTGCGTCCTTGCCCACCCGCTTGCCCGCCGCGGCCTCGTCGCCCGCGGCGTCGAGGATATCGTCGGCGATCTGGAAGGCCATGCCCAGCTGCGCGGCGTAGAGTTCCAGCGGCCGGCGGTCCGCCCCCGCCAGCACCGCCCCGGCCTGCGCCGACCAGACGATCAGCGCGCCGGTCTTCTTCATCTGCAGATCGACGATCTCGGGCAGGGCCAGCGGTTCGGCCGCGGTTCCGGCCGCCATGTCCAGCGCCTGCCCCAGCACCATGCCGTCGATCCCCGCCGCCTGCGCCAGATCCTCCACCAGCCGCAGCCGCACCTCGGCCGGGCCGATGCGGGCATCGCAAAGCACCCCGAAGGCCAGCGATTGCAGCGCGTCGCCCGCCAGCACCGCGGTGGCCTCGTCCCATTTCACGTGGACGGTGGGCTGGCCGCGGCGCAGGTCGTCGTCGTCCATGCAGGGCAGGTCGTCGTGGATCAGGCTATAGGCGTGCATCGCCTCGATGGCGGCGGCGGCGTGGATCGCCCGGTCCTCGGCCACCCCCAGCACCCGGGCGCCCTCCAGCACCAGAAAGGCGCGGATGCGCTTGCCGCCCTGCAGGGCATAGCGCATGGCATGGGTGGCCGGCACCTCGGCCCGGCCCGCCAGGGCCGCGTCCAGCCGCGCCTGCACCGCGGCCTGCACCTGCGCCAGCCGGTCGGGGAAACTCACGTGAGATCGGCGGGCTGGGCACCCACCGCCCGCCCCTCCTGCGCGCGGATCAGTTCGACCTTCTCCTCGGCCTGCCGCAAGAGCGCCTCGCAGCGGGCCTTCAGCGCCGCGCCCTGTTCGTAAAGCGCGATGGACTGGTCCAGCGGCACCTCGCCGCGTTCCAGCTGGCCCACCACCGCCTCCAGCGCCGCCATCGCCTCCTCGAAGCTCAACTCGCCCACCGGCCGCTCGCTCATCGTCCCCGTTCCTCCAGCACCGCCACATGCGCGGCAACGCTGGCCGCAAGCGCGGCGAGATCATAGCCGCCCTCCAGGGTGGATACCACCCGCCCGCCGCAGACCTCGGCCGCCACGTCGCAGATCCGGGCGGTGAGCCAGCGGAAATCCTCCGCCTCCCATTCCAGGTTGGCCAAGGGGTCGGCGGCATGGGCGTCGAACCCGGCCGAGACGATCACCAGTTCGGGGCGGAAGTCGTGCAGCCGCGGCAGGATCAGGCGTTCCCACCCCGCCCGCATCTGCGCCCCGCCCGAGCCCGGCGGCAGCGGCAGGTTCACGATCTGCCCATGCGCGCCCCGCTCGGTCGCCGCGCCGGAACCGGGATAGAGCGGCATCTGGTGCGAGGAGGCGAAGAGCGCGCGCCCCTCGTCCCACAGCAGATCCTGCGTGCCGTTGCCGTGGTGCACGTCGAAATCCACCACCGCCACCCGGGCGAGCCCGTGATGGTCCAGCGCCCGCATCGCCCCGATGGCGGCGGTGCCGAACAGGCAGAAGCCCATGGCCGTCTCGCGCTCGGCATGATGCCCGGGCGGACGGCCGGCGACGAAGGCATTGGCCGCCTCGCCCGCCAGCACCGCATCCACCGCCGCCGTCATGCCCCCCACCGCCCGCAAGGCGGCGGTCAGCGAGCCCGGGGACAGGTAGGTGTCTCCGTCCAGCTGCGCCCAGCCCTGCGCCGGCACCGCCGCCTCCACCCGGGCGAGGTAGCCCTCCGGGTGGCAGCGCAGCACCTCCTCCCGCCCAGCCAGCGGCATCTCGCGGCGGTCCAGCGCCAGCTCCTCCCGCCCCAGCGCCACCGCGCGCAGCCGCGCCACCCGCTCGGGGTGCCCGGCGGGGGTCAGGTGGTTCAGGCAGTCGTCATGGGTGTAGAGGGCGGTGGCCATCGCGAATCCTGCCGTTGAAAGGGGGCACAGCTTTCCGCTTCGCCGCCCGGGATGCTATTCGAGGATCGTGGCCAGCCTGGCCAGAACCTCGTCCATGATCGCGGCGGGGACGCTCTCGACCCGGCGCCCGTTGCGGGCGCGCATGTCGATGGCGCGCGGCTGGTCGCAGCGCACCACCCCCGCCGTGCCGGTTCCGGCCCCGGTCAGCGACACCGCAAATCCGGCGGTCCGGGCGAAACTGCCGCCCTGGGTGATCGGCAGCACCACCGGCATTCCGGTCAGCCGGTTGAACGGCCCGGGCGATACCACCAGCACCGGCCGGGTTCCCTGCTGCTCATGCCCCTTGGTCGGGTCCAGCCCGACGACGTAGATGTCCCCGCGCTCCATCAGACGGGCTCGTCGCCCACCGGCCTGTCGCCCAGCCAGGCGCGATCCTCGGCGGTCGGCTCGGCCGCGGCCTCGCATTGCGCCAGAAGTTCGTCGAGCGTGTAGCGGGGGCGGGGGTGCGGATCGACCACCAGCCGCCCGTTGTCGACGGCCAGCCCGACCCTGGCCCCGGCCCCGATCTGGAGCAGATCCAGCAGCGCTGGCGGCACGGCCATCATCACCGACCCCCCGACCTTGCGAAGATTCGTCGTGTGCATGTCATATCTCCAGATATTATATGCAGATATAACACCCAGGATCGCCGATGCCAAGCCGTGCGCACCTCAATCCGGGGCCAGCATGTAGCCCTCGCCCCGCACGGTTTGCAGATAGCGCGGGGCCTTGGGGTCGGATTCGATCTTGCGGCGCAGGCGGGTGATCTGCACGTCGACCGCGCGTTCGGTGCCCTTCTCGCCGGTCTCGTCCTCGGCATCGCCCGCCAGCCGTTCGCGGCTGACCGGCTGGCCGGCGGCGGCGGCGAAGATGCGCATGAGCTGCGCCTCGGTCGCGGTCAGCCGCACCGGCTGGTCGCCGCGCCACAGCTCGCCCCGGTCCATGTCGTAGCGCACCTCCCCCATGTGCAGCACCTTGGGCCCGGCCTCGGGCCGCGCCTGCGGGATCCGGCGCAGGATGGCGTTGATGCGCAGCAGCAGCTCCTTGGGCTCGAAGGGCTTGATCAGATAGTCGTCCGCCCCCGCCTCGAACCCGTCGATCCGGCTCGCGGTCTCGCCCCGCGCGGTCAGCAGCAGCACCGGCATGTCCGAACGGGTGCGCAGCCAGCGGGTGAAGGCGATGCCGTCCTCGCCCGGCATCATCACGTCCAGCACGGCCAGGTCGAAGTCCAGCCCCGCCAGCAGCCGCCGCGCCTGCCCGGCGTCGCGCGCGATGGTCACCAGATAGCCGTTGCGCATCAGGAACTTCTGCAGAAGCCCCCGGATCCGCTCGTCATCGTCGACCACCAGCAGGTGGGGGTTCATCTCGGCCGTCATGCGCCGCCCTCCCTGAGGCCGATGTAGTGGCGCCGCATCTCGGGGTCCATCATCGCCTCCAGCACCTGCCGGAACCCCGCCACCGCCACCGGCCCCGCGGCGCGATAGGCCGCCCGCATCCGCGCCCTCTGCGCGTCCGACAGCTGCCGCTCCAGATCCTGCCCGCGGGCGGTGAGGTATAGGTTGCGCTCGCGCTTGTCGGTGCGGCCCACGCGCGCCTCCACCAGCCCGTCGTCGATCAGCGTGCGCAGCACCCGGTTCAGGCTCTGCTTGGTCACGCCCAGGATCGACAAGAGGTTGGTCACCGTGGTCCCCGGCGCGCGGTGGATGAAATGCACCGCCCGGTGATGCGCGCGGCCATAGTCCATCGCGCCGAGGATCCGGTCGGGATCCGCGGTGAAGCCGCGATAGGCGAAGAACATCGCCTCGATGCCCTTGCGCAGCTGGTCGTCCGTCAGGAACAGCAGGTTCTCGCCGCCGGCGGTCTCGGTCATTCGCCCTCTCCCTTCCGTGCGGAATTTACGTCAGTCTTGTTGACTATCCAAGCGCCACCTGTTACCCCGCCCCGGGATTTTGCGCAAGATTATGTCCGAAGCGGACGCTGCGCACGCAACATGCGAAAACGGCAAGGAGGGGTCTGATGGCGGCCTACGACGATCGCGACGGGTTCATCTGGATGGACGGGCAGCTGGTGGAATGGCGCGCGGCCCAGGTGCACATCCTGACCCATGCGCTGCACTATGCGAGTTCCGTGTTCGAGGGCGAGCGGTGCTACAGCGGCAAGATCTTCAAGGGCCACGAACATTCGCTGCGCCTCTTGAAATCGGGCGAGCTCTTGGACATGCCGATCCCCTATTCGGCCGAGGAGATCGACGCCGCCAAGGAGGCGATGCTGAAGGCCAACGGCTGGACCGACGCCTATGTCCGCGCCGTCGCCTGGCGCGGCTCGGGCGAGGACATGGGGGTCTCGGCCCGCCGCAACCCGGTGCGGCTGGCCATTGCCGGCTGGGAATGGGGCAACTACTACGGCGACGCCAAGTTCAAGGGCGCGAAGCTCGACATCGCCAAATGGAAGCGGCCGTCGCCCGAGACGATCCCGACCGCGGCCAAGGCGGCGGGCCTTTACATGATCTGCACCATGTCGAAACACGCGGCCGAGGCGAAGGGCTGTTCCGACGCGCTGTTCTTCGACTATCGCGGCTATGTGGCCGAGGCGACCGGGGCCAACATCTTCTTCGTCAAGGACGGCGAGGTGCACACCCCCCTGCCCGACGCCATCCTGAACGGCATCACCCGGCAGACCGTGATCGGGATGCTGAAGGACATGCAGATCAGGGTGCACGAACGCCATATCCTGCCGGAGGAGCTGGAGGGCTTCCAGCAATGCTGGCTGACCGGCACCGCCGCCGAAGTCACCCCGGTGGGCCAGATCGGCGACTACAATTTCGAGGTGGGCGAGATCACCCGCCGGGTGGCGACGGAGTACGAGCGGCTGGTGCGGGCCTAGGATCTGCGGTCGCGCAGCAGCACCCAGACGGCAAGCGCGCGCCGGTCCTTGATCGGCGCGGCGGCGAGGGCGCGGATCAGAAGCTCGGCCGCCGCCGCCGAGTTCATGACATCCGACCGCTCGCAGCGATAGGCGGGGTCATAGTCGGCCCGGTGCCGCTCTTCCTGCAACTCCACGAAAAGGTCCGCGAAATCCTGGATCTCGCGGGGGAACCGGCCCATCACCTGACGATCTCGGAACTGCTTCTTGGCAAAGCCGTGGTCCAGCGACCGATAGACCTGCCGCCACGCCGGGTCGCTGCGATCCGCGCCAGAGCCGCCCACCACACAATCCGCACAGGTCCGGCAAAGCGCATGAAACAATGCATAATAGGCCGTGCTGGCCGCCCGTTTGAGGTCCGCTTGTCGCGGCCGCCGGGGCGCCGAGGCCAGCCGTCTCGCGGTGGCGATCAGATCAAGCGGCTTCAGAATCGTCCTCCGCCGCCTCGGCTTCGGTCTGGAACCGGATATGCGGGAACCGCTCCTCGCCATGTTCCTCCAGGGCGCGGCGCAGATGCCGGATCAGCCCCGCCACACTGCCCGGATCCAACCTGTCGCCCGGGCTGCGGAAGGTGATCAGCAGCCGCAGGACCGGATCGCCGTCGTGGTCGAGTTCCTCCTTCACCGACAGGTCCACGATCTCGGCCGGGGCAAGCTGTTTCACGACCGTGGGCAGCACGACATCGCGGGCGGAGATGGAATCGAGCGGCATGGCAATCCTCATGGCTTCCCCCCAATGTAGGGGGGAAGCGGCCGGTTGTGAATCACCCGTGGAAGTTCCTCAGACCTCGCGCCCGCGCTCGATCCGGGCGTATTCGGCGGTGCGGCGACCGCCTTGCGGGGCACGGGTGGCGCGGGTCAGGCGGCGCCAGAGGTTGCTGCCTTCCTTCCGGGCGATCTGCAGGAAGTGCTTCACGCGCCCTCCGTCCGAAGGCGCGCGCTTGTCGGCAAGATGGCGGCTCATCGTCTGTCCTCCCCAGAACGGTGGAGGGTCACCTTATCACGGGCGCGAGGAAAGTGGCACCACATTGGTGATGCCGCCGCCACCGCCGCGCTGGCTGTCCAGCACGATCTTGCCGGGCAGGGCGCGGCGCTCGGCGGCGCTCACGTTGCCCATGGCCACGCCGGCCACGGTTTCGGCCAGCGACAGCATCGCCGATTGCGGCAGGCTGGCCAGCGCCAGCAGGATCACCTGCGCCGCCGCCACCCCGCGCACCCAGCCGCGGAAGGTCGAGGGGTAAAGCGCCTGCCGCCCGCCGCGCAGCGCCCAGAGCGCCCCGGGCGAGCCGCCCAGGCAGGACAGCCACAGCAGCGCCAGTTCCGGGATGGACCGCAGCCCGGCCGCCCGGCGCCGCCGGTCGATCCCGATCAGCCACCAGGTGACCGCCGAGGCCAGGCACAGCCACGCCCCCAGGCCCAGCGCGGACCTGACTAGCGGCAGTTCATATGGTGCGATCCCGTCCATGCGTGGGGGGATACCACGCGAATCGGGCAACAATAGGCCCGATCCGGCCCGATCCCGCCGCAATGTTTCCGGGATCCGCGCTCAGGCCAGCACCGTCTCGACTGCGATGTTGCCCTGCGTGGCGTGGGAATAGGGGCAGATGAAATGCCCGCGCTCCACGATCTTTTCCGCCACCGCACGCTCCACCCCCGGCAGGGCGACGGTCAGCTTGACCCGGATGCCGAAGCCGCCCTCGCTGCGCGGGCCGATCCCCACCTCGGCGGTCACCGTGGCGTCGTCGGGCACCGTGCCCAGCTTCTCGCTGCCGGCGGCGAAGCGCATGGCGCCCAGGTAGCAGGCGGCATAGCCCAGCGCGAACAGCTCCTCCGGGTTGTGGCCGGCGCCCGAGCCGCCGAGTTCCTTGGGGCTCGCCATGGTCACGGTCAGCATCCCCGAGGCCAGCTTGGCCAGCCCGTTGCGGCCGCCGCCGGTCGCCGTCGCCTCCGTGTTGTATTTCACGTCCACCGTCATGGCAGCCTCCTGTCCGGTTCTGTCGCATACGATGCAACACCGGCAGCCCCGAGTCGGTCAACCCGCAATCCGACCCTTGCGACCAGATCGCGCACGATCTAGCATGGCACATGGACCAGAAACCGCTCGACGACATGCTGTGCTTCGCGCTCTATGGCGCGAGCCAGGCGATCCAGCAGGTGTACAAGCCGCTGCTGGAGCCCTTGGGGCTGACCTATCTGCAATATCTGGCGCTGCGGCTCCTGTGGGCGCAGGACGGGGTGACCGTGGGCCAGCTCTGCACCGCATTGGGGCTGGAGACCAGCACGCTGACGCCGCTCCTGAAGCGGATGGAGGCGGCCGGGCTGCTCACCCGCGCCCGCGACCGCAGCGACGAGCGGCAGGTGCGCATCCACCTGACCGAGACGGGCCGCGCGATGCAGGCGCGCACGACGCATGTCGTGGACTGCGTGCAGCGCGCCACCGCCCTGCCGCAGCAGGCGATCGAGGACATGACGGTGATCCTGCGCGGCCTCGGCACTCAGCTGCGCGCCAGCCGCACGCAGGCCCAGCGCGCGGCATCGGCCACCACCGGATCGCTGTCCTGAACCAGCGCCTCGGCCGCCGGCCGCAGCGCCGGCAGGCCGGAATTGCCGATGGCATAAAGCACGTTGCGCACGAACCGCCCGCGGCCGATGCGCTTGATCGGGCTGCCGGCGAACCTTTCGCGGAACCCGGCATCGTCCAGCATCGCCAGCTCCGCCAGCGGCGGGGCGCCCACCCGGGGGGCATAGCCGGTCTCCCGCGCGGCCTGGGCGAACTTGTTCCAAGGGCAGACCGCAAGGCAGTCGTCGCAGCCGTAGATCCGGTTGCCCAGAAGCGGCCGCAGCCCCTCGTCCACCGGCCCCTTGTGCTCGATGGTCAGGTAGGAGATGCAGCGCCGCGCGTCGAGCTGATAGGGCGCCGGAAAGGCCCCGGTCGGGCAGATGTCCAGGCAGGCGCGGCAGTTGCCGCAATGGCTGACCTCGGGCGCATCCTTCGGCAGGTCCAGCGTGGTGAAGATCGCGCCCAGGAAGAACCAGGAGCCGAGGTCGCGCGCCAGCAGGTTGGTGTGCTTGCCCTGCCAGCCCAGCCCCGCCGCCTGCGCCAGCGGCTTCTCCATCACCGGCGCGGTGTCGGTGAAGACCTTGATCTCGCCGCCGCCGGTGTCGATCAGCCAGCGCCCCAGCCGCTTCAGCCGCCGCTTGACCAGATCGTGATAGTCCTTGCCCTGGGCATAGACGCTGACCGCCGCCCGGTCGGGCCGTTCCAGCACCGCCAGCGGATCGTGGCCGGGGGTATAGACCTCGGCCAGCATGACGACCGACCGCGCCTCGGGCCACAGCGCGGCGACCGAGCCGCGCCAGCCCTCGCGTTCGGCCATCCACTCCATGCCGCCGTGCCGCCCCTCGGCCAGCCACTCCGCCAGCCGCGCCGCCGCCTGCGGCACCGCATCGGGCGCGCAGACCCGGGCCTTGGAGAACCCCTCCTCCAAAGCCCGCGCCACCAGCCGGGATTTCAGGTCGGCCGGGTCCATGCGCGCCGATCCGCCTGGCCTGTTCCTCATCTTGGTCCCAAATACTCCGGGGGTCCGGGGGTGGAGCCCCCGGCGCTCTCCGTCAGAAATCCAGGTCGGCATAATGCGCCGGCGGCGGGAAGCCCGGCACCTGGTCGGCCAGGATCGGGCGGAACGAGGGCCGCGACTTGATCTTGGCGTACCAGTCCTTGACGTTGGCCGAGCGGTTCCAGTCCACGTCCGAGATATAGTCGAGGCACGACAGATGCGCGGCGGCGGTGAAATCCGCCAGCGTCATCGCGTCGCCCGCCAGCCACCGCCGCTGGTCCAGCAGCCAGCTCAGATAATCCAGGTGGTACTTGATCTGCGCCGCGCCGGACTTGACGTTCTTCGAATCCGGATAGCCTTGGCCCATGACCTTCTTGTTCACCCGTTCGTAGAGCAGTTTCGAGGTGACTTCCTCGTGGAACTTGTCGTCGAACCAGGCGCAGAGCCGGCGCACCTCATAGCGCGCGTCGGGGTCGCGGGGCATCAGGCGGGGCTCGGGGATGGTCTCGTCCAGGTACTCGCAGATCGCCTGGCTTTCCGACAGCACCCGGTTGTCCATCCGCAGCACCGGCACCTTGCCGGCCGGGTTGCGGCGCAGGAAGTCGGGGCTGGGCTGCCAGTAGCGTTCCTCGATCAGCTCCACCTCCTGCCGCTTCTCCGCCAGCGTCAGGCGCACCTTCCGGCAGAAGGGCGACAGCGGAAAGTGATAGAGGCGGTTCATGGCGCTCCCCGGGGTCCGGCCCCCCTGTTTGGCGCGTCGGGGCGGGGAATTCAATGCGGCGCAAGCGGGTTCAGCCCTCGAAACAGCCCGACCGGCCATCCTTCGCTATGGTCTCGGCGCCCGAGAGGATCTGCCGGCCGCGCCGTTCCACGAAGGCCGAGGGGCGGGCGGGGTTGCGCCCCTTGGGGTCGGGCAGGATGGCGGCCAGCCGGGCGGCCTGGGTGGGGGTCAGGTCCTTCGCGGCCCTGTTGAAATAGTGCCGCGCCGCGGCCTCCACCCCGAACACGCCCTCGCCGAACTCCGCCACGTTCAGATAGACTTCCAGGATGCGGCGCTTGGACCACAGGGTTTCCACCACCGGGGTCAGCACCGCCTCCATCCCCTTGCGGACCCAGGATCGCCCCTGCCAGAGGAAGACGTTCTTCACCACCTGCTGGCTGATGGTCGAGGCGCCGCGGTTGGCCCCGGCGTCCAGCGCGGCGCGGATCGCCGCCATGTCGAAGCCCCAGTGCAGGCAGAAATTCGCGTCCTCCGCCGCCACCGCGGCGCGGGCCATGACGGGCGCGATCTGGTCGAACGCGATCCAGTCGCGCTCGATCCCGCCCAGCCGGCGGCTTTCCTGCCACTGGTAGATATTGCCGGGCGGGTTCGCCACCGCGAAGAGCACCACCAGCCCCAGCACCAGCACCACCGCCGCGGCCACCCCGCGCAGCCCCCAGCGCAGGGCGCGGCGCAGGCGGCCTTTGGATCTGGGCTTGGAAGGGCGGCGGGCCATGCCTGCCCCTCTCATGCCCCGCCCGGGCGGTCAACGGCTCAGTTGGTGTCCAGCCCCATCTGGCCGTGCGCCGCCGGCATCGGCTGCACCCCGGCCTCGACCATGGCGCGCAGCCGGTCCTCCTGCGCGCGGCTGAACGAGGTCTGCACCACCCGCCCCTTGGCGCGGAAGGGGGCCAGCCGCTCCAGCACCTTGTCGGTGGTCATCTTGCGGATCAGCACGCAGACCGCCTAGCCGCCCTTGTCCAGGCTGGCGCCGACGTTCTTCAGGAACCCGTCGTCGATCCCGATGTCGGTCGCGCGCCCCGCCAGCGCCCCGGCGCCGGCCCCCACCGCCGCGCCGATGACCGGCGAGAGGAACAGAAGCCCCACCAGCGCGCCCCAGAAGGTGCCGCCGAGGGCTCCGGCCCGGGTCAGGTTCACCGCCTGATGCAGATGGACCGCCCCCGCCTCGTCGCGGGTGACCACCACCACATCCTCCATCTCGATGAGATATTCCTTCTGAAGCCGCACGAGCTGCGCCTTGACCTCGAAGGCGGTGGCCTCGTCGGGGAAGGCGACGACGACAAGATCGGACATGGAATCCTCCCTGGGCTGCGGGGGCAGGATAGCACGTCCAAAGCGGTTTGGGTCGGGAAAAGCGCGCCGCGGCCTTGCCAGGCGGCATCGGAGCACTATTCTCGGCCCATGCGCGAACTCACCATCGACCTGCCTGACGAGCTTGCCGCCTTCGCGGACCGGACCGCGGAACAGATGGGCTTTGCCTCCGCCGAGGATCTGCTCCGCGCCATGCTGCGCCAGACGTGGGAAATCGCCGCATTCCGCGACCGGATCGAGGAGGGCGGTGCGGCGCCCACCAGTATCCGCGCCTTCGACGAAGCCTTCTTTGACGGATTGCGCCATCGGATCGACACCTCCGGCAGATCATGACCCTGTTGCGGCCTGCGCAGCAGGACGTTGCCGATGCCGTCGATTACTATCTGGCCGAGGCGGGGCCAGCGGTGGCTCACCGCTTTCTGACCGCCGTCGAGCACACGCTGGCCTTCCTCGCCGACTTTCCGGAGGCCGGGTCTTTGCGCTTTGCCGGCGCAATCCGCCAGAGCGACTTGCGCGCCTGGCAGGTGAAAGGTTTCCCGTATCTGGTCTTCTACCGGATCGTGGGGGGAGAGCCGCTCATCCTCCGCATCCTGCACGCCGCCCGCGACATCCCGGCCAGCTTGCGGGAGTAGACATCCGACGGATGCCATTTCTTGCCATTTCCTGCCAAGGCGCTTAGACTTCTGCCATGAGCACCATGAACATCTCGCTGCCCGAGGACATGAAGGCCTTCGTGGACGAACAGGTCCGCAAGCGCGGCTACATGTCGGCTTCCGAATACATGCGGGAACTGATCCGCCATCAGCAGGACATCGAGGATTTCCGGGCCTTGATCCGCGAGGGCGAGGAATCGGGCGATCCGATCCCGGCGGATGAGGTGATGGAAGGCCTGTGGGCCAAGGTCCGCAAAGCGGGATGATCCCCGTTATCATCCGGCCACTGGCAAGAGACGACCTTGACCAGATCACCGAGTACTATCTGGCCAAGGCAGGGCCGGAGGTGGCATCGGGGTTTCTGACGGCTTGGACCAAGGTCCTGCGCCACCTTTCGCAGTTTCCGCAAAGCGGCTCACCGCGGTTTGCGGAAATCGCAAGGAACCCCGGGCTTCGGTCCTGGCTGGTGCGGGGATTTCCATATCTGGCATTTTATCGTTTGGCCGGAGACCAGCTAGTCGTGCTGCGCGTTCTCCACAGTTCGCGTGACATACCCGCCAGCCTGCGCTTATCGGACGAAGAATGAAAAGGGCCCCCGCGGGGGCCCTTCCGTCTATTCCGCCGGCACCGCCTGGGGTTCGTCCGACAGGGGGTGCGGCAGGCGGGTGACCATTTCCTTCGGACAGACCTGAAGGAAGTTGCGCCGCTCCTCGGCCCACATGTCCAGGATCGCGCGGGCGGTGCGGCTGCCGGTCTCGGCCAGATGGCGCTGGATCAGGCCCTTCAGCTCGGCCTCCCAATGCGGATGGGTGATCGCGCAGGTCAGGATCGACTCGAGGTTCATCATGTCCTCGGCCACCCCCAGCGGGTCGTGGACATAGGCCATGCCCCCGGTCATGCCCGCGCCGAAGTTCGCGCCGATCCGGCCCAGGATCACCGCCACCCCGCCGGTCATGTATTCGCAGCCGTTGGTGCCGCAGCCCTCCACCACCACCCGGGCGCCCGAGTTGCGCACCGCGAACCGCTCTCCCGCCCGGCCGGCGGCGAAGAGCCAGCCGTCGGTCGCGCCGTAAAGCACGGTATTGCCGATGATGGTGTTCTCGGCCGCCTCCAGCGGCGAGGACATCGGCGGATAGACCGCGATCAGCCCGCCCGAGAGGCCCTTGCCCACATAGTCGTTGGCATCGCCCTGCACCTCGATCTTCAGCCCGCGGACGGCGAAGGCGCCCAGCGACTGGCCGCAGCTGCCGGTCAGCTTCACGGTCAGGTGGTCGGGTTGCAGGCTGTTGCGCATCCCGAACCGGCGCACGATGTGGCTGGAGGCCCGGGTGCCGATGGTGCGGTGGGTGTTCCGCACGGCATAGGACAGCTGCATCTTCTCGCCGTCCTCGAAGAACCGGGCACCGTCGCGGATGATCTCGGCATCCAGCGTATCCGGCACGGCGTTGCGGGGCTTCGAACGGTCGTAGGTGATCTTCTGCGACCCGTCGACGGTGATCAGCAGGGGGTTGAGGTCGAGGTCGTCCAGATCCGCCGCCCCGCGGCTGACCTGCACCAGCAGGTCGGCACGCCCGATGATCTCGTCGATCGAGCGCGCGCCGATGGAGGCGAGGATCTCCCGCACCTCCTGCGCGTAGAAGGTGATCAGGTTCACCACCTTGTCGGCCGAGCCGGTGAACTTGGCCCGCAGCCGTTCGTCCTGGGTGCAGACGCCCACCGGGCAGGTGTTCGACTGGCATTGCCGCACCATGATGCAGCCCATGGCGATCAGCGCCGCGGTGCCGATGCCGAACTCCTCGGCCCCCAGCATTGCCGCCATCACGATGTCGCGCCCGGTGCGCAGGCCCCCGTCGGTGCGCAGAGTCACCCGCTCGCGCAGGTTGTTCATGGACAGCACCTGATGCGCCTCGGTCAGCCCGATCTCCCAGGGCAGGCCGGCATACTTGATCGAGGTCGCCGGAGAGGCCCCGGTGCCGCCGTTGTGGCCCGAGATCAGGATGATGTCGGCCTTGGCCTTGGCCACCCCGGCGGCGATGGTGCCGACGCCGGAGGAGGAGACCAGCTTCACCGTGACCTTGGCACGCGGGTTGATCTGCTTCAGGTCGTAGATCAGCTGCGCCAGGTCTTCGATCGAATAGATGTCGTGGTGCGGCGGCGGGCTGATGAGGGTCACCCCGGGGGTGGAGTGCCGCAGCCGGGCGATCAGCTGGGTGACCTTCATCCCCGGCAATTGCCCGCCCTCGCCGGGCTTGGCGCCCTGCGCGACCTTGATCTCCAATTCCTCGCAGGCGTTCAGGTATTCGGCGGTCACGCCGAAGCGGCCCGAGGCCACCTGCTTGATCTTGGCCGAGGGGTTGTCGCCATTGGCTTCGGGGGTGAAATGCGCCGGGTCCTCGCCGCCCTCGCCACTATCCGACTTCGCCCCGATCCGGTTCATCGCCACGTTCAGGGTCTTGTGCGCCTCGGGCGACAGCGCCCCCAGCGACATGCCCGGGGTCACGAACCGCTTGCGGATCGAGGTGATGCTTTCCACCTCCTCGATCGGCACCGGCTTGCCCAAAGCCTTGATGTCCAAGAGGTCGCGGATGTGGATCGGCGGGTTCGACCGCATCGCGGCCGAATACTGCTTCCACAGGTCATAGCTGGCGCGGTCGCAGGCCGATTGCAGCATGTGCATGGTCTGCGCTTCCCAGGCGTGCTTCTCGCCCGACCGCCGCGCCTTGTAGAAGCCGCCGATGGGCAGCACCTCGGTGCCCGAAAGCCAGCCGCGGGCGTGAACCTGCTCCAGCTTCTGCTCGATCCCGTGCAGCCCGATGCCGGAGATCCGGCTGGGCATTCCGGGGAAATACTCGGCCACCATGGCGCGGCTCAGCCCCACGGCCTCGAAGTTCAGCCCCCCGCGGTAGGAGGAGACCACCGAGATCCCCATCTTGGACATGATCTTCAAGAGCCCCGCATCCACCGCGGCGCGATAGCGGCGCATCGCCTCGACCAGCGGGCCCTCGATCAGCCCGCGGTCGATCCGCTCGGCGATGCTGTCCTGCGCCAGATAGGGGTTCACCGTGGTGGCGCCGCAGCCGATCAGCACCGCGAAGTAATGCGGGTCGATGCATTCGGCCGCGCGCACGTTCAGCGAGCAGAAGGTGCGCAGCCCCTTGCGGGTCAGCCACGAATGCACGGCGCTGGTGGCCAGGATCATCGGCATCGGCACGCGGTCCGGCCCCTGATGCTCGTCGGTCAGCACCAGATGCCCGGCGCCGGAGCGCACGGCGTCCTCCGCCTCGGCCCGGATCCGCTCCAGCCCCTCGCGCAGGTCGTCCAGGGAGGGGCCGACCGGGAAGGTGCAGTCGATGAAGCCCACATTGGCCCCGAACTGCTGCACCATGGCGTCGAATTCGGCGTTGGCCACGAAGGGGCTTTCCAGCACCAGGATCTCGGTCTGGCTGGAATTCTCGTCCAGCACGTTCTTCAGGTTGCCGAAGCGGGTCTTCAGGCTCATCACCCGGCTTTCGCGCAAGGAATCGATGGGCGGGTTGGTGACCTGGCTGAAGTTCTGCCGGAAGAAGTGGCTCAGCGGGCGATAGACGCGCGACAGCACCGCGGGCGGCGTGTCGTCGCCCATCGAGGCCACCATCTCCTTCCCGTCCTCGGCCATCGGGTGCAGCACCTGCTCCAGCTCCTCCACCGAATAGCCGGCGGCGATCTGGCGCTTGCGCAGTTCCGCGCCGCTGAACATCGCATGTTCGGGCAGGGCGTCGAGGTCGGGGGACAGGTTCACCACCTTCTCCACCCACTCGCCATAGGGCTGGCTGGCGGCGAGTTTGTCCTTGATCTGCGCGTCGTGGTAAAGCTTGCCCTCGGCCATGTCGACCGCGATCAGCTGCCCCGGCCCCAGCGCGCCCTTCTCGCGCACCGTGGTCTCGTCCACCGGCACCATCCCGGCCTCGGACCCCGCGATCAGCAGCCCGTCGCCGGTGATGACATAGCGCATCGGCCGCAGCCCGTTGCGGTCCAGCCCGCCGCAGACCCAGCGGCCGTCGGTCATGGCCAGCGCCGCCGGGCCGTCCCAGGGCTCCATCACCGCGTTGCAATAGGAATACATGTCGGCCCAGGGCTTCGGCAGTTCGATGGTCGCTTTCGACCACGCCTCGGGCACCATCATGGTCTTGGCCATCGGCGCATTTCGCCCGGACCGCACCAGCACCTCGAACACCGCATCCAGCGCGCCCGAGTCCGAGGAACCCGAGGGGATGATCGGCTTGATGTCCTCGGCCATCTCGCCGAAGGCCGAGGAGGCCATGCGGATCTCGTGGCTGCGCATCCAGTTGACGTTGCCCTTCAGCGTGTTGATCTCGCCGTTGTGGGCCAGCATCCGGAAGGGCTGGGCCAGCCACCATTGCGGGAAGGTGTTGGTGGAATACCGCTGGTGATAGATGGCGAAGGCGCTTTCGAACCTGTCGTCCATCAGGTCGGGATAGAAGGTCGCCACCTGCTCGGCCAGCATCATCCCCTTGTAGATGATCGACCGGCACGAGAGGCTGCACAGGTAAAGCCCGGCGATGCCCGCGGCGGTGGCCGCCTTCTCGATCCGGCGGCGGATGATGTAAAGCTCGCGCTCGAACTGCTCGGGATCGGCGCCGTTCTCGCAGCGGATCAGGATCTGCTCGATCTCGGGCCGGGTCGCGTTGGCCTTTTCCCCCAGCACCGAGGTATCCACCGGCACGTGCCGCCAGCCATAGATGTAATGCCCCATCCGCAGCACTTCGGATTCGACGATGGTGCGGCAGCGTTCCTGCGCGCCGAAATCGGTGCGGGGCAGGAACACCTGTCCCACCGCCACCAGCTTGTGCATGTCGGGCTCGTGCCCGGTGCGGCGGATCACGTCGTAGAAGAAGCTGACCGGGATCTGCACATGGATCCCCGCGCCGTCGCCGGTCTTGCCGTCGGCGTCCACCGCGCCGCGGTGCCAGACCGCCTTCAGCGCGGCGATCCCGTTCTCCACCACCTTGCGGCTGGGCTTGCCGGAAATCGAGACCACCAGCCCCACCCCGCAGGAGGAATGCTCGTCCTCGGGCCGCCAGAGCCCGGTCTCGGCCAGCTTGCGGCGCTTGTCCTCTTCGGCGGCAACCCAGGTCGCGTCATAGCGGGTCATCTCTGTTTGCCCTCCAGCAAGGCACCGATGGCCTGGTAATAGACTTCCGCCGGCCCGTCTTCCCAGGCCGAGGCATTGCCCGCGTCCCATTCCCGGCGCCAGTCGCGGTACTTCATGTCGAAGGTGGCGATGGGGGCGCCAGGCAGCGGGGCGATCTTCTCGTGCGGGTCCGACAGCATGGCCGACAAGAGGAAGGGCGCGTGACCGAGGATCGGCATCCCCTCGCGCATCGACATCACGATGCAGCCGACAACCGGCTCGATCGCGCCGTTCTTCAGGTCGCCCGGCTCGTCGATCCGCCCGATCCAGACATGCACCGGCGCGCGCGCCCGCAGCGAGCCGTAGCGGTAGAACCCCCGCTCCTCCAGGAAATCAGCGCCGAACACGATGCACCTCGGCGGGGGGAGGGCTCAGCGGCGCCCGGCTCAGCACCGCGTCGCATTCGTAGATCGGCTGGGTGGAGGCGAAGCCGGGGTCGCCGGGGAAGTCGAAGGTCACCGGGCTGCCGTCGATGGGCACATAGCCGTCGCCCCCGTCCCATTCAGAGGGGCCGGCGAAGAAGTTGCGCCATTCGGGATGGATGTACTCGTTGCCGCGCGAGCGGCGCAGCAGGTTGCCCTCCGGGTCGGTCTCGGTGAACTCGAACTCGGTCTCCTGCAGCGTCACCCCGTCGATGGTGAAGCTGCGCCCGGTCAGCCGGTCGAAGCCGCGCACCCGGCTTTGCCGCCCGTCGTCCTTGGTCAGGTTGAAGGCGAAGCTGTCCAGGCCCCCCAGCAGCTCGGTGAACGAGGCCGGGTCCTCGGGGTTCGGGTCCAGCGTCTGGCGCACGGTGGGGAAGAGGTCGAAGCTTTCCACCCACTGCGCCTCGCGGTCGATCCGGCTGAGGAAATAGATCCCCTCCTGGTCGAAGTCCGCCCGCCACTGGTCGCCCGGAGTGTCCCGCTCGCAGCGGTAGTAGTTCGACACCCGGCACCCGCGCGACTGCACGGTCAGCCAGGTGGTGCAGCCCGCCGGCGGCTCGAAACTGCCGGCGGCGGCGGGGGTTGCGCCGGGAAGGGTCAGCACTGCTGCCGTGATGGCAATGAGAAAGGGCTTCATGCGGCTCACTCCGCGGCCACGGCCGTCGCGCCTTGCGCCAGCCAGTTGAGGATGCTGTCGGCAGCCTCGCGGCCGTCGCGGATCGCCCAGACCACCAGGCTGGCGCCCCGCACGATGTCGCCCACCGCATAGACCCCGGGCAGGCTGGTGGCATGGGTGGCGAAATCGGCGCGGATGGTGCCCCATCGGGTCACCTTCAACTCCGGCTGGCCCCAGAGGCCGGGCAGGTCCTCGGGCTCGAAGCCCAGCGCCATGATCACCAGGTCGGCGGGTTCCACATAGTCGGCGCCCTCGATGATCTCGGGGGTCTGCCGGCCGGTGGCGTCGGGCGAGCCCAGGCGCATCCGCTGCACCATCACCCCTTCCACCGCCGTGCCGCCGGTGAATCCGCGGGGGGCGGAGAGCCAGACGAATTCCACCCCCTCCTCCTCGGCGTTCTGGGTCTCGCGCTGCGAGCCCGGCATGTTGGCGCGGTCGCGGCGGTAGAGGCATTTCACGCTGGTCGCCCCCTGCCGCACCGCGGTGCGCACGCAGTCCATCGCGGTGTCGCCGCCGCCGATCACCACCACCCGCTTGCCGCTGGCGTTCAGCGTGCCGTCGTCGAACTCGGCCACCTCGTCGCCGAAGCCCTTGCGGTTGGATGCGGTCAGGTAGTCCAGCGCCTTGACCACCCCGCGCGCGCCCACCCCGGGGGCCTGCAGGTCGCGGGCGCGATAGACGCCGGTGGCGATCAGCACCGCGTCGTGCTTGCCGCGGATGGCCTCGAAGCTCAGGTCCACCCCCACGTCGCAGTTCAGCACGAACTGAACCCCGCCGTCCTCCAGCTGGGCGATGCGCTGCATCACCACGTCCTTCTCCAGCTTGAAGCCCGGGATGCCATAGGTCATCAGCCCGCCCGCGCGGTCGTAGCGGTCATAGACCGTCACCTGCACGCCCATGCGGCGCAGCCGGTCGGCGGCGGCAAGGCCGCCCGGCCCGGCGCCGATGATCCCCACGCTCTCGGGCCGCTCGACGGCCGGGCGGATCGGCTTCACCCAGCCCTCCTCCCAGGCCGTGTCGGTGATGTATTTCTCGACCGAGCCGATGGTCACCGTGCCGTGGCCCGACTGCTCGATCACGCAATTGCCCTCGCACAGCCGGTCCTGCGGGCAGATGCGGCCGCAGATCTCGGGGAAGGTGTTGGTGGCCTGGCTGAGCTCATAGGCTTCCTGCAACCGCCCCTCGGCGGTCATCCGCAGCCAGTCGGGGATGTTGTTGTGCAAGGGGCAATGGCTCTGACAATAGGGCACGCCGCACTGGCTGCACCGGGCGGCCTGTTCGGCGGCCTTCTCGGCGGCATATTCGCGGTAGATCTCGTGGAAGTCCTGCGCGCGCAGGCTGGGCGGCCGCTTTTCCGGCATCTCGCGCCCCACGGTCACAAACCGCAGCATTCGTTCCGTGGCCATGCCGACGCCTCCCTGGGGGTTTCCGGTGGGTCACACCTGATAATCCAGAGCGGAGGCGAATAAAAGTCAGTTATGCTGACCTATCTTCGGCTTTCTCAGGGGTTGCGTCAGCCTTCCTGTCCGATTCATTGCCAAATAGGGCAGTATAGTTTCCCTATCTCACCCCGCACCCGCCGCGATGGCCGCCAAAGCCGCCCCGCCCACGATGATTCGCCACCAGCCGAACAGCGCGAAACTGCGGGTCTGGACATAGCCAAGCACCCAGCGCACCACCAGAAATCCGCTCACCGCCGCGGCGATGAAACCGACGGCGATCTCCTGCCACGCGGAAGCGTCCAGAACTGCCCGGTTCTTGTACAGGTCATAGACCACCGCCCCCAGCATGGTGGGCATCGACAGGAAGAACGAGAACTCCGCCGCCGCCTTGCGCGAGCAGCCCAGCGCCAGCGCCCCCACGATGGTGGCGCCCGAGCGCGAGACGCCGGGGATCATCGCCAGGCACTGGCAGAAGCCGATGGCGAGCGCCGTGCCCAGCGGCAGCCGCACGGCGTCGGAATGCCGGGTGGGCGGGATCAGCCGCTCCACCACCAGCAGGACCACGCCCCCCAGCACCAGCATCACCGCGATCAGCACCGGGGTCTCGAACAGCACCCGCTTGATCAGGTCATGCGCCAGCACCCCGATCACCGCCGCCGGCAGGAAGGCCAAGAGCACCGAGGCCACGAAGCGCCGCGCCGCGGGGTCGTGCGGCGTGGCCCGCGCGATGGCCCAGAGCCGGCCGAAGTAGAGCGCGATCACCGCCAGCACCGCGCCCAGCTGGATCACCACCTCGAAGGTGCGCCCGGCGCTCTCGTAGCCCATGAAATGCCCGGCCAGCAGCAGGTGGCCGGTGGAGGAGACGGGGATGAACTCGGTCAGCCCCTCGAGAACGCCCAGGATCAGCGCCTGCGCCAGCGTGTCGGCGGCCAAGGATCAGACCTTCCGCAGGTTCTTGGCGGATTCCTTGATGGCGTCGTATTGCCCGGTCGGGCGGAATCGCCAGAGGTATTCGGGCAGCACCGCCTCCATCGCCGTGGGGCGGATGCCGAGGTCGGCCAGCGTCCTGGCCCCCGGCGCCACCACGTTGTCGCGCGCGAGGTTCTTCACCTGGTCGCGGGTCAGCACCTTGTTCTCGATCAGCCCGCCGGTGATCCATTGTATCGCGTCGAAGCCGAAGGCGATGATCCGCGCCACCCAGAACGGCAGCCCCAGGACCAGCCGGCGGCGGCGGATGATGCCCAGCATCCGCTGCATCAGTTCGCGGAAGGTCGCCACCTCGGGCCCGCCGAGCTCGTAGACGCCCGGCGCGGCCTCTCCCGTGGCGCCCTTGACCGCGGCCTGCGCCACGTCCTCGACATAGACGGGCTGGAAGCGGGTCCCGGCCCCGGTCAGCGGCAGCACCGGCCCCAGCCGCGCCATGCCGCCGAAGCGGTTGAAGAAGCGGTCCTCGGGCCCGAAGATCACCGAGGGGCGCAGGATCACCGCCTCGGGAAAGGCCGCCAGCACCGCAGCCTCGCCCGCCGCCTTGCTTTGCGCATAAAGGCTCTCGCCGGCCGGATCGGCGATGGCCGAAAGGTGGACCAGCCGCGCCACCCCCTCTTCCGCCGCGATCCGGGCGATGCGGCCCGCGCCCTCGTCCTGCACCGCGGCAAAGCTCTGCCGGCCCACCGCGTTCAGGATGCCCACGCAGTTCACCACCGCCTGCGTGCCATGGATCGCGGTGCGGACGCTGGCATCGTCGCGGATGTTGCAGAACACCGGCTCCACCTGCCCCGGCGTGCCGTAGGGCCGCACGAACAGCGCCTCGTTCGGGCGGCGCACCGCCACCCGCACCCGCCAGCCCGCCTGCGCCATCCGCCGCGCCACATAGCGCCCCACGAAGCCGGAGCCGCCGAAGATGGTGACGATCGGCGCGGTGCTGGACATGGGTCACGTCCTCCTCATGCGGGTCTGGCAGAGGGTTTACGCCGCCCCACCCCCGCGCTCAAGTCCCGGAATGCCGCGGGTCTGGATTGCGCTGCAACCCGAGGGAGCGTCAGCCGGCCGAGGCCGAGGGGCCGATGCAGGCCGCCGGCGGAAATCTGCGCGCAGCCCGTTGACACCCCCCGGCCGCCCGCGTAAATCGCCCCCCACGACATCGCCCAGATGGCGGAATTGGTAGACGCGCTGGTTTCAGGTACCAGTGCCGCAAGGCGTGGAGGTTCGAGTCCTCTTCTGGGCACCAATATACGGCAAAAATGCGCGCAACTTCAACAAGTTGCGCGCCTTTTGCATGTTGGACCCGCCTCGAACCCGCGGGGCCTGACGGCCCGGCTTCGCGTGGCGTCGCCCCGGATTGCAGAAGCGCCCGATGCATCCTGCCCCGCGACTGCAAGCCACCGGGGCAGTCGTCGCTCAGCCCAGCACCTTCTCGGCCCGCAGCTCCGCGATTCGCGCAGGGGCGAAGTCCAGCACCTCGGCCAGCACCTCGTCGGTGTGCTGATCCATGCAGGGGGCGGCGGAGGTGAGTTCCGAGGGGGTCGCCTCGAAGCGGTAGGCCGGGCCGTTGTAGTCCAGCGTGCCCATCTCGGGGTGCGGCAGCGCCCAGAAATGGCCGCGCTGGCGCAGCACCGGGTCCTGCATCAGGTCAGTGCCGCGCAGCGCCACGCCGCTGGACACCCCGGCCGCGCGGCAGGCCGCCATCAGGTCGAAGGCATCCCAGAGCCCGGTTAGCCGGGTGACCTCGGCCTCGATCCCCGCGCGATCCGGCGGGTCGGCCACCGGCACGACCGCCGCCAGCGGTCCCGGGTCGCCCCGCTGGCCCAGCACGCCCAGCAGCGCCTGCCACTCGGCCGGCGTCCAGCATTCCAGGGCGATCCAGCGGTCTTCGCCCGCGCAGCGGAACACCCCGTGCAGGATGGCGCGCGGATCGGCGTTGCCGTTGCGCACCGCCTCCTGCCCGGTCAGTTGCAGGCCCAGCAGTTCGGCGCTCAGCAGCGTCACCCCGGTGTCCACCTGCGACAGTTCGATATGCTGCCCCTCGCCGGTGCGGGCGCGGTGGATCAGCGCCGCCATCAGCGCCGCACCGCCGAAGCGGGGCGAGACGGAATCGGTATAGGCCCCCTTGGGCACGGCGGGCGGGCGGTCGGGCCAGCCGGTCATCCCGTGATAGCCCGCGATCGCCTGCCCCTGCGCACCGAAGCCCGGATGGCTGCTGAGCGGCCCGGTGGCGCCGTAGAGCGACGAGGACAGATAGATGACCGAGGGATTGATCTCGCGCACCGCGGCATAGCCGAACCCCCAGCGGTCCATCACCCGGGGGCGGAAGCTCTCGGCCACCACATCGGCCCATTCCAGCAGCGGGCGGATCACCTCGCCCGCGCGGGGGTGGTTCAGGTCCACCGCGATGCTGCGCTTGGAGCTGTTGAAGTCGGCGAAGAAGCCCGAGCGGTTGATCCCCGGCTTGCCGTCCTTGAACGGTCCGCCCAGCCGCACGCTGTCGGGGTGGCGGGTGGATTCGATCTTGATCACCGTGGCGCCGTTGTCGGCCAGCTGCTTGGTGATGATCGGCCCGGCCGCGGCCCAAGTGAAATCCGCGACCTTCAGCCCTGCGAAGATCTTCCTGCTCATGCCGCACCTCCCGCCATGCGCCGCGCCGCCGGGGCCAGATACAGCGCGTCGTGTTCCCCCGCCGCCGGCGCCGGGGCCAGCGGCACCAGCGGCGTGGCGGTCAGCTGCGCCCAGGCCGCGGGCAGTTCGGCGGCGAAGCCGCGGTCCGGGTCGGCCAGCGGCGCGAAAAGGCCGCGGGCGCGCAGGTGCCCGTTCTCGAACACGTCGCGGATGCCGTTGATCGGGGCCAGCAGGATCTGGTGCGCCACCGCCCGGGTCATCAGTTCCACCTTGGTCTTGGTGCGGATGAAATCGCCGATGATCTCGGCCACCCGGTCGTAGTCCGCCTGCGCGATGGTGGCCGCGTCCTTGCCGTTCCAGTCGCGCGCGGTCAGCAGTTCGTCGGTGATTCCCTCCTCGGCCATCCAGGCCACCAGCGCCCTGTAGGACCGTTCGCGCACCACGCCGAAGCCGCCGCCCACCGGGGCGATGGTGATGAAGCCGTCGGCGCATTCCCACACGAGGCGCGTGTAGAAGGTGTTCGCCCGCTCCTTGCGTACCGCGCCGCCGCGCTGTTCGTCGAAGCCCAGCAGCTGCGCGATCATGGTGCTGTTCAGCAGCGTCCAGGTGATGCATTCCTGCATCGAGACGTCCACCCGCTGCCCCGGCCCGCCCATCACCCGGTGGTAATAGGCCATCAGCGCCGCCGAGGCCGCCTCGGCCCCCCCGTTCAGGATCGCCACCGGCAGGCTGATGCGCACCGGCGCGCGGTCGAGATCGCCGTTCAGCGCCAGATGCCCGCCCAGGGCCTGCACCGACAGGTCGCCGGCCGGGTAGCCCTCGAACGGCTCGCCGCGGCCGAAGGGCCAGATCTCGGTCCAGATCAGCCCGGGATTGCGCGCCCGCGCCTCGGCGGCCAGCGCGTCGGCCTCGGCCAGCGTGAACCGCTGACAGTCGGTCAGCACGATGTCGGCGCCGTCCACCAGCGCCAGCCAGCCGGCCCGGCCCTGGGGGCTGTCCAGATCCAGCGTCACGCTGTGCTTGGACAGGTTGAAGGCCAGCCAGTGCAGCCCCAGCCGCTCGCCGTTCGACAGTTCGGCCACCGGCGCGGCGGTGCGGGCGGGCTCGCCGCCCGGCGGTTCCACCTTCACCACCTCGGCGCCCCGGTCGGCCAGGATGCGCCCCGTCACCGCCGCCGCCCCGCCGCTGAGCTCCAGCACCCGCACGCCGGCCAGCGCGGCGCCGTTCCTCGCCCCGCCGCTCACGGCGTGTACCCGAAGCCGGCGCCCAGCCGGGCCTGCATGAACTCGCCGGCGGCCTGCCAGACCTCCTGGTCCCGCGGCAGCCGGATCGCCACGGCGCGGATCATCGACTGGTCGGGCTCGGTCACGCCCGCCGGCACCGTGCCGCTTTCGCGATAGGCCCGGGATGCGTCCAGCAGGCTGTGCCGCGCCACCACGATGCCCGCGTCGCTGGCCCCCAGCCGTTCCAGCGTGCGGTCGATGATCGGGCCGAGGCCGGCCTGGCAGCCGGTGTCCTGCACCCAGAGGCCGGGGATGCCGGAGAACCAGGTGGTCTTCTGCTCCTGCGCGTCGATCAGGAAGTCGTTTTCCGCGTTGAAGCGGGTCCAGTAGCCGGCATAGGGCGCGCCCGGATTGTCGGTGCGATAGGCGTGGCGGCTGGGATGCCCGGTCTCGCGGCCCTTGTAGCCTTCCTCGAACAGCGCGCGGGTCTTGGGATAGAGCGGCGCGTCCGGCACATAGCTGAAGGTCACGACCAGCGTGTGCTCATCGTCCATCGGCACCCAGGCATGGCCGGTCAGTTCGGGAAACACCGACTGCGGCGGCGAGAAGGTGAACCAGGGGAACACGAACTGGTTCACCCGCCAGTAATAGTCCTCGTCCGACACGATCCGGCGCGAGGCGATGGAGACGCCCCAGTCCTTCTGCACCACGTCGAAGGTGGGGCGCATGTCGCGGACGTTGAGGTTGCGCTTCATGCGGCCGTCGTTGTCCACCCGCCCGTGCAGGAAACCGGCATGGGCCGAGTCGATGTCGCCCTCCAGCGCCTGCAGCCAGTTGGTTTCCTGCACGCGGATGGTGACATGCACCTGCTCGGGGTCCACGAGGTTCCATTCCACGTTGGGCAGGTCGGGGATCGCCTCGTCGGTCTCGGGGCCCATGTAGGCCCAGATCACCCCGTTCCGCTCGCGGCAGGGATAGGCCTTGATCCTCACCCGGTTCTTGAAGCGGCTGTTGGCGGGTTCGGCCGGCTGGTCCACGCACTGGCCGGTGATGTCGTATTTCCAGCCGTGATAGACGCAGCGCAGCCCGCAGTCCTCGTTGCGGGCATAGGCCATGGGCGCGCGGCGGTGGGCGCAGGCGTTGTCCACCAGACCCACCCGGCCCAGCGTGTCGCGGAACACCACCATGTCCTCGCCCATCAGCTTGACGCGCTTGGGCATCCCGTCGGCCTCGATGGCGGCGGACAGGTGGAAGGGCACCCAGAACAGGCGCAGGAAATCCCCCATCTGGGTTCCCTTGCTGACCTGGACCAGCGTGTCGGCGACGTGTTTGGAAAGCATGGCGTGACCTCAGGTGTTCGACAGGAATTGCGCCCGCGCACGGGCAAGATCGGCGGCAAGCCCGGGGTGGGCGGCCAGTGCGGCCGGCACGCCCCCGGGGTCGATTTCGGCAAGCGCGTCCAGCAGCGGGGCCAGCCCCAGCGTGGCGGCCGGCCCGGCATTGGGGTCGAAGCGGATAGGGCCGCGCGGCAGGGGCGGCATCCGGCCCTCGGCCAGCGTGTCCAGCAGCACCAGCAGCCGCTTGCACTGCAGTTGGCGGATCGCCTCCTCCACGTCGACATGCTCGACCACGCAGTCGGGCAGTTCGGGGAAGGAGACGCGGCAGATCCAGTGTTCGTTGGTGCTGACGGACTCGGCCTCCAGCATGTAGGGCACGCGCAGGATTTCGCTGGTCTTCAAGATGGATCCCCCTGGTTCGGTTCGGTGCCGAGGATGACGAGCGAGGCGTAGTCGTGCGGTCCCGCCTGCACGAGGCAGCGGTCCACCCCCGCGACCTGCCGCCCGCCCGCCCGGCCGGACAGTTGCAGCACCGCCTCGCGCAGGTGCCCGGCGCCGTGCAGCCGCCCCTCGCCGATCGAGCCGCCGAAGGTGTTGAGCGACAGCCGCGCCCAGGGCTCGCAATGCCCGTCGTTGACGAAGCGCCAGGCGCGGCCCTCTTCCGCCCAGCCCAGCCGTTCCAGCCAGCCCCAGACCATGTGCGAGAACCCGTCGTAGATCTGGGCCATGCGCACATCGGCGGGCGTGCAGCCGGCGCGGGCGAAGATGCGGTCGGCCTGCGTCCAGTTGGCGGTGCCCTGCACGAAGACCGGGTTGGTCCAGCGCCGCGCGGCCTCCCCGGCCCCGGTCATCACCCAGGCCACCGCGCCGCAGACCGGCATGTCGCAGTCATAAAGGCACAGGGGTTCGGTCACCATCGCGGCGTCGCGATAGGTCTCCCACTCCAGCCCCCTGTCGCGCCAGATCGCCGCCGGGTTGCCCCGCGCGTTGCGGCGCATGAGCGAGACCACCTCGAACAGATCCCGCCGGCCGGCGCCCGAGCGTTCCATGTAGTCCCGCGCGCGCGTCGCGAACCGCGCCCCGCCGGTGTTGTAGGCGAAGGGCACCGTGAACTGGTCCACGCCATGCGCATCGGCCTGGACGACCTCGCCGTACCGCAGGTCGGGCACGTTGTAGAGCGCGCGCACCACCAGCACCCGCCGGGCCGCGCCCGCGGCGATGGCGTTCTGCGCGGTGGCCACCATCTCGGGCGCGAAGGCGCTGTTGAGGTCGATCGCCACCCCCATCCGCCCCAGCCCCAGCGCCGGCACCATGGAGCGCGCCGACACCTCGTCGGCCCCGTCCACATGCAGCGCGGCGGGGTGGGACGCCTTGGGCGAGCCGACATAGCCGTCGATCTCGTCGCGGCTCAGCCCGGCATCGGCCAGCGCGGCCAGCGCCGCGTCCAGCGCCAGCCCCAGGATGCCGGCGTCGGAGCGCCGCGTGATGGCGGAGCCTCCCACCCCCACGATCGCCGATGCTGCCTGCGCCACTGGCCTCCCCCTCCTGCCGTCGCCCGGTGCGGGCGGGTCGGTCGGGGAATGAAGCCATCCCGGGCCGCCTGCGTCAAAACGCCATTCGGCGCGGTGCACGGGATGCACCGGGGCCATGGCCCGCTTGAAACGCCGCCCCGCCAGCCGGCACAAACCGATGGACGTGCAGGGGGAAGCCGAGCGTGGGCCTGAAGACGAGCGTGGCGATCATCGGGGCCGGCCCGGTGGGGATGCATCTGGCGATGAACCTAGCCGCGCTGGGCGTGGACTGCCTGCTGGCCGACCGGGACGAGACGACGCGGGCCATCCCCCGCGGCAATACCCACAACGCCCGCACCATGGAGCATTTCCGCCGGCTGGGCCTCGCCGCCCGGCTGCGCGACCTGGGCCTGCCGCCGGACCATCCGACCGACGTGGCCTATTTCAACACGCTGGCCGGGCAGGAGATCGCCCGCCTGACCATGCCCTCCGAGCGCGAGAAGCGCGCCGCGCGCGATGCCGCCGGGCCGGCCGACCAGATCGTCGAGCCGATCCTGCGCGCCAACCAGATGTATGTCGAGGCCGCGATGGCCCGGCATCTGGAAACACTGCCGCAGGTCGCCCTGCGCCGGGGCCGCGAGCTGACCGGGTTTGCCGACCGGGGCAGCCACGTGCTGGCCACCCTCGCCGATGCGCAGGGCCGCGAGGAACAGGTCGAATGCCGGTATCTGGTGGGCTGCGACGGCGGCAACAGCCTGGTGCGCAAGAGCCTCGGCATCGGCTATGCCGGCAAGCGGCCCGAGGAACGCGCCTATGCCAGCGGCGCGATGATCTCCACCTACCTGCACGCGCCCGGGGTCTACGACCTGATCCGCCGCCCGGCCTGGCAGTACTGGGCGGTCAACCCGGGGATCCGCGGCAACCTGACCAGCCTGGACGGCCGCGGGCATTTCCTGATGAACACCAAGGTGCGCAGCGAGGACACCAGGCCCGACCTGACCACGATCCGCGACTATTTCCAGCGGGTGGTGGGCGCCGCGGTGCCGGTGGAGCTGCTGGCCCATACCCCCTGGACCGCCGGGCAGGCGCTGGTGGCCGACGGCTATGGTCGCGGCCGGGTGCTGCTGGCGGGCGACGCGGTGCATCTCTTCACCCCCACCGGCGGGTTCGGGATGAACACCGGGGTCGACGACGCGGCGAACCTGGGCTGGAAGCTGGCGGCCATGGTGCAGGGCTGGGGCGGGCCGGGGCTGGTGCCCAGCTACGAGGCCGAGCGCCGCCCCATCGCCTTCCGCAACACCGGCGCGGCCAAGCGCATGTCGCTGGAAAGCGGCGACGTGCCGGTGGGGCCGGATATCTGCGACCCAGGCCCGGCGGGCGAGGCCGACCGCGCCCGCGCCGCCGCGGTGATCTCGACCTTCGGCAATCAGTACGCCTCCATCGGCGTGCAGCTGGGCGCGCGCTACGACCACTCGCCGGTGATCTGCGCCGCCTCGGACCATGTGGCGGACGACCCCGAGGTCTATGTCCCCACCTCGGCCCCCGGCGGGCGGGCGCCGCATGGCTGGCTGGATGGCCATGTCTCGCTGTTCGACCGTTTCGGGCCCGGCTTCACCCTGCTGGCGCTGGATCCCGGGGCGGCAACCGCGGCCTTCGAGACCGCGGCGGCCGCGCGCGGCATCCCGCTGCGGGTGGTAACGGTGGACCAGCCGGCGCTGCGCGACCTTTACGGCTGCGGCCTGGCGCTGATCCGGCCCGACCAGCACGTGGCCTGGCGCGGCAACACCGCCGAGGGCGCCGAGGCGGTTCTGGCGCAGGTGACAGGATGGTGAGGCAAGCCGGATCGGGCCCGCTGGCCGGCCTGCGGGTGGTGGAGCTCGCGGGCCTGGGCCCCGTGCCCTTCGCCGGGATGCTGCTGTCGGACATGGGGGCCGAGGTGCTGCGCATCGCCCGCCCCGGCGCGCAGGGCCGCCCGCGCGACATCCTGCTGCGCGGCCGCACCGGCGTGGAGCTGGACCTGAAGGACCCCGCCCATCTGGCGCTTGCCCGGCAGGCGGCGGCCCGTGCCGACGTGCTGCTGGAGGGGATGCGGCCCGGGGTGATGGAGCGGCTGGGCCTCGGCCCCGCGCCGCTGACGGCGGCCAACCCGCGGCTGATCTACGCCCGGATGACCGGCTGGGGGCAGGACGGCCCGCTGGCCGCGCTGCCGGGCCACGATATCAACTATATCGCGCTGGCCGGCGCGCTGGGGCTGATCGGGCCGCCGGAGGGCGATCCGATGGTGCCGCAGAACCTGATCGGCGACTACGGCGGCGGCGGCGCCTATCTGGCGATGGCGGTGCTGGCGGCGGTGGTCGAACGCGCGGGCTCGGGCCGGGGGCAGGTGATCGACTGCGCCATCGCCGACAACGTCCTGTCGCTGATGACGATCTTCCACGCCATGGCGGCGGCGGGCAGCCTGACCGACGCGCGGGGCGGCACGCCGTTTTCCGGCACCGCGCCCTTCTACACCACCTATCGCTGCAAGGACGGCGGGCATCTGGCGGTGGGCGCGGGCGAGCCGCAGTTCTATGCCACATGGCGGCGGCTGGCGGGGCTCACGGACCCCATCTTCGACCGCCAGCGCGACCGCAGCCTCTGGCCCCGGCAGCGGGCGCGGGCGGCCGAGGTCTTCGCCACCCGCACGCTGGCCGAATGGATGCAGGTCTACGAGGGCGCCGACACCTGCGTGACCCCGGTCCTGTCGGTGGCGCAGTCGCTGGAGCATCCGCATTTCATCGCCCGCGGCAGCGTGGTGGAGGTCGAGGGCGCCCGGCAATCCGCCCCCGCGCCGCGCTTTTCGCGCACCCCCTCGGCCATCGGCGAGCGGCGGGCGCTGACACCGGAGGATCTGGCCGGATGGTGGGCGGAATGACCGATCCCGTGACGCTGATCTGCGGCGGCACCGCGCCCATCGGGGCGGCGATTGCCCAGCGGCTGGTGCAGGGCGGCGCCCGCCGGCTGGCCATCGCGGGGCGCGATGCCGCGCGGGGCGCGCAGGTGGTCGCCCGGCTGCGGGCGCTGGCGGAGGGGGAGTTCGCCTTCATCCCCGCCGACCTGGCCCGCCCGGACGGCCCCGACCGTCTGTTCGCGGCGATGGCCGGGACCTATGGCCCGCGGCTCGACGCCTATGTCCATTGCGTGCCGCCGGGTGCGGCCACCGGCCCGCTGGCCACGGCCGACCTCGACCGCTTCGCCGCCAGCATGACGGTGGGGCTGGGCGCGCTGGCCGCCTGCTGCCGCGCCGCGGCGGCGATGCTCAGGGCAGGCGGCGGGGGCGCCATGCTGACCTTCGCCTCGGACGCGGGCAAGCTGCCCGGGCCGCGCAAGGCGCTGGTCGGCACGGTGCAGAGCGGGGTCATGGCGCTGACCCGCGGGCTGGCGCTGGAACTGGCCCGCGACCGCATCCGGGTCAACGCGATCTCGCCCACCTACGTGCGCGGCACCCCGCTTTTCGACCGGATCGGGCAGGGCGAGGCCGGCGCCCGCAGCCTGGCCGCGGCCGAGGCCCGCGCGCCCCTGGGCCTGCCCGAGCCGCAGGACATCGCCGAGCTTGCGGCCTTCCTGCTGGGGCCTGGCGCGGCGCGCATCACCGGACAGATCGTCAGCATCAACGGCGGCCTCTCGGCCGTCTGAAGGGGGGAGACATGGCAGACACACCCATCCGCGCCGCGGTCGTGGGCGGCGGCATCGGCGGGCTGGCCGCCGCCGCCGCGCTGGCCCATCACGGCATCGCGGTGCAGGTCTACGAGCGCGCCGAGGCGCTGGGCGAGGTGGGCGCCGGCGTCCATATCACGCCGAACAGCCTGCGCTGCCTCTATCGCCTGGGGATGAAGCCGGCGTTGGACCGCGTGGGCGCCCCCATCGGACCGCAGTCGAACTTCTGCCGCGCCGACGGGACGCAGGTGGCGCCGATGCTGACCGGAGAGTCGGCCGGTGGCATCCGCAACCAGGGGATGCACCGGGCCGATCTGCTGGAGGTTCTGGCCAGCCACCTGCCGCCCGGCACGGTACAAACCGGCCATCGCTGCACGGGGTTCGAGCAGGACGGGGCCACCGCCCGGGTGCATTTCGCCAATGGCGCCACGGTCGAGGCCGATGTGGTGGTGGCCGCCGACGGCATCCAGTCGGTGCTGCAGCACTATGTCTGCCCGCCCTCGCAGCCGGTGCATTCGGGAATGCTGGCCTATCGCGGGCTGATCGCGCGCGAGCGGCTGCCGGGCTGGCCGGCCGACCTCTTCCGCATCTGGATGGGCGAGGGCAAGCATTTCATGACCTATCCGGTGCGGGCCGGACGGCTGATCAACTACGTGGCCTTCGTGCCGGCGACCGAGGAAACGGCCGAATCCTGGTCGGCCCGCGGCGACCGCGACCAGCTGGCGGCGGCCTTTGCCGGCTGGGATCCGGCGGTGGTGAACATGCTGGCGCAGGTCGAGGAGTGTTTCTGGTGGGGGCTTTACGACCGCGAGCCGCTGCCGCGCTGGACCGAGGGGCGGCTGACCCTGCTGGGCGATGCCGCGCATCCGATGCTGCCGCATCTGGGCCAGGGCGCCAACCAGGCCATCGAGGACGGCGCGGCGCTGGGCGGTCTCTTGGCAGGGCGCAGCGCCGCCGAGGTGCCGCAGGCGCTGGCGGCCTATGAGGCGCTGCGCCGGCCGCGGGCCACCACGGTGCAGGAGGGCGCGCGGCAGAACGGCAGGCGCTATGACAGCCAGTACCTGTCCATCGCCGAGCGCGACGCGGAAATCCGCGCCTCCAAGGCGTTCCGCAGCTGGCTTTACGACTATGACGTCGAGCGCGAGGTGCAGGCGATGCGCGCCTGAACGGGCGGGGCGGAGGCGTCTTCCGCCCGCTCCGCCGCCAGTTGCGCCTCGATCCCCCGGCAGGTGGCCACCAGCGCGGGGGCGAAGCGTTCGGCCGCCACCCGCGGGCTGACCGCGCTGCGCAGGTAGACCACGTTCAGCACCGCCACGCAGTCGCCGTCCACCCGCACCGGCGCGGCCAGGGCCCAGCACTTGCCGCTGCCGAAGCGGGTATCCAGCCGCCCATGCGTCTCCTGCCCCGGGGTGACGGCATAGCCGCGCTCGCGGGTGCGGCGGATGATCCGGCGCATCTCGGCCTCGTCCCAGTCGTCGAAACCGCCGGCGCGGCGGGCCTCCTCGACCCAGCGGAAAAACCTCTGCCAGCCCTGCTCGGAACACCAGGCCAGATAGGCGCTGCCGCCGGCCGAACGCAGCATCGGCACCCGCGTGCCCAGCGCCCGGCTGTTGAACGACCAGGGGCTGAGCGGATGGCTGGTCTCCTGCACCACCATCTCGCCGCCGTCGGGCAGCATCAGGTCGCTGGGCCACAGGACCTCGCGGGTCAGTTCCTGCATCGCGCCGCGGGCCAGCTCCAGCACCTGTTGCGCCGCGCCATAGCCGCGGGCCAGCCGCTGCACCCGCGCGGCCAGGGCATATTCGTTCGCCCCCGGCCGGAAATGCACGAAGCCCGCGGCGCGCAGGGTTTCCAGCAGGCGCTTCACGGTGGTGCGGTGGATGCCGGTCGCCGCGGCCAGCCCGGTGGCCGAGGCCGAGCCGAAGGGCGCGGCGTTCAGCGCCTCCAGGATGTCCAGCCCGCGGGTCAGCCCGCGCACCTGCGTATAGTCGCCGCCGGCCGCGGGTTCGCCGCGGCCGCCGTCGTCGGGGATGAGCCTGGCCAGCGGCTGGGTCATTCGGAAAAGATCACCTCCCGGTTCTTGCGGAACTGCGGCGCCACGATCAGCAGGATCACCCCCACCGCCACCGCGATCAGCGCCGCCGAGATCGGGCGTTCCAGGAAGATCATCGGATCGCCGACCGAGATCACCAGCGACCGGCGCAGGTTCTCCTCCAGCAGCGGGCCGAGGACGAAGCCCAGGATCAGCGGCGCCGGCTCGAAGCCGAACTTGTGCAGGACATAGCCGAAAAGCCCGAAGCCGGCCAGCAGCGACATCTGCAACACGCCACTGTGATCGCTGTAGACCCCGATGACGCAGAACATCAGGATCATCGGGAACAGCACCTTGTAGGGCACCGACAGGAGCCGCACCCACAGCCCGATCAGCGGCAGGTTCAGGACGACCAGGATCAGGTTGCCGATCCACATCGAGGCGATCATGCCCCAGAACAGTTCCGGCCGGTCTGTCATCACCGCCGCGCCGGGCGCGATGCCCTGGATCATCATCGCCCCCATCATCAGCGCCATGATGGGGTTCGAGGGCAGGCCCAGCGTCAGCAGCGGGATGAACGAGGTCTGGGCGGCGGCGTTGTTGGCCGCCTCGGGGCCGGAGACGCCGGCGATGGCGCCGTTGCCGAACTCGGCGGGGCGTTTCGAGATCTTCTTCTCCAGCGTGTAGCTGGCAAAGGACGACAGCGTCGGCCCCGCCCCCGGCAGCACCCCCAGGAGCGAGCCGATACCGGTGCCGCGCACCGCGGCGGGCCAGGCGGCGCGGAACTCGGCCCGGCTGGGGTAGAGGTCGCGCAGGCTGGTGCCGATGGTGCTGCGCCGCTGTTCGGGCTCCTCGAGGTTGCGCATGATCTCGGTCACCCCGAAAAGGCCGATCACCACGGCGAGAAAGCTGATCCCGTCCCACAACTCGGTCAGGCCCAGCGTATAGCGCATGACCCCGGTGCTGAGGTCGGTGCCCACGAGGCCCAGAAGCAGCCCCACCAGCACCATGGCCGTGGCCTTGATCAGCGAGCCGCGCCCCAGCACCACGCCCATGGTCAAGCCCAGAAGCAGCAGGCCCACATATTCCGGCGAGTTGAACTGCAAGGCGAAGGAGCTGAGCGGCGGGCCGATGAGGGCGATGAACAGCGTGCCCACGGTGCCGGCGAAGAACGAGGCGATGGCGGCGGTGGCCAGCGCCGCCCCGGCCCGGCCGCGCCGCGCCATCTGGTGGCCGTCGATGGCGGTGACGATCGAGGAGGCCTCGCCCGGCATGTTGATCAGGATCGAGGTGGTCGAGCCGCCGTACTGCGCCCCGTAGTAGATCCCCGCCAGCATCACCAGCGACGACAGCGGGTCCATCCCGAAGGTGACCGGCAGCAGCATGGCGATGGTGGCGATGGTGCCGATGCCGGGCAGCACCCCCACCACGGTGCCCAGCAGGCAGCCCAGGAAGGCGAAGCCGATGTTCTGCATCGTCCCCGCCGCCGAGAAACCCAGCGAAAGATTGCCAAAAAGGTCCATCGGATCACTCCCCCGGGCGTCTGGTCGGTTCTTGGGTCGGGTCGGCCGCAGGGCCGGCGAGGCGGAAGTCGGGGTAGACGGTCGGCTCCGGCCCCGCGTGCAGCGGGTCGGTGGCGAAGCTGCATTCGACCGGCTGGCCCCGGTGCAGCGGCGTGTCGGCCGGGGCCTCCAGCAGGGCGGCGATCACCAGCCCGGGCTGTTCCTCCAGCTCGACCTCGGCCACGACATAGGGCGGCGGGCGCCAGCGGTTCAGATCGGTGCGCGCCACCGCCCAGGCCGCCAGCCGGCCCCGGCCGCTGAGCCGCACCCAGTCGAGATCGGCGCGCAGGCAGCGCGGGCAGCGCGGCAGCGGCGGATACTGCATCCGCCCGCAATCCGGGCAGCGCGGCAGCCGCAGCTCGCCCTGCGCCAGCCAGGTCCAGAACGGCCGCGTCTCGGCGGTGGGGCGGGGGACCGGGCGGGCCATCAGCCGAACCACCACAGCGCCATCGGCATCCGCAGCGCATAGACGAAGATCAGCGTGGCGAAGGCCGCCATGCCGGCGCCGATCAGCAGCGTCTCGGCCACCCGCGGCCGCGGCTGGCCGAAGGCCGCCACGCAGGCCATCAGCATCACCGCGGGGATCAGGCCCAGCGGTTGCAGCAGCAGCACCAGCGTCAGGATCGCGCCCAGCACCGCCAGGATCGGCCGCAGGTGGAAACGTTCGATCCGCGGCCCGGCCACCCGCACCCCCCGCAGCACGAGGATCAGGCCGCACAGGCAGATCAGGCCCGACAGCACCAGCGGAAAGAAGCCCGGCCCCATCGCCGCCGGCGTGCCGAAGACCAGCCTGCGGCCCAGCACGAAGCCCAGCCCCCCGATGGCCAGCAGCAGCCCGCCCGCCGCCGTGTCCTGCTGGTTCCTGATCCGTATCATGCGCGTCGCCCCTTCCTTGCCGTTGCCGCCGCCGCCCCGCGAAGGGCGGCGGCGGGTCATCCTGCCGTCAGCCTACTGCTTCTCGAAGCCCGATTTCTCGGCCGCCTCGGCCAGCAGGCCCTGCTCGGTCAGCACGAAGTCGCGGAACTCCTCGGGGCTGCTGGCATGGGGCTCGAAGCCCAGGTTGCGCAGCTCGGCGGCGATGGCGGGGTCGGCCACGAATTCGCGCACCGTGGCGTTCAGCACCTCGATCGCCTCGGCCGGCGTGCCCTTGGGCACCAGCACCCCGATCCAGATCCCCAGGTCGGCCAGATCCAGCCCCAGCTCGACGGTGCCCGGCAGGCCGGGGAACTCGGCGCTTTCCTCGCGGCTGGTCACGCCCAGGCGGGTGATCTTGCCGTCCCAGGGCCCCAGCGTCGGGCCCGAGGCCAGGAAATAGTCGGCATCGCCCGCCGCCACCGACTTGGCCGCCTCGCCGGCGTTCGAGAACTGGATGGCGCGGGCGTTCAGCCCCGCGGCCTCGTTCAGGATCAGCGTCAGGAGGTGGATCGAACCGCCATAGCTGGCCATCACCACCCCGTTGGGATTGGCCTGCGAGGCCGCCACCAGGTCGGCGAAGGTCGCATGTTTCGGATGCGCCGCGATCACCTGCGGCGACCGCACGATGGACGACACGAAGTCGAAGTCCGCGCCGGTGTCGACCGGCGGCTCCTTGTAGAGCGCCTTGTAGGCCGAGGGCGACGAGGGCGTGACCAGGATCGTATAGCCGTCGGGCGCCGCCTCGGCCACGTACTTTGCCCCGATGGCGGTCTGCGCCCCGGCCTTGTTCTCGACCACGAAGGTCTGGCCCAGCTTCTTCTCCGCGAAGGCGGCGAAGAGCCGGCCCATCAGGTCGCCGCCGCCGCCGGTCGCGGTGGGCACCACCACGGTCACCGTGCGGTTCGGATAGCCCTGCGCCAGCGCCGCGCCCGCCAGCCCCAGGGCCAGCGCCGCGCCGCCCAGCGCATGGCGCACGAATGTCCTCATTGCCGTCATCTCGCTTCCTCCTCCTGCTGTTGTGCCCCGGCCTCGGCGGCCTTGCGGGCGAATGGCCGGCCTTGCGGGCCGGCCCCGGTCTCTTGCCTCAGCGCATCTCGGGCGGGGTGCCCGCGCCCCAGGAATTGATCGTCATCGGATCGCCGCGCTGCCAGACCTTGGGCCGCTGCGGGAAATCCGTGTGATAGGGGCGCGGGTCGAAATAGCCCAGGCTCTCGTCGGACATCCGGTCGAGCTCGGTGAAGAACTCGATGATGTTGCCGTCGGGATCCCGGTGGTAGTTGAAGATGTTGTGGCCCATCCCGTGCCGCCCCGGCCCCCAGAGGATGCGCTGGCCATGCTCGGCCAGGATGTCGCAGCTGCGGCCCAGATGGGCGAAGTCCTTCAGCTCGAAGGCGACGTGGTAGAGCCCGCGCCGGTCCGAGGTCAGGAAGTTCATCGCATGGTGGTCGGCGTTGCAGCGCATGAAGACGAAGAAGTCCTCCAGCCAGTCCGACCAGCGGAAGCCCAGCGCCTCGGTATAGAACCGCGCCGATTCCCGGGCGTCCTTCACGAAGAAGGCGGTATGGCCCAGCTTCAGCGGCTGCACCCCGGGGCCGGAGTTGCTCATCCCCGCCGGCGCCGCGTCGGGATAGAGGAAGATCGTGTTGCCGTCGGGGTCGGCGATCTCGACGCAGGCCGGGATCGACCCGAAGAGGTCGGACTTCACCTCCGCCGCCAGCCCCGCCGCCCGGGCGCGGGCGGCCACGGCGGCCAGATCCTCGTCCGGCGCCACCACCAGCCCCACGCTGCGGGCGCCCGCAGCCCCGGCCTTGCGCAGGCAGATGGCCATGCTGTCCACCCCGCAGGCGAAGAACGCCTCGGAGGGCGTGTCGGCGGTCGGCGTCAGGCCCACGACCTGCGCATAGTGGTGCTTCATCTCGTCGAAGCGGAGCACGTCCAGCCCCAGGAAGCCCAGCTTGATGACGCGCGCGACCATGCTCACGGCTCCTCGGTGAAGGTGATGATCCGTTCCGGGCAGCGCGCGATGGCGGTCAGCAGGGCGGTGCGCTCGCCTTCCTCGGCGTCGCGCAGCACCTCGACCAGCCCGTCGCCGTTGATGCGGAACAGCTGCGGGGCGACCAGTTCGCATTGCCCGTGGCCGAGGCAACCATCCAGATCGACGTGAATTTTCAGCGGCATTCGTCCAAGCGTCTCCGTTGTGGGTTTCCCGGCGGCGAACCCGCTCACCAGGTGACCTGCAGGCTGTAGAGCCCAAAGAAAAGGCTGTCGTACTTGTAGGCGATCCGGTCCTCGGCCTCGGCGATGCCCAGGTTCGGCAGCCGGTCGAGCAGGGTGTCCAGCACGATCTGCAATTCGGCCCGCGCCAGCGGGTGGCCCAGGCACTGGTGGATGCCGCCGCCGAAGGCCATGTGCCGCCGCGTGCCCTCGCGGGTGATGTCGAAGCGGTCGGGGTCGGCGAATTCGCTGGCATCGCGGTTGGCCGAGGCGACCACCACCAGCACCCCCTCGCCCGCCCGGATCCGCTGGCCGCCGATCACCGTGTCGGCGATGCAGGTGCGCCCCAGCCCGTTCTGCGCCACGGTCAGGTAGCGCAGCGCCTCCTCCACCGCCGCCGGCACCAGCGCGCGGTCGGCGCGCAGGCGGGCCAGTTGCCCGGGGTGGCGCAAAAGGGTGAGCGTGGTCAGCGCGATCATGTTCGCCGTGGTCTCGTGCCCTGCCAGCAGCATCAGCTGCGCCATGCCGCGCAGTTCCTCGCGGCCGAGCCGGCCCGGGCGCACCTCGTTCACGATCAGCTGGCTGACGATGTCCTCGCCCGGATCGGCCTCGCGCCGGGCGATCTCGGCGTCCCAGAAGTCATCCAGCGCCTTCATCGCGGCGAGGATTTCCCCGGGCGTGCCGTTCAGCTGGGTGCGGGTCAGCGAATGGCGGTGGAAGAAGTCGTGCGCCTCGTCCGGCACGTCCAGAAGCTGGCAGATCACCAGCGAGGGGATGGCCAGCGCGAAATCCTTCACGAAGTCCGCCGGCTGCGGCAGGGTGACGAAACGGTCGGTCACCCGTTCCACGATGGCGCGGATGCCGGGCTTCATCGCCTGGATGCGCTTGATGGTGAAGTACTGCGACCACATCCGCCGGTGTTCGGTATGCCGGGGCGGGTCCATGCGCAGGAAGGTGGGGTCGGCCTTGCGCGAGGCCGAGATGGTTTCCGACAGCGT
>JBBCJM010000164.1:0-5410 GCA_037190175.1 Paracoccaceae bacterium | reverse complement strand
CGTGCCCGGCACCCTCCGGCGGGCAAAGCCCCAATCGAGGCCCTCCAGCACAGAGCGGCGTCGGGCATCGTAGCGCAGGCGGGCATCCACCGCCTCGGCCGATCCGTCCTCAAGGCTGGCGAAGCGATTGCCGCATTCCGCCAGCCCCAGCGCGCGGCGGCAGATCACGGTTTCGCTTTCGGTGGTGAGGACGGCCATGACGCGCGATCAGGGCAGATGCAGCGCGACGCGCAGGTCGAAATCCGCCGTGCCCGCGCCGGCCGCATCGGCTTCGGCGACGAACTGGATACGGGCAAGACCGGCCTTCGGCATGGCGGCCAGGCCGACCTGTTTCCACAACGGCTGGTTCCACCGCGCGCTGTAGGCAGCGAAGACCGCCACGCCGGTGGCGCTGGCCCCCTTGGCCGCATCGTACAGCCCGTCGGGATCCTCGGGCGTGCCAATCACCGCCTGGGCAAAGCCCCAGTTGTCCGTGCGCACCGTGCTGTCATGCAGCAGGATGGCGTTCCACGGCAACTCCGCCAGAAGGTAGGTGGAGCCGGTGTTGTCGGTCGCGGCGTTCGTAACGCGGCCCGCGATGCGGTGGATCAGGCCGTTGCGGGCCGCGCTGTCGGGCGGGACGTAGCCGGACACGCCGGTCGCCCCGAAGATGGTCGACTTCTGCTTGACGATAGCCATGGTCTGGCCCTCTCGCATGAATTGGAGGATGACCCGGGCAGCGCGCCCGCCCGGGAGGGGCAAGCGGATCAGGCGGCGAACAAGTCGCTTTCGATCTCGACCACGCCGGTTTCGTCCAGCCGCCGGCAGTCCATGTTCGCCCAGACGTTCATGAACAGCTCGTTGTATTTGCCGGGGTCCGGCCAGGCGTTGGACAGGACGTCCTGCCAGATGCCCAGCATCATGGCGGATTTCAGATAGGCCGGATTGCGCTGCACCACGCGGCCCGACACGATCTTGGTCGGCAGGTCCTGATATTCCAGCAGGAAATGGTTCCAGACCTTCGCCAGCTTGCCGTCGCGGCTGAAGGCCGGTCCGGCCTCGGCCCGGTAGTCGGCGCTGGTCAGCTCGATTTCGTTGGACAGGTCGTCGATCTGTTCGGCCGTCACCAGCAGGAAGGGACTTTGCTGGTCCAGATCGTGCTTGGCGCCCGCGAACTTCTTGCGGCTGGCCTTGATCTTTTCCAGGTTCATGCCGACCGCGCCAGTGCCGACGCCCGACTGCACGGTCAGGCCGATCAACTGGCTGCCCGGGAACGGGATGACGGTGCCGCCCAGGGCGCCTTCGTATGCGTCGCCGAACAGGCCTTCGATGATGACGTCCTGGTCGATGAACCGCCGGACGTTGCCGAAGTGATGGTTCATCAGGGGCGACTGGAAGTTGGTCATGCCCTGGAACTTGTCGTTCGTGTCGATGTATTCGCCGCTGTCGAAGGTTGGCTGGTATTTCAGCCAGCGGCGGCGGCGGTTGGCCGGCGTGTCGATGTTGCCGGGCGCGCGGCCCTCGCGGCGCTTGGCCTTGCCGCTGTCGTAGTAGGTGACGGGCGCCGACTGCTCGCCCTCACAGGTCTGTTCGGACACCGTGTGGCGCAGCTTGCTGTCGTTGTAATCGGCCGCCAGGCGCCATGCGTCCTGGTAGTTGATCTTGTGGGTCTGGTCAAAACGTTCAGCGTAGCTCACGGGCCCCTCCTCTGAACATGTTGCGGACAACGTTGTTCGGAGGACCCCCCGGCAGAGCCGGACCCGACCTGGCGATTGCGCCCGGAAGGGCAGCCGCTCGCGTGGGCGTGGGGCCTGTTCCCCCCGGTCAGCGGACCCCGGTTTTTCGAGACCACCCGCCTTTGCCGAATCAGTATTTCTCGCTGGACCAACAGCTTGTCAAGCGCTAAATATGGTGGCCACGGCGGCTGCCTGTGCAGGCATATGCCCCGTCCGCGCCCGTGCGAGACCCACCCCGGCCCTGCACGGGCGCATCCGTCTTCAGGTCTTGCCGCCGTGCTGAAGGATGATCGCGTTCAGCCCCGTCAGCTCGCTTTGAAGCGCCGCGATCTGCCGCTGATCGCCCCGGGCGCGTGCCTGCGCCATGTCGCCGGTGTGCCGGGCCATGATCGTCGCCTTGCGTTGCTGCGCCTCGGACAAGGCCAGGGCGGGGGCATTGCCGCCGCGCGGGACGGCAAGCGTATCCTCGCCCATCAAAGCCGCCATACCATGGAAGAACTTCAGCAGGGTGGCATCGCCCATGCCTTCGTTCAGCTTGGCCGCCACCAGCTGGGACTGTTCGGGCGTCAGCCTGGCATTCGCCGCCAGCGCCTGGAAGGTGCGCACGGCCAGCTGCTGGTTCTGCTTCCACTCGCCGCCCCATTCAGCCTGCAAGGCGGTCGTCAGGACGGTTTCTGCGTTCGCAGCATCAGCGGCCAGTTTGGTATATTCCGCCCCCACGTTGCTGGCGAAGAAACTGACCGCATCCTGCACGATGGCGGGCGGCAGGCCCTTGGCATGAGCGTGGGTCTTGAAATCCGACAGCATCTTTTCGTTGATCGGCAGGCCTTTGGGCAGGTTGTCCGGCAGCTTGATGTCGTATTTGTCCGGGCTATCCGGCACACCGAACTTCTGGCCGTTCGACTTCAGCCAATCGGTGAACACCTGCCCCTCGGCCGGGGCATCCAGCAGGGTTGCCGGGTTGCGGCCCAGCCGGGCCACGGCCGCGACCTCGCCCTTCAACGCCTTCTCCAGCGCCTCGTCTGCGGTGCCCTTGTGGTAGCCGGACTTCACCAGGTGCTGTTGCAGGCTGGGGTCGGCCCATTGGCGGGTTTCATACCACGGGCGGCCATCCTCGCCGCCCGCGCCCTGTCCGCCGCCAGTTCCCGCACCGCCAGCGCCACCATCGCCTTGACCCGCGCCTCCAGCGCCCTGTCCCCCTGCGCCTTGGCCGCCGCCAGCACCTGCCCCGCCATCGCCCGCACCAGCGCCACCGCCCGCCCCTTCCGCGTTGCGCAGCCGCGCATCAGTCATCCTGCCCAAAAGCATCATCGCCAGCAGCATCGTTGAAACCTTCCTGCCTCAGTATGTTCAGTTCTTCGTGGGTGATTTCGGCGCGGGCCAGCAGGGCAAGCGCCATGGTCTTGCGGGCGGATCGGGCGATCAGCTCGTCCGCCGGGTAGATGCGGCCGGTCGCGGGATCCACGTCAGGCTCATAGAGATGGCCGAGTACGCACAGGTCGCGCACCACTTCGGGTGCCAGCCGCATCTGGCGCCAGCCCTCGGCCAGCCGGGTGGTGGCGCGGCGGCCGTAAAGCGCCTGATAGGCGGCCATCGCGGCAAGGCGGACGGCGCGCATCAATGCACAAGCCCGGGCGCATCGACCGCATCTTCGGCTGTCTCGGCGTCCTCGGTCTCTGCATCCTGGAGCATCTTGCGGCGCAGGTCGGCAAACTGCTGGATCAACACGCCGAAGGTATCATCGTAGAACTCGCCGCCCAGCAGGGTGTATCCATCGGTTTCGGTGACGGCCATGCAGACCCCGGCCAATGCCCCCAGCTCACGCGCACGCTTCAGGAACGCGCCAGCCAGACGGCACAGTTCGGGATCATCTTCCAGAGGACTGGTCATACTGCACCCCCTTCCGCCGGACCCATCGCGGCTGCCATGTCCTTCGCGGCCGCCGCGCCCTGTTGGGCCATCGCCATCATCTGCTGCGCCTGCGCCGCCTGGGCGCGCTGCTGGCGCCGGGCCTCGCGATCCTCGGGGCTGCGCAGCATGCTGGCCGGCGCACCGCGTGCCTCGGCCAGGACGCCAAGGGCGCGGTCGGTGTCCACGTTGTCCCAGACCTCGGCCGCGGCCGCCGGATCGGGTTGGGCGCCCGCCAGCTTGTAGGTATCTTCCAGCAGACGCGCGGCCGCCACGCCCTCCTGTGCTCGCTGCGCCAGCGCCGCAACCGAGGTGAACCGGATTTCCAGCGGCTGGTTCGCCATCTCGCGCGGCGGCGGCGGGAACTGTCCGGCCCGGAACAGCAGGCCGAACCGGCGTTCCAGCACGAAGGCCAGCCCCTCGGTCTGGGTCCGGCCAAGGAAGGGAGCCTGAAGGCGCAGGCGCTCTTCCATCCGCTCGATCACCTCCAGCGGACCAAGGCCGGTGCGGCCGACCAGGGACAGCAGCTGGGCGTGCCAGGCGTTCTCGACCTCTTCCTTGCTCTGGCGCTCCTGTTCGGCCGTGATCGGCAGGCCGTTGAAGGTGGTGATCGGGCGCACCAGCTGCTGGCCGGTATGGCTGATCGCCCCGTGCAGGAAGGTGCCGGGCGCGATCCGGGCCCCTTCCTTGATGGCTCGGGTGCCGACCGTGCCCATTGGCGGCTTGGCCGCCAGCGCCCCGGCGGACAGGTTGTCGCGCGTGATCGCCTGCAACTTCCGGCCCGACGCCAGGGTCAGATAGCCCAGGCCGCGCCCCCATGGGTTGGCGCCGTCGGTATCCCAGCGCGGCACGGCGAAGGGCTGTTCCCGCATGCCGCCCTGTTTCACCAGCGCCATGCCGTCTTCGCTGACATGGGTGCTGACATAGGGCATGCCCTTGGTGCCCAGCCGCCCGGGCGTGTAATCGTCGTTCGGCTGGATCGCCTGGATGAACCGGGTGCGCTCGTTCGTTTTGCCCGCTGCGGCCCGGTCGCGCAGCCGCGGGGGCAGGTTCTCTGCCCCGTAGAACCGCGCGGCGGCCATGGGCGATAGCCAGCGCTCGACGATCAGCTCGTCCGCCATGCCGTCGGCATCGACAGCGAACACCCCATCCGCCGGCGAAATGCAGGTGTCGATCAGCCGCGTGCGGCCGCTGCCTTCGTCGCTGATCAGGAAGCCGGTGCCCAGCACCGGCACATCGGCCAGCCAGGTCACGGCCGAGCTGTAGAAGTTCGACACGCCCGGCGAAAAGCTGGCCAGCATCCGGCGCGACACGATGTCCAGCCATTCCTTGACCGTGTGCCATTCGGCCAGGTCGCGATCCAGCGTGGTGGCCTGGAACCAGTCGTTGGCCGGGTTGCACAGGGTGGAATACAGGCTGGCCGTCAGGTTTCCGGCCGCAACCAGTGTGGTGGAGTTGAACAGCTCGTGCAGGTTCCACTGGTTGCGCTCGCCGGTGGACCCGTGAAACCCGGCCCGCTGCGGCCGGTAGATGCGCGCCACCGCGTCCAGTTCGCCCGCGCGCTGATTGCGGTCGGATTTCAGCTCCTCGAAGCGGTCGAAGATCTGGCGGGCAAGGGGCGACCGTTCGGCGCCGATCTGACGGGCGGGGGCGTTCATGCTTCACCACCTTCCACGATATGAAAAACCGTTCTGGCGTCCTTCCGGATGTATTCAGCCGGCTGCTCGATCCAGCTTGGCTTCACCACGTCCCAATACCCATCGTTATCCACCTCCCACGCCCAGATG
>JBBCJM010000163.1:0-13144 GCA_037190175.1 Paracoccaceae bacterium | reverse complement strand
CGGCAGTATAGCGCACCAGGCCCTTGCCCAGAACCTCCCCCGCCGGCCCCAGGATCGCCACCGGCTCGCCCCGGCCGAAACTGCCTGTCACCTCGGTCACCCCCGCCGGAAGCAGGCTCTTGCCGCCGCGTAGCGCCTTTGCCGCGCCGGCATCGACCCGGATCCTGCCCTTTTCCTTCATCGAGCCGATCCACAGCTTGCGGGCCTGCTGCGGGCTGGCCTCGGGCACGAACCATGTCCGCGCGGCCCCCGCGGCCAGCGCGGTCAGCGGCCGGTCCACCGAGCCCTCCATGATCGCCATGGCACAGCCGCCCGCCACTGCGATCCGCGCCGCCATCAGCTTGGTCTTCATGCCGCCCTTGGACAGCCCGCTGACCGGATCGCCCGCCATCGCCTCGATCTCGGGCGTGATCGTGCTCACCACGTCGAAGCGGCGGGCGGCGGGGTCGGTCTTGGGGTTGGCGGAATAGAACCCGTCCACGTCCGACAGAAGGATCAGCTGGTCCGCCCCGCAGGTCACAGCGATCTGCGCCGCCAGCCGGTCGTTGTCGCCGAAGCGGATCTCGTCGGTGGCCACGGTGTCGTTCTCGTTCACGATGGGCACGACGCCGAAGCCCAGCAGCGTCTCCATCGTGGCGCGGGAGTTGAGGTAGCGCCGGCGGTCCTCGGTATCCTCCAGCGTCACCAGGATCTGGCCGGTGGAGATGCCGTGGGGCGACAGCGCCTCCTCATAGGCCCGCGCCAGCCGGATCTGGCCCACCGCGGCCGCGGCCTGCGCCTGTTCCAGCGGCAGCGCGCCCTCGGGCAGCCCCAGCACCTTGCGCCCCAGCGCGATGGAGCCGGAGGAGACCAGCACCACCTGCGCGCCCCGCGCCCGGGCCGCCGCCACATCCGTGGCGAGCCCCGCCAGCCAGCCGGACTTCAGCCCCGTCTCCCGGTCCACCAGCAGCGCCGAGCCGATCTTGACCACCAGCCGCCGGGCCGTGCCGATATCGGGGGCGCGGGTCATCAGGGTCTCCACGGCTCGGCCTCCCCCTCGCCCTCGCGCGCCGCGGCGATCCGGGCCCAGAGCGCGCGCAGCACCTCGGTCACCCCCTGCCCGGTGGCGCCCGACATCACCAGCACCTCGCCCCCGCTGGCCTTTTCCAGCGCCTTGCGGCGGCGGGAGAGCGTGGCGCGGTCCAGCGCGTCGGCCTTGTTCAGCACCAGCACCCGCGGCTTGCCGCCCAGCAGGTCGTCATAGGCCTCGAGTTCGGCCACGATGGTGCGGTAATCCTTCACGATGGTGGAGGAGGTGCCGTCCAACAGGTGCAACAGCACCGCGCAGCGTTCGACATGGGCGAGGAACTGGGTGCCCAGCCCCCTGCCCTCGCTGGCCCCTTCGATCAGGCCGGGGATGTCGGCGATCACGAACTCGCGCCCGTCCACCGCCGCCACCCCCAGCCCGGGGACCAGCGTGGTGAAGGGATAGTCGGCGATCTTGGGCTTGGCGTTCGACACCGCGGCCAGGAAGGTCGACTTGCCGGCGTTGGGCAGCCCCACCAGCCCCGCATCCGCGATCAGCTTCAGCCGCAGCCAGATGGTGCGCTCCACCCCCGGCTGGCCGGGATTGGCATTGGCGGGCGCGCGATTGGTCGAGGACTTGAAATGGATGTTGCCCCAGCCGCCGTTGCCGCCGCGGGCCAACAGCACCCGCTGGCCGGGGGTCACCAGGTCGGCGATCAGCGTCTCCTGATCCTCATCGAGGATCTCGGTCCCCACCGGCACCTTCAGCACGATGTCCTCGCCCGACTTGCCGGTGCGCTGCGCGCCCATCCCGGGCTGGCCGTTCTTCGCGAAGAAATGCTGCTGATAGCGGTAGTCGATCAGCGTGTTCAGCCCCTCGGCCGCCTCGGCCCAGACCGAGCCGCCGTTGCCGCCGTCGCCGCCGTCCGGGCCGCCGAACTCGATGAACTTCTCGCGCCGGAAGCTGGCGCAGCCGGCGCCGCCGCCGCCGGAGCGGATATAGACCTTGGCCAGGTCGAGGAATTTCATGAGCGCGGCTCCGAGGGGTTGGCCAGCCGATAGACCCAGGCCGGCGCGGGCGCAAGCCTTCCGCGGCTCACATGCATCTCCTCGCCGATCCGGGCGAAGCCAGCGGCCTCCAGCACCCGGGCCGAGGCGGGGTTGTCGGTGAAGACGGTGGCCCTGAGGGCGGGCGGCGCGAAGCGGGCGAAGAGGAAGGCCGACAGCCCCCGGACCGCGGCCGTCGCGATGCCGCGGCCGGCGAAGGCGGGGCGCAGGGCGTAGAAGACCTCCGGCTCGGCATCGCTGCTGGCGCCGATCCAGCCGGCCCATTCGCCCTGCGCCTCGATGGCGAGGCGGAACCCCGGCCGGTCCTGCCATTGCCAGAGGTCGAGGAAGGCCTCCGCCTCCGCCAGGCTCCAGCCGGTGGGAAACAGGAACAGCATCCGCGCCACCTGCGGGTCGGTGACGAGGGCGTGGAACAGCACGGCATCGTCCCGGGTCATCGGGCGCAAGGCAAGGCCGGGGGAGATGGCGAGGGGAAAGGGCATCGGGCAGGGCCGCGGGAGGGTCAGGATCGGGACCTTGGCCCCAAGGCCGGAAAGGTCAAGAGCGCCGGTCCCAAAATTCCCCGCGGGGTTGCGAAAAGTATCCCAATGGGATATATCCCCCGTGGCCATGCAGTCGGTCGTCGAACTTCCCACCTACCTGCGCCGGGCCGAAAAGCTGCTGGCCGAGGACGAGCGCCGCAGGGTGGTGGATTTCCTGTCGCTGCACCCCACCGCCGGCGACCTCATCAAGGGCACCGGCGGCGCGCGCAAGGTTCGCATCGCGCTGGAAGGCCGGGGCAAGAGCGGCGGGGCGAGGGTAATCTACTACTATCACAACGCGCGCTTCCCGCTGTTCCTGTTCGCGGTCTATGCCAAGAACGAGAAGGACGACCTGACCGAGGCCGAACGGAATGCCCTGAAACGGGCGATTGCCGCGATCATCCCGAAGGAGGAATGACACCGATGTCCCGCCTTGCAGATGACCTGATCCAAGCCGCCGGCGAGGCCGCCGCCTTCATGCGGGGGCAAAGGGAAGGGTCTGTCGAACACCATCTGCCCGATCCGAAGGCGATCAGGAAGCGCGCCCGGCTGACCCAGGCCGAGATGGCCCCGCTGATGGGGATGAGCCTGTCAGGCTATCGCAAGTGGGAGCAGGGCCACCGCGAGATCAGCGGCCCGGCGCTGACCCTCTTGCGGGTGCTGGAGCGCGAGCCCGAGGCTGTCCTTCGCGCCCTGCGGGCGGCCTGACTCATGGCGACGGCCGGTCGTCCAGCCGCAGCTCCATCAGCGCCAGGTCCAGCCAGCGGCCGAACTTCTGCCCCACCTCGCGCAGCACCAGCGGTTCGGAGAATCCCAGCGAACGGTGCAGGGCGATGGAGGGCGCGTTGCCGGCCTCGATCCCCGCCACCATCACGTGTAGCCCCTGCGCCCGGGCGCGGTCGATCAGCGCCCCCATCAGCGCGCGGGCCAACCCCCTGCCCCGCATCGGGCCGGCGACATAGACCGAATGTTCCACCGTGCCGCGATAGCCGTCGAAGGCGCGGAACGGGCCGTAGGAGGCATAGCCGGCCACCGCCCCCTCCACCTCGGCCACCAGCACCGGGAACCCCGCCGCCTGCCGCCCCGCCATCCAGTCGCGTCGGTTGGCGGCATCCACCGTCACCTCGTTCCAGATCGCGGTCGTGGCCAGCACCGCGTCGTTGTAGATCGCGGCGATGGCCCCGGCGTCCCCGGGCCCGGCGTCGCGGATCATTTCAGCCGCTTGAGATAGGTCCAGGTCGGCACCCTTGCATTGCGGGCCACCGAGAAGCTCTCGGCATCGCCCAGATACTCGAACCCGGCATTGGTCAGCACCCGGGCGGATCCCGGATTGTCCTGGAACACCTCGGCGAAGACCGTGCAGTTGCCCTGCGGATTGGCCGCCATCAGCGCCTGCACCGCCTCGGACGCGATGCCGAGGTTCCAGAAGGCCGGGGCGACCCAATAGCCGATCTCGGACTGGCCGCGGTCCATCCGCTTCAGGCTGACCACCCCCAGCACCTCGGGCAGGCCGGAGACGGAGCCGTCCATCACCCAGACCTCTTCCGCGCCGCCGTGCTGCATGGCACGTTCCACGAAGGCCTCCGAGGCCCCCGGGGGCAGCGGATGGGGGATCGAGCGCGTGGCCTCGGCCACCCGGCGGTCGCCCGCGAACATCTGCACCAGCCCGGCATCCGACCTTCGCACCGGCCGCAGCACGAAGCGCCCGGCGGCGATCTCGTCTCGGCCGGGGGCCGGGGCGATCAGGTCGATGGTCATGACTGTCCTCCTTGCAGACATCCCGGGCGCCGGGCGTTCCTCCCCGCGCGGCGCCTTTCCCCAAGATGGGGCGTATTTCGCGTCCTGCCACAGGCTTGCGGCAGGAGGGTGACGATATTGTTGAGAGACGAAGGTCATCGCCGCGCCTCCTTCGCCGCCAGACGGCGGCGCCAGGGCGCGTCGCGCTCCCAGTCGCCGGCCATGATCGAGCCGTGGGGGTGGATCTCGTCCACCACCTCGGCCAGGCCGAAGCGCGCCATCTGCCCCCGTACGGTCGCCGCCGGCTTGTAGGCCGAGGGCAGTTCGGAAAGGTCGGGATGGCCGCAGAAGAACCGCACGTCGAGGCCTTCGGTCTCGCGCGCCAGCACCGCCGCCTCCGTCGCATCCCCCAGCGCCCGCAGGTGCCCGCGGCGCGACAGGTTGCGCCCGGCGCCATGGGGCGCGAAGCCCAAGCCCGCGCCATTCGCCCCCGCACGGATCAAGAGCACCGGCTCGGCCATGTTCATCGGCACGATCTGGATGCCCGCGCTGTCGGGCAGGAAATCGGCCGCCACCGGGGTCGCGCCCTTGGCATGGAAATAGCGATCCCCGCGGCGGAAGACGAAGTTGTGTTCGTTCCACAGCCGGTCACGCAGCCGCGCCCCGGCCGCCGCGGCATCGTGCAGCACCGTATGGCTCAGCTTGGTCCACTGGCGCATCAGTTGCAGCGCCTGCCAATAGGCGCGGCCCTCGGGGGTGTCGGCGGGGATCCAGGCGTTGACCGGCAGCGTGGCGGGCGACAACTCGCGGCGGAAGCGTTCGGCCACCCGCATTCCGGCGGCATAGAGCCCCGCCCCCGGCCCGCGCGAGCCGTGGTTGGTGATCAGGCAGACCCGCCCGGAGGCGGCCGAGCGGCCGACGAAGGCGAAATGGTTGCCGTCGCCCTGCGTGCCCAGATGGCTGCGGGCCGAGGCGAGGATCTTCTGGTCGCGCAGGAAGGGGTTGGCACGGAACGCCTCTTCCATCTCGGCGGGCAATTCGAACGCCGCATCGCGCCGCGCGCCGGGGCCGAAATGGCTCACGGCGTGGATCGCGTCCAGCAGTTGCGCGGGCTGGGCCTCCGCGAACTCGGTCAGCATGACCGAACAGCAGATGTCGGCGGAATGCATCCCGGGATGGATCGCGTTCCCGGCCACCGCCACGCCGCCCACGGGAATGGTCCCCACGGGCCCCGCGGGGCAGGCATCGGGCATCACCGCGCCGGCGACCAGCGTGGGGGTGCGCATCAGCGCCGCCATGGTGGCGCGCACCGCGGCGACGTTGACCTCCTCCGCCTCGGTCTCGGGCTCCAGGTGGAAGCCCACCGCGGGCGCCTCCTGCAGGGCCAGCTGCGGCGCGGGCCGGCGGGCGGCGACGAAGGTGGCCAGATCTTCGCCCGAAAGGCCCAGCCGGTTGGCCTCGGCCAGCGCGGCGCCGAAGGCGGGGCCGGGGGGCATCCCGAGCGCGATCAGATCTTGTCCGGTGACGGTCATGGCGTGCGGTCCCTGATGGATTTCCCGGATCCGGCCCCCGCGCGCCCGTCTTGGGCAAATGGAAGGGGGGACCGGCCGTTCCGCCGATCCCCCCTGTATCTTCAACCGGGTGTTCGGCTTATTCTGCGGCCTCTACGCTCGGCATGACCGAAATGAAGGTGCGTCCCTTGAGGCCCTTGCGGAAGGTCACCTTGCCGGCGATGGTGGCGAAGATCGTGTGATCCGTGCCCATGCCCACGCCGGTGCCCGGGTGCCATGTGGTGCCGCGCTGCCGCACGATGATGTTGCCCGGAATCGCGTCCTGCCCGCCGAAGAGCTTCACGCCCAGGCGGCGACCGGCCGAATCGCGCCCGTTGCGCGACGAACCGCCAGCTTTCTTGTGTGCCATCGGGGTCTCTCCTTACTCGGCGGCGGCTTCGGCCTTGGCGGCCTTGGCGCGCTTGGGTTTCGCGGGGGCCTCGGCGGCCGGCGCGGCCTGGCCATGCGCGGCGCGGCGGGCGGCGGCGGTGCCGGTGGCGGCGGCCACGCCCGTGGCCTCGGCGCCCGAGGCGATCACCTCGGTCACCCGCAGCAGCGTCAGCTGCTGGCGGTGGCCCTTGGTGCGCTGCGACGAATGCTTCCGCCGGCGCTTGACGTAGTGGATGGTCTTCTCGCCCTTGATCTGGTCGATCACCTCGGCCTGCACCGCGGCGCCGGCGACCAGCGGGGCGCCCACGACCGGGGCGCCTTCGCCGCCGACCATCAGGATGTCGTTGAACTGGATCTTCTGCCCAGCCTCGGCCGCAAGCTTTTCCACGCGCAGAACGTCGCCCGCCTGCACCTTGTACTGCTTGCCGCCGGTCTTGAGGACCGCAAACATGGGTCGTTTCCTTCGTCGTTTCCGCGCCCTGCGGCCCCGGGGCAGCGTGGCCCGGCGTTTGGTGCCTTCGGACAGCGCGCCCTTGGGGCGTGCATTGCAATGGCCCCGCGCAGGGAGAGCCCCGCCGGGATGCGGGCTTATGCGTCGGGCCGCGCGGCGTGTCAAGCGCCGCTCAGATGTCCTGCCCCAGCATCTGCCGCGCCGCCGCCCGGCCCAGATCCTGCGAGACCTTGCCGAACACCGCGTCGAAGGCGGCGAAGAGCGCGCGGTTCAGCCGCTGCCCCTCGGGGCTTTGCGAGAAGGCGATATAGGCCTCCAGATCGGCGTCCGAGGCCGGGCCGTAGGCCAGGGTCAGATAGGGCATCAGCCAGCCCTCGGTCTCGGCGCGGATCTGCTCCTCCTGCCCCCAGACATCGGCCAGCATGTCGGCCTCGGCGGTCTCCTCGCCGAAGGCCCCCACCTCCACCATCCCGCGGTAGAAGGCGAGGTTGGCGTTCAGCGCCCCGGCCACGTTGGCCTCGATCAGGTCGTTGGCCTCGACGAAGCGGCGGATCAGCTGCAATCGCGGGTCGCGCGCGGCGATCATCTCGTCCACCCGCGCCTTGGCCGCATCCTCCACCGCATCGTCCAGCAGCGCGCGGCGCGCGTCGATCTCCAGCCGGATGAAGTGCTGGCCGCGGGCGTCGCCGAAGAAGGCCAGCGCGGCGGCCAGCGTCGCCTCGTCCCCCGCCATGGCCTGCCCGAAGGCCTCGTCGAAGCGGCGGCGCATGGTGGTCTCGTCATAGATCAGCGCGACGATCCGCTGCCAGTCGGCCCCGCCGCGGCCGGGGAACATCTCGGCCTCCAGCGAGCGGCCGTAGTCGATCCCCTCCTCGCGCATGATCGCGATGACCTCGCCGATCGCCAGCGTCTCGGCGAGGGTCGGCAGGCCGGCCTCCGCCGGGGGATTGGGGGCGGGGCTCTGGGCTCCCGCCTGTCCGGGGGCGCCGAGGCCCAGCGCAAGGCCCAGCGCCAGCGGCGCGAGGGCGGGGATCAGACGGAAGCTCTGCGACATGGCCCGGTCTCCCCTGGCACGCGGCCCGCCCGTCGGGCGCTCAGCGATGAGGTAGTCCTTCCCGGCCCGGTTGCCAAGCGGGCCCTCGCCCGGCCCGGCGATGTTGCGCCGGAGGGGCCGGGCGCAGGAGAGCCCTTGCAACCCGCCCCACCCCACGCTAAGAGCCCGCCCACGACGACCAGCCAGACGACGGAGAGGTGCCGGAGTGGTCGATCGGGGCGGTCTCGAAAACCGTTGTGGGTTTGCGCCCACCGTGGGTTCGAATCCCACCCTCTCCGCCATATACCATTGATATGATTGATAAAATCCGGAGCTCTGCGGGAAATCCCGCCGTATGCGCTTGCTGCTGCGGTGTGCGACAGCCGTAGCGTGACAGCAGGTCCTGCGCCGGCTCGGGTCCTCCTTGGTCACGCAGACGGGATCGAAGCGCCCTGATCATGCGCCACGACACGCGGCATCCTCCCGCCCTGTCGGCAGAGGCGGATAAGGAATGGCGAGGGAGCGGCTGGGCAAGGCCGTCCCCAAGGAAGCGGCATCCTCGCAGGCAGTTGCAGGATCGATCGGCCGGTGAGCCCCTGCGCTCCATGCCGAAACGCTATAACTGAAAGACCTTCAGACCTTCTGTCGATAGCTTCGGGAGTTGGCTAGTCTCTACCCGTCGGCTTCGGAGGAGCGGTGCCGGTGGCAAGGAGAGATCACGGGGATTGCGGCCGGTCGCCGCCCCAGCCGGCGCGCCGGGAGTGTCGTGCCTGCCCACAGAATGAGGACAAGATGAGCAAGACAGGTGAATGGCGGGTGGCCCTGGCGGGGGAGTGCATGGTCTGCCGCCCCTTCGCCCTGCATGACGAACCCGAGTTCCTGGGGGTCTGGGACCTCCTGCGCGATGCCGACGTGACCTATGGCCACCTCGAGATGAACTTCGCCGACTATGACGAGCTCACCTGGCCGGCGCGCGGCCAGGGCATCGGCAGCTTCATGATGGCCGACCCCGCGGTCACCCGCGACCTGAAATGGGCCGGGTTCGACATGATGTCCACGGCGCACAACCACAGCTTCGACTTCGGGGCCGAGGGGCTGTTCGCGACGCTGCGGCACATGAAGGCGGCCGGGATCGTGACCGCCGGCACCGGCGCCGACCTGGAATGCGCGACCGAGCCGGGGTATGTCGAGAAAAAGCGCGGCCGGGTGGCGCTGATCTCCACCTCCTCCGGCAACCAGCATTTCATGTGGGCGGGCCTGCCCAAGGGGGCGCTGAAGGGCCGGCCGGGCGTGAACCCGCAGCGGCTGCAGTTCGAGTTCATGGTCGACCAGCAGACCGCCGACAACCTCAAGGATTTCGCGCAGAAGCTCAACATCGCCCGGGCGCCGAAACACGGGCGCGAGGGGTCGTTCGGCTTCCTGATCCCCGGCGCGCAGCAATGGGGCGACCCGGAATCGTTCTTCGTCGGGCCGGAGAACAGGATCATCTCGTCCTGCAACCCGCGCGACCTGGCGCGCAACCTGCGCGCGGTGGACGAGGCGCGGCACATGGCCGACCTGGTGATCGTGGCGCATCACTTCAGCGTGGCGGACGGGCCGCGGCTGGATGTGCCGCCGGGCTTCGTGCGCGAGTTTGCCCGCGCGATGATCGACGGCGGCGCGGACATCTATGTCGGCCACGGCTGGCACAAGACGATGGGTATCGAGATCTACAAGGGCAGGCCGATCATCTACGGCATCGGCAACTTCTTCGCCCAGTCGGAATTCATCCAGCGGGTGCCGTATGACAGCTATGACGCCTGGGGCCATGACGTGGACCGGCTGCCGACGCTGACGCCGGCGGCGCATCCGCTGCACCCGGGGCTCGACGTGCCGAACCCGAGCTGGTGGAGTTCCTGCATCGTCAAGGCCGAGATGAAGGACGGCCGGCTGGCGCGCATGTTCCTGCATCCGGTCGAGATGGGGCGCGATTCCACCGATCAGGCGCCGATCCGGCGGCAGACCGGCGACGGGGCGCATCCCTTCACCGAGGGCCGGCCGATGCTGGCCAAGGGCGAGGACGCGCAGCGCATCCTCGACCGCTATCGCCGGCTGTCCGAACCCTTCGGCACCCGGGTCGAGATCCGCGACGGCGTGGGCGTCATCGACCTGACCGCCCAGGCCGCGCAGGCCGCACGCTGATGGCGGCCGGGCCCGCGGACCGGCGTCCCGGGCCTCGGCCACGCCGCGCCGGGCGGCAGGAGGAGAATGCGATGGTGCCGAACCGCCAGATCAGGGCCGCAATCCCCGCCCGCGCGGCCGCCGAGGGCAGCGGCGGCGCCGCGGCCACCCGCCCGCGCGAGGCGCTTTTGGACGTGCGCGGCCTGACGGTCAGCTTTCCCGCCGGGCCGGATGCGCGCACCTCGGTCGTCTCCGGCCTCAGCTTCCGCATCGAGGCGGGCGAGACGCTGGGCATCGTCGGCGAAAGCGGCTGCGGCAAGACCATGACCTCGCTCGCCCTGATGGGGCTGGTGCCGGCGGGGGGCCGGGTGTCGGGACAGATCCTGTTCGGCGGCCGCGACCTGGCCGCGCTCTCGCCGCGCGAATGGCGCCGGGTGCGGGGGCGCGAGGTGGCGATGATCTTTCAGGAGCCGATGACGGCGATGAACCCGGTGATGACCGTGGGCCGCCAGATCGGCGAGGTGCTGATCCGCCACGAACGCCTGTCGGGGCGCGAGGCGGCGGACCGCGCCGTGGGGTTGTTGGAGGCCGTGGGCATCCCCTCGCCCCGCCGCCGGGCCGAGGATTATCCGCACCAGCTGTCGGGCGGGATGCGGCAGCGGGCGATGATCGCCATGGCGCTGGCCTGCAAGCCCAAGCTGCTGGTGGCGGACGAGCCGACGACGGCGCTGGACGTGACCATCCAGGCCCAGATCCTCGACCTGATCCTGGAGTTGCAGGAGGACACCGGGATGGCGGTGCAGTTCATCACCCACAACCTCGCGGTGGTGTCCGAGATCGCCCACCGGATCCTGGTGATGTATGCCGGGCGGGGGGTGGAATATGCGCCGGCCGAACGGCTGTTCGCAAACCCGCTGCATCCCTATACCCAAGGCCTGATCGCCACCCTGCCCGACCCCGACCACCGGGTGGCGCGGTTGCAGGTGATCCCCGGGGGCCTGCGGTCCTCGCGCGGCCCCGGCTGCCGGTTCGCCGCCCGCTGCGCGCTGGCCAGCGACATCTGCCGCGCGGCCGAGCCGCCGCTGGTCGAGGTGGCGTCCGGCCACCATGTCGCTTGCGTCAAGGTGGCGTCATGACCGCGCCGCTTCTGGAGATCGACCGGCTGTCGGTGCACATCCCGATGCGCGGTCAGGGGCTGTTCTCGCCCAAGCTGCACCTGCGCGCGGTGGACGAGGTGTCGCTGACCCTGAACCGGGGCGAGACCTTGGCCATCGTCGGCGAAAGCGGCAGCGGGAAAAGTACGCTGGGCTATGTCGTGGCCGGCCTGCGCCAGCAGACCGCGGGCGCGATGACCATCACCCCCGCCCGCCCGCACCAAGCGGGGCGCAACCCGGTGCAGATCATCTTCCAGGACCCGTTCTCGGCGCTCGATCCGCGGATGACGGTCGAGGACATCGTGGGCGAACCCTTGCGGCTGGCCGGGCAGGACCGGGCGACGCGGCGGCCCAAGGTGCTGGAAGTGCTGGAACAGGTGGGGATGCCCGCTGACGCCGCCCAGCGTTACCCGCATCAGTTTTCCGGCGGGCAGCGGCAGCGGCTGGCGATCGCCCGCGCGCTGATCGGCGACCCGGAACTGATCGTGGCGGACGAGCCGCTGTCGGCGCTGGACGTGTCGATCCAGTCCAAGATCCTGAACCTGATGAGCGACATCAGGGAACGCCATGGCATCAGCTATTTCTTCATCAGCCACGATTTCGGCGTGGTGCGGCATCTGGCCGACCGGGTGGGGGTTCTCTACCTCGGCCGGCTGATGGAACTGGCGCCGGCGGATCAGATCTTCGCCCATCCGTCGCATCCCTATACCCGCGCGCTGATGGACTCGGTCCCCCGCATCGGCCGCGGCCGGCGCAAGCGCGGGCAGGTACTGAAGGGCGAGATTCCGACGCCGCTGAACCCGCCTTCCGGCTGCGTCTTCCACACCCGCTGTCCCAAGGCGACCGCGATCTGTTCGACCGACCGCCCGGTTCTGCTGCCGGCGCCCGGCCGCCCGGCGCAATTCGCCGCCTGCCACCACAAGGAGTAGGGGAATGCTGCGCTACACCCTGTCCCGCCTGTCGCAGGCCGTGCTGGTCACCTTCGTCATGTCGTTCCTGCTGTTCATGCTGATCGGCCTGATGCCGGGCGATCCGCTGGAGAACATGCTGGAGGGCAACCCCTCGCTGACGCCCGAGCTGATGGCCCAGATGCGCGAGCAGTATGGCCTGCAACAGTCGGTCTTCACCCGCTACTGGAACTGGCTGATGGCGGCGGTGGGCGGCGATCTGGGCTATTCCAGCCTCTATTTCCGCCCGGTGCTGGACGTGCTGACCCCGGCGCTGATCCAGACCGTCAAGCTGATGGCGCTGACGCTGCTGGTCTCGGTGCCCTTGGCGCTGATCCTGGGGTCGCTGGCGGCGCGGCGGCCGAACGGGATGGCGGATACGATCATCGGCATCTTCTCCTTCGCCGCGATCTCGCTGCCGAACTTCTGGCTGTCGCTACTCCTCATCATCCTCTTCGCGGTCAAGCTGGGCTGGCTGCCGGCCTCGGGCATGTCGCTGGCCGTCAACCCCTCGGCGGCCGAGCAGGTGCGGCATCTGGTGCTGCCGGTGGCGGTGCTGGCCATGTTCCACGTGGGGCCGCTGGTCCGCTATGTCCGCGCCTCGATGATCGAGACCCTCTCGGCCGACTTCGTGCGCACGGCGCGGGCCAAGGGGCTGTCGGAAACCACGGTGATGGTGCGCCACGCCCTGCGCAACGCGCTGATCCCCATGGTCACCGTGCTGGCGCTGTCCTTCGGCTCGCTCTTCTCCGGCGCGCTGGTGGTCGAGACCATCTTCGGGATGCTGGGCATGGGCAAGATGATCTACGACGCCATCGGCAACATCGACTTCAACCTCGCCCTGGTCGGCCTCTTGCTCGCGACCATCGTGACGCTGCTGTCGAACCTGATCGCCGATCTCACCTACGCCCTGCTGGATCCGAGGATCACGCTATGACGGACGCAACCGACACCGGCCGGTTCTCCTCGACCACGCCCCGCTCGATCTGGAGCCTGCGGTTCGAGAAGTTCCGCCGCCACCGGCTGGCCATGTGGTCGCTGGGCTTCCTGGTCGTGCTGGTCGTCCTGTGCCTGATGGCCTGGCCGCTGAGCCAGTACCTGGGCATCGACCCCAACAAGACCAACCTC
>JBBCJM010000162.1:0-2703 GCA_037190175.1 Paracoccaceae bacterium | reverse complement strand
GTATTGCTCATATTCCTGCTGCCAAATCCTGATCCTGAGTACCAGTTCGGCCGTTATCGGCAAGAGTTCGAGGCGGGTGGTGTTCCCGTCTCTGGAGACGATACCCGACCCCCTATGATCGCACATCACTCTGATCCAATGCTCGGTTATCAGCCGCGCCATCTCCTCACTGGCCTCTTCCCGGACCCGGGCGATGTGCTCGACAAGCGCCGAAAGCCTGACTGTCATAGTTCACTCCCGCGACATTTCGGTATACCTTCGCATACCATCTTCCCCAACCCCCGCGGTTCCGCTATGCACCCCGCAGCCGAATCCTGCTGGGAGCCTCCGCATGTCGAAGATCAAGGTAGCCAACCCCGTCGTCGAGATGGACGGGGACGAGATGACCCGCATCATCTGGGACTTCATCAAGAAGAAGCTGATCCTGCCCTATCTCGACGTGGACCTGCTCTACTACGACCTGTCGATCCAGGAGCGCGACCGGACCAACGACCAGATCACCATCGACGCCGCCAACAAGACCAGGGAGGTCGGCGTGGCGGTCAAATGCGCCACCATCACCGCCGACGAGGGCCGGGTGGAGGAGTTCGGGCTGAAGGAGATGTGGAAGTCTCCCAACGGCACGATCCGCAACATCCTGGGCGGGGTGATCTTCCGCCAGCCGAGCCTCTGCCGCAACGTGCCGCGCCTGGTGCCGGGCTGGACCCAGCCCATCGTGGTGGGCCGCCATGCCTTCGGCGACCAGTACCGCGCCACCGACTTCAAGTTCCCCGGGCCGGGCAAGCTCTCCATGAAGTTCGTCGGCAACGACGGCACGGTGATCGAGCGCGACGTGTTCAACGCCCCGGACTCGGGCGTCTACATGGCGATGTACAACCTCGACCAGTCGATCATCGACTTCGCGCGGGCCAGCATGAACTATGGGCTGAACCTGGGCTGGCCGGGGTATCTCTCGACCAAGTACACCATCCTCAAGCTGTACGACGGCCGCTTCAAGGAGCTGTTCCAGCAGGTCTACGAGGAGGAGTTCGAGGACCGCTTCAAGAAGGCCGGCATCACCTACGAACACCGGCTGATCGACGACATGGTGGCCTCGGCGCTGAAATGGTCGGGCGGCTATGTCTGGGCCTGCAAGAACTACGACGGCGACGTGCAGTCCGACACCGTGGCGCAGGGCTTCGGCTCCCTGGGGCTGATGACCTCGGTGCTGATGACGCCCGACGGCAAGACGGTGGAGGCCGAGGCGGCGCACGGCACCGTCACCCGCCACTATCGCCAGCACCAGCAGGGCAAGGAGACCTCGACCAACTCGGTGGCCTCGATCTTCGCCTGGACCGGGGGCCTCAAGCACCGCGCCAAGCTGGACGGCAACGCGGAACTCGCCCGCTTCGCCGAGACGCTGGAGAAGGTCACCGTGCAGGCGGTGGAGGACGGGTTCATGACCAAGGACCTCGCGCTGCTGGTCGGGCCGGACCAGAAGTGGCTGACCACCATGGGCTACCTGGAGAAGGTGGACGAGTACCTGAACAAGGCGCTCGCGGGCTGAGCCGCCGCTGCGGGATGGGCAGTATTGCCCATCCTACCCGGCCCGTCGCAGCCGCAGGCTGTAGGCCAGCGTCACGGCCACGCCCAGGGCCACCGCGCCGGTTCCGGCGGTGATCGCCACCTGCACCGGCGCGAAGGCCCAGAGCGCGGCATAGACCAGCCCGCTCAACGCGAAGGCCCAGCCGGCGACCCGCGTCAGCTTCGCGGCCGCCGCGCTGGGGGCCAGCGCCTTGGGCGCGCGGTTGCCGAAGTCGGCGACCATCAGCCCGATCGCGCCCATGACCAGCCGGACGAGCGTATCCTGCTCGACCAGGTCCATCTGCCGCGCCAGTGTGCCGGCCAGCCCCAGCGCGACGATGCCGCCGCCCCAGGCCAGTTCGCGGACGGGTATCCATTTCATCCTGTTTCCTCCACCGGCTTGTCGGGCGCCGCGGTGCCCAGGCCGAGCGACTGCGCAAAGCCCAGCAGCGCCTCTTCCAGCACCGAGAGCTTCAGGTGATAGATGACCGACTTGCCCTCCTTCTCGGCATGGACCAGGTCGGCCTCCTTCAGCACCGCGAAATGCGCCGACATCGTGGGCTTCGACACGTCGAAATGCCCGCACAATTCGCCCGCGCTCATCGGCCCCTTGCGCAGGAGTTGCAGCACCCGGCGGCGCGTCGGATCGGAAAGGGCCTTGAACACCCGGCTCATCTTTCGATCTTTAGCTAATTGTCTAATCGAAGTCAAGAGATCCCGAACAGTGAAGGGCCGGGGAGCGATCCCCGGCCCTTTTCGTTGGGTGGGCAATATGGCCCCCACCCTTCCGGCCTACTGCGAGGCGAGCCCGGTCTGCGCCGCGTCGAAGGCGCCGCGGATCGAGTAGCCCGAGAGTTGCAGCCCGCCGCCGCGCAGGGTGGCGCAGCCGCGGTTCACGGTGCGGATCGCCACCGCCTGGATCCCGGCATTGGGGCCCAGCGTGGCGGAATGCACCACCCCCAGCGTGCGGCCGTTGCGGTCGGTCACCGGATAGCCGTTGAAGGCGGTGGTGTTGCCGTCCGACCCGGCGCAGGCCAGCACCCGCGGCACCGGCGGCGGCGCATTGCCCGGGGCCGGGGCGACCGTTCCGGGGCCGCCCGCGACCGGCGGGGTGCCCGGCCCCCCCGGTCCCCCCGGCCC
>JBBCJM010000161.1:0-6176 GCA_037190175.1 Paracoccaceae bacterium | reverse complement strand
TGTGGGACGTGCCCCCGGAGGGATGAGCGGCGGCGGGGGGCCCCCGCCCCCCGCACCCCCCGCCCGGGGGAGGCTTCGCGCCTCCCCCGGACCCCCTCCGCGGAGTATTTGCACCAAGGTGAGCGAGGCATGACTTGACCTGCGGTAGGCCGTGCGCGCAAAGGATGCCATGCTGGACGATCCCGACGACATCCATCCCCTGTTCCACGGCGCGCCCGCCTCGCTGGAGTTCCGCAAGCTGCGCAAGCGGCTGGTGCGCGAGGTGCGCGAGGCGGTGGAGACCTATGGCATGGTCGAGCCCGGGGCGCGCTGGCTGGTCTGCCTCTCGGGCGGGAAGGACAGCTATACCCTGCTGGCCGTGCTGCACGAGCTGCAATGGCGGGGGCTCTTGCCGGTGGACCTGCTGGCCTGCAACCTCGACCAGGGCCAGCCGGGGTTTCCGGCCACGGTGCTGCCCGAGTTCCTGACCCGCATGGGCGTGCCGCACCGGATCGAGTACCAGGACACCTATTCGGTGGTCGTCGACAAGATCAAGCCGGGGGGCACCATGTGCAGCCTCTGTTCCCGGCTGCGGCGCGGCAACCTCTACCGCATCGCGCGGGAAGAGGGGTGTTCGGCGGTGGTGCTGGGGCATCATCGCGACGACATCCTGGAAACCTTCTTCAGGAACCTGTTCCACGGCGGGCGGCTGGCGGCGATGCCGCCGAAGCTCCTGAACGAGGACGGCGACCTGCACGTGCTGCGCCCCTTGGCCTTCGTGGCCGAGGCGGATTGCGAGCGGTTCGCCCGGGCGATGGGTTACCCGATCATCCCCTGCGACCTCTGCGGCAGCCAGGAGGGCTTGCAGCGCAAGCAGGTGAAGAAGCTCTTGGACGAGTGGGAGGCGCGCACCCCTGGCCGCCGGCAGGTGATGTTCCGCGCGCTGATGAACGTGCGGCCCAGCCACCTGTGCGACCCCGGCGTGTTCGATTTCGGCGCGCTGCTGCGGGGCGAACCCGGCGGATTTGCGGAAAATCCTCCGCAACTATCGGGCGACCGTTAACTTCTGGCACAGCCTGGGGTGGCTAGGCTCCTTCCTCACGCGGGGGCTTTCCCGCGACGGCAGGGGTGCGGCGATGCGGGAACGGGTCAGGGCGCGGGCGATGGCGGGGTTCGGCGCGGTGGCGGGGGCGCTGCGGCGGCCAGAGCTGATGGTGTTCATGCCGGCCGTCACGCTGGCCGCCTTCTGGCTGGGGGGCGAGCGGATCCTGATCCTGACCGCGCTGGCGCTGCCGATGCTCTTCGCCGCGGCCGGGGCCTTCCGGGTGGAGGAACGCACGCCCGCGCCGCTGGCCGACCGGCTGAACGGGCTGGCGCTGCGGCCGCAGATCGTGGCGGCGATGGACGAGGTGCTGCGCCAGACGCAGGTGACGGGGCTGACCACCGCCTGCCTGGTGGTGCTGTTCGACGAGGCCGAGCGGCTGGTCGACCGCCACGGCCGGGCGGCGCAGACCGAGATCCTCGCGCGCTCGGCCGAACGCATCTGTTCCGCGCTGCGCACGGGCGACACCGTGGCGCGGCTGGAGGGCGGCGGCTTCGCGGTGGCGCTGGGCCCGGTGCGGCGGCTGGATCTGGAGCAGATGGTGCAGCTGGCCGCCCGGTTGCAGGCGGCGCTGGCGCCCCCCATCGCCATCGACGCGGCGCGGCATTACGTGACCTGTTCCATCGGCTTCTGCCTGGCGGTGCGGGCGCCCTTGGCCACCGGCAAGGCGCTGCTCGACGCCGCGCAGGTGGCGGCGGACGAGGCTTTGCGCAACGGCCCCGGCGCGATCCGCGCCTATGCCCCCGACATGGCCCGCAAGCGCGCCGACCGCGACGCCTTCCGCGCCGTGCTGGAGACGGCCCTGGACGAGGGCCAGATCGTCCCCTACTTCCAGCCGCAACTGTCCACCGACACCGGCGCCATCACCGGCTTCGAGGCGCTGGCGCGCTGGCACCACCCCGAGCGCGGGCTGGTCCCGCCGGCCGAGTTCCTGCCGGCCATCGAGGACGCGGGGCTGAGCGAAAGGCTGGGCGAGGTGATCCTGTACCACGCGCTGGTGGCGCTGACCCGCTGGGAACGCGCGGGCCACCGCATCCCCACCATCGGGGTCAACTTCTCGGCCGCCGAACTGCGCGACCCGCGGCTGGCGGAGAAGCTGAAATGGGAGCTGGACCGCTTCGACCTTGCGCCCGAGCGGCTGTCGGTCGAGGTGCTGGAGACGGTGGTGGCGCAGACCGACAACGACGTGATCGTGGCGAACATCGCGGAGCTGGCGCGGATGGGCTGCGGCATCGACCTGGACGATTTCGGCACCGGCCACGCCTCGATCACCAATATCCGCCGCTTCGCGGTGCGGCGGATCAAGGTCGACCGTTCCTTCGTCACCCGCATCGACGAGGACCGCGAGCAGCAGCGCATGGTCTCGGCGATCCTCTCCATGGCCGAGCGGCTGGGGCTCGAGACGCTGGCCGAGGGGGTGGAGACCGCGGGCGAACACGCCATGCTGGGGCAGCTGGGCTGCGGCCATGTGCAGGGCTTTGCCATCGGCCGGCCGATGCCGCTGGCCGATACCCTGCCCTGGATCGAGGCCCACCGCGCCCGCCTGCCGCTGGCCCCGCGGATCGGGCACCGGGCGTGACCTGCCGCTCAATCGAGCCTTGCGGCCCCCAGCGAAGAGAGCCGCCAGGCTCGACGAGCGCCCCCGCTCCCGCCCGGGTGCCGCAAGCGTGAGACGCCCCCGCCGGCCTCCGCCCGGGGAATCCGCTTGACCTTTCGCCCCCCCTGTTGTCTTGCCTCTGCCGGGCGCGCCTTGCCCTTTCGGATGGTGGAAAGCCGATGGACGACAACAGCAAGAACCTTCTGCTCGCGACCGTGCTGAGCATGATCGTGATCCTGGTCTGGTTCGTGCTGTTCCCGCCGCCCGAGCCGGCGGTCGACCCCAACGCGCCCACCACCGCCACCGCGCCCGATGCGCTGACCCCGCCGCCGGGCACCACCCTGCCGGGCACCGCGCCGGTGGCCGAGGAGGCCCGCCCCGAGGCCGCGCGGGCGCAGATCGACACGCCGCGGCTGGAGGGCTCGCTGTCCACCTTCGGCGGGCGGATCGACGACCTGTCGCTGCGCACCTATCGCCAGACGCTGGACCCGGCCTCGCCCATCGTGGACCTCTTGCGCCCCACCGGGCAGCCCAATTCCTTCTATGCCGCCTATGGCTGGGTGCCGGGCGGCACGCTGCCCTTCGAGGACGTGCCGGGGCTGACCACCGACTGGCGGATCGAGGGCAACGCCACGCTCTCGCCCGGCCAGCCGGTGACCATGGTCTGGTCGAACGGCAAGGGGCTGACCTTCACCCGTACCTTCGCGGTGGACGACCGCTACATGTTCACCGTGACCGATGCGGTGAACAACGCCACCGACGCCGCGGTCGTCCTGCAACCCTATGGGGTGATCGCCCGCCACGGCAAGCCGACCGACCTGCAGAACTTCTTCATCCTGCACGAGGGCGTGGTGGGCCGCGCCGACGGCAAGCTGGCCGAGACCGACTACGACGACCTGCGCGACCTGCCCGTGGTGGCGCGCGAGGGCGCGCAGGCCGCGGTGACCGAGGCGGCCGGCGACGGCTGGATCGGCTTCACCGACAAGTACTGGATGGCGGTGCTGGTGCCGCAGCAGGGCCGGCCCTTCACCTCGGTGACCAAATACGTCCCGCAGTCGGACGTCTATCAGGTGGAGACCCGCGGCCCGCTGGTGACGGTGGAGCCCGGCACCTCGGCCGCCTCCACCACCCGGCTCTTCGCCGGGGCCAAGGAATGGGCCACGATCCGCGCCTATCAGAACGAGAGCGGCATCCCCGGCTTTGTCGATTCCATCGACTGGGGCTGGTTCTTCTTCCTCACCAAGCCGATCTTCGCCGTGCTGCACTGGCTGAACGCGATGATCGGCAACATGGGCTTGGCCATCATCGCGCTGACCTTCGTGCTGAAGGCCATCGTCTTCCCGCTCTCCTACAAGTCCTACGTCTCGATGGCGCGGATGAAGGAGTTGCAGCCCGAGATGGAGGCGCTGAAGGAGCGGGTGGGCGACGACCGCCAGCGGATGCAGAAGGAGATGATGCAGCTCTACAAGGACAAGAAGGTGAACCCGGCCGCGGGCTGCCTGCCGATCCTGCTGCAGATCCCGATCTTCTTCAGCCTCTACAAGGTGATCTTCGTCACCATCGAACTGCGCCACGCGCCCTTCTTCGGCTGGCTGAGGGACCTGTCGGCGCCCGACCCTTCGTCGCTCTTCAACCTCTTCGGGCTGCTGCCTTGGGCCGCGCCGGTGCCGGGCTCGATCCTGCACCTGATCTTCATCGGGGTGCTGCCCCTGCTGCTGGGCATCTCGATGTGGCTGCAGCAGAAGCTGAACCCGACGCCCACCGACCCGACGCAGGCCATGGTCTTCGCCTGGATGCCGTGGATCTTCATGTTCATGCTGGGCAGTTTCGCCAGCGGGCTGGTGGTCTACTGGATCGCCAACAACGTGATCACCTTCGTGCAGCAATACGCCATCATGCGCAGCCACGGGCACACGCCCGACATCTTCGGCAACATCCGGGCGAGCTTCCGGCGCAAGCCGGCGGTGGCCGTGGCGGGCAAGCCGGTGGCCAAGCCCGCCAACAGCGGCGGGCCGCCGAAGAAGGGGCCGGCCAAGTCCTCCGCCAAGAAATGACGGCGCGGCTTGCCCTGATCTGCCGCCATCCGATCAAGGGCCACGGGCGCGAGGAACTCGCCTCCGTGGCGCTGACGGCGGGGCAGGGGCTGCCCTGGGACCGCTTCTGGGCCGTGGCGCATGAGGCGGCGAAGCTGCGCGAGGGGTGGAGTCCTTGCGTCAACTTCGCCCGCGGCGCCAAGGCGCCGGCGCTGATGGCGATCACCTGCCGGCTGGAGGAGGACGCCCGCCGCGTCACCCTGCGCCACCCGGGGCAGGGGGAGATCGCCTTCCGCCCCGACGATCCGGCCGACCTGGCCCGCTTTCTCGACTGGGTGCGGCCGCTGAACCCGCCCGACCGGGCGCAGCCCATGCGCATCGTCAGCGCCGGCCTGGCGCTGACCGACAGCCCCTGGCCCTCGGTCTCGGTCCTCAGCCTCACGTCGCTGGCCGACCTCTCGGCCCGGATGGGGATCGCGCTGTCGCCGCACCGCTTCCGCGGCAACCTGTGGGTCGAGGGGTGGGAGCCGTGGTCCGAGTTCGGGCTGATCGGCCGCCGGCTGCGGATCGGGGATGCGGTGCTGGAGCTGCGCGAGCGCATCACCCGCTGCCGCGCCACCTGCGCGGATGTGGAGACCGGGGCGATCCACGGCGACACCCTGGCCAGCCTGGAGGCGGCCTTCGGGCACCAGGACTTCGGGCTCTATGCCGCGGTGGTGGAGGGTGGAACGGTCGCCACGGGGCAGGAGGTGGTGCTGTCATGATGCCCTTCCCCGAGACCCCGCCCCCCGAGGAGGCGGCGCGCGAGGCCGGCCGCCTGCTGTTCGCCGGGCCGGTCGATTTCGTGAAGGGCGTGGTGGCGCTGTCCGGGCTGCCCCCGGCCGACCGGCCCGAGGTCTGCTTCGCCGGGCGCTCGAACGTCGGCAAGTCCAGCCTGATCAACGCGCTGACCGGGCGGAAGAACCTCGCCCGCGCCTCGAACACCCCCGGGCGGACGCAGGAGATCAACTATTTCGCGCTGGGGACGCGCGGCTATCTGGTGGACCTGCCGGGCTACGGCTTCGCCGAGGCGCCGCTGGCGGTGGTCAGACGCTGGCAGGAGCTGCTGCGCGCCTATCTGGCCGGGCGGGTGACGCTGCGCCGCGCCTTCGTGCTGATCGACCTGCGCCACGGGGTGCTGAAGGCGGACGAGGAGATCCTGACCCTGCTCGACCGCTCGGCCGTCACCTTCCAGGTGGTGCTGACCAAGGCCGACAAGGTGAACCGCGCCACCCGCGAGGCCAACCTGGCGCAGGTGCGGGCGGCGCTGGCGAAGCACCCGGCGGCCTTCCCGGAGATCCTGGTGACATCCTCGGAGACCGGCGAGGGGATCGAGACCATGCGGGCGGTGGTGGCGGGATTGTAGGGTAGGCAACCATGGTGGGCAGATTGCCCACCCTACGGATGATCCGCCGCAGGGCTGTAG
>JBBCJM010000160.1:0-10816 GCA_037190175.1 Paracoccaceae bacterium | reverse complement strand
GCGGCCAGCGCGGCGCGGGCGGGGGGGGAAAGCGGCACCATCCGCTCCTTCCCCCCCTTGCCGCGCACCAGGATCATCGCCGGATCGCCCCTGGCCGCCGCCAGCGGCAGGCCGACCAGCTCGCTCACCCGCAGGCCGGTGGCATAGAGCAGTTCCATCAGACAGCGGTTGCGCAGCCGCTCCGCCTCGCCCCGCCCGGTGGCCGCGGCGGCGGAGAGCAGCGCCTCGACCTCCGCCACCGTCAGGGTGCCGGGCAGGCGGGCGGTCTTGCCCGGCCCCTTGATCCGCATCCCGGGATTGTCCGCCCGCCAGCCCTCGTCGAAGGCGAAGCGGTAAAGCTGGCGGATCGCCGAGAGCCGCCGGGCGCGGGTGGTGCGCGCCAGCCCCTGCGCCTCGCAATGCGCCAGATAGGCCTCGATGTCGCCCTGCATGGCCGCGGCCAGGGTCAGCCCGCGCCCCTCCAGCCAGCGGGCGAAATCGCTCAGGTCCCGGCCATAGGCCAGCCGGGTGTTGGTGGCGGCATCCAGCTCCGCCGCCTGCGCCTGGAGGAAGGTGGAGATCCAGCGCCCCGCCGTCATCCCCGCCGCTCCAGGATCATCAGCTCCAGCGCCGCCCGCCGCGCGGCGCTTTCCAGCCCCGCCTGCCGCAAGAGCGACAGCCCCTCGGTCACCCCGCGCAGGTCGCCGGTCACCCCGCGCTCGATCCGCTCGATCGCGCCCAGCACCGCCTCGCCCAGCCGGTCCTCGGCGAGAAGCGCGGACAGCTCCTCCCCCGGGTCGGGGTCGGTGAAGGCCGGGGCGATGGCGCGGGCCAGGCTGTCGGGGGCGCGGATGCCGCCCAGGTCGCCGCGGGCGAGCCCGGCGAGGAAGGCCTCGGTCTCGTCCGCCGGGCTGTGGCCCAGCGCCGCCTTCTCGGCCAGCGGCGACAGCAGCAGGACGCGGAAGGCCAGCGCCCGGGCATCCGGCGGCAGTTCCAGCCGGATCAGCCGCTCGGCGAAAAGGGCGGCGAAGGGCACCTCCAGTTCGCCCGCCGCCATCTGCGCCCAGGCGCGCGGCAGGCTGGCAGCGACCGCGCCGGGGTCGCCCGCGTTCACCGCCATCTCGATGCGCTGGAACGCCTCCACCCGGTCCCAGACCCCGCCCGAGGCCGCGGGCAGCCGCGCGGCATAGATGCCCAGCAGCGCATTGGGATCCAGCACGCCCCCGCGCGCCAGCCGCTCGGCCGCCTCGATCTGCGCCCGCCAGCCGGCATTGTCGCGCAGGTCGGCATGGGCGAAGGCCAGCGGCAGGCCCGAGGTGGGCGTGCCCTCGCCGATCGCCTCCAAAAGCCGCCAGACCAGCGGGGTCATCGGGCTGGGCAGTTCGGGCGGCGCGTCGCCCTCGTAAAGGTCGGGGTCCAGGAAGCGCGACAGGATCGCATCCTCCGCCGGCCCCACATGGCCCAGCGCCTGCGCGGTGCGCAGCGTCAGCGCCGCCGCGTTCCAGTCGCCGGCGCGGGCGAGGCAGAAGATCCGGGCGGGGAAGGTGGGGGCGAGGTTGGGGGCGGCCCGCATCGCGGCGCAGGCGCTGTCCTCGGTGCCGGTCAGCATCGCCACGTCGACGCTGCGGCGGAACAGCTCCGCCGCCGGCGCCCCGCTGCCGCGCCCCGCGGCCTCGATCAGCGCCGCGGCCTCCTCCAGCGCGCCGAGTTCCAGCAGCTTGTCCACCCGCGCCAGCAGCAGCCGCCCGTCGCCGCGCGAATCCGCCGGCGGCTCGGTCTCGGCCAGCAGGAGGGTGATGAGCAGGGCGCGGGTGGCGGGCAGGGCGTCGGCGCGCGCGCCGGCCACGGCCGCGGCGATCTCGTCCCGCCGGCCCAGCCCCCAGAGGTCGCGCGGCAGGCCCGAGACCGCCGGAGGCAGCACCCCGGTCGCATCCGGGGTGGGCTGGCCCAGCACTGTCACCGTGACCTCCGAGGGCAGCGCGTCGGGCGCGACCTCGGGCTCGGGCGGCGGGGGCAGGGGGGCGGGCGTGGCCACCGATTCGGACAGCCAGTCGATGGCCGACATCGGCTGCTGGGCCGCGGCCGCGCCGGCCCCCAGCAGGCTCAGCGCCAGCAGTCCGCACAGAAGGTCATTGCCCATCCAGCACCACCGGCTTGGTCACCTCGCGCTGATCCGGGGTCAGGTCGCCCAGATAGGCATAGCCCGCCAGCGCCACGAAACCCAGCACCCCCAGCACCAGCACCGCCTTGATGATCCGCCCCATGCGCTTTTCCTTCGCCTGCCCGTTTCTTGTTGCGGGCCCGTCCGGCGCGCCCTTGCCGAATATATATGGCATTCCCGGCAAGTTCACGCCATTCAGGCAGCCGCGATGCGCGACCCGGCGGGGTGGCGCCCGGACGAAGGGAAATGGATGGGGCGGCTGCTGAAACCTGTGGTGCTGATCGGCATGATGGGCGCGGGCAAGACCGCGGTCGGCACGCAGCTGGCGCGGCTTCTGGGCGTGCCCTTCCTCGATTCCGACGACGAGATCGTGCGCGCCGCCAACCGTTCCATCGCCGAGATCTTCGAGCGCGAGGGCGAGCCCTTCTTCCGCGAGAAGGAGGCGCAGGTGATCGGCCGGCTGCTGCGCGGCCCGCCCGCCGTGCTCTCGACCGGCGGCGGCGCCTTCATGTCCGAGGTCAACCGGCGGCAGATCGCCGAACACGGGCTGGCGGTCTGGCTGCGGGCGGATCTGGATCTGCTGTGGCAAAGGGTGCGGCACAAGACGCACCGGCCGCTGCTGCGCACCGCCGACCCCAAGGGGGCGCTGAGCCGGCTCTATCGGGCGCGCAGCCCGGTCTATGCGCTGGCCGAGCTGACGGTGGACGCCGAGCCGCAGCTATCTGTGGAAGGAATGGCCCGCAAGGTTCTGAAAGCCTTGGAGGAACGGGCAGACGTGCTGGAGACCGCATCATGAATACCGTCGCCGTGGATCTGGGGCCGCGCTCCTATCAGGTGCGGATCGGCCCGGAGCTTCTGGCCGAGGCCGGGCGGCATCTGGCGCCGCTGCTGCGCCGCCCGCGGGTGGCGGTGGTGACCGACGAGGTGGTGGCGCAGCTGCACCTGCCGGCGCTCACCGCGGCGCTGGAGGCCGAGGGGATCGCGGTCGCCGCCCTGGCCCTGCCGGCGGGCGAGGGCACCAAGGGCTGGCCCTGCCTGGAACGCGCCGTCGAATGGCTGATCGAACAGAAGGTCGAGCGCCGCGATCTGGTGGTGGCGCTGGGGGGCGGGGTGATCGGCGACCTGGCGGGCTTCGCCGCCGCCATCCTGCGCCGCGGCGTGCGGTTCGCGCAACTCCCCACCACGCTTCTGGCGCAGGTGGACAGTTCGGTGGGCGGCAAGACCGGGATCAACTCGCCCAATGGCAAGAACCTGATCGGCGCCTTTCACCAGCCCTCGCTGGTCCTGTGCGACACCACCGTGCTGGAAACCCTGCCGCCGCGCGACTTCCTGGCCGGCTATGGCGAGGTGGTGAAATACGGGCTGCTGGGCGATGCGGCGTTCTTCGGCTGGCTGGAAGGCGCGGGGCCAAGGCTGGCGACGGATGGCGCAGCGCGGGTGCGGGCGGTGACGCGCTCGGTCGAGATGAAGGCCCGGATCGTGGAGCGCGACGAGACCGAGGAGGGGGAGCGGGCGCTGCTGAACCTCGGCCACACCTTCTGCCACGCGCTGGAAAAGGCCACCGGCTATTCCGGCCGGCTGCTGCACGGCGAGGGGGTGGCGGTCGGCTGCGCCCTGGCCTTCGACCTCTCGGCCCGGCTGGGGCTCTGTTCGCAGGAGGACGGCAGCCGGGTGCGGGCGCATCTGGCGGCGATGGGGATGAAGGCGCGGCTCTCCGACATTCCCGGCGACCTGCCGCCACCCGCGGCGCTGCTGGATTTCATGGGGCAGGACAAGAAGGTGCAGGACGGCAGGCTGCGCTTCGTGCTGGCCCGTGGGATCGGCGCGGCGGAGGTGGTGGGCGACGTGCCGCCACAGGCGGTGCTGGCGGTACTGGAAAACGGCTGAATGCAAGGCGTTGCGTCTCGCTGTTGAGATGACGCCTCAACTTCCCCTCGCAGGTTGCGCGACTCGGGCGGTTGCGGCATCGTGCCCGCATTCGCCTGTGCTTTTCACGGCTCTTTCCGCATGGGACTGTCATGCCCGATTCCGACCAGGCCGCCATGGCCAGGCAGTTCCAGGCCCTGCTGGACGCCACCCGCGAGGCCCCGCACTATTTCGCGCTGATGCGGGCCGGCGAGGGCGTGGCGATCGAGGCGCACCGCACCCGGCAGCCCGACCAGCTGGAGGCCGCCTGCGCGCGCAAGGGCGGGCAGGGGCCGGCGGTCAAGGGGGTGATGACGGCGGACGCGGGCTGTTTCTACCTGCAGGCCTGGGCCGACGAGGTGCCCGCGGGCCTGCCCCGGCAGGCGCGGCGATATTTCGATACGCTCGGGGTGACGGTGCGGATGGAGATCTCGCTGCCGAACGGCGAGCGGCTGGACGGCGAGGGCGAGGATCCGCCGCCCGACCCGGCGGCGGAGCTGACCGCGCGGCTGAAGGCGGTGGCGCCGCGGGTGAAGGCGGCGGCGGACCATGCCCTGGCGGGCGCCGACAAGCTTGCCGCGGCGGTGAAGGCGGCGGCGGCCGAGATCGCCGCCGGCGACCTCGACAAGGCCGCGGCACTGGTCGAGACGGTGGAGCGCGGGCTGGACACGCTGGGCACCATTGCGCAGGCGGACCAGGGGGCGCTGCGCGCCGGTCTGAAAAGCGAATACAATGCCTTGCAGGACGATCTTGAAACGGCGCTGGAGGGTGGCGGGCCGCTGGCCGCCAAGATCCGCACCGTGGCGGGGATGTTCGCCACCGAGCTGGACCGCGACCTGAAGAAGGCCGGCCAGGCGCTCGCCATGCTGAAACAGCTGCTGGGCGCGGGCAGATAGCTCAGTCCAGCCGCAGGATCAGGCCGTCCACCACGGTCCACAAGAGCACCCCGTACCACTCCGGCGCCGCCGCGCCCTCGGGCACCGCGGGGGGCGGCGGCAGGGGGGTGGCGGTGCTGGCGCCGACCGGGACCAGGCAGAGCCCGCCGCCGTCGCAGAGCGCGCTCAGGCGTGTATCGGCGATGGGCTGCACCGGGCGGCGGGTCAGCGTCTCGGCGATCATCCGGGCCAGCTCGGCCGGCTGGCCCGGGCCGAAGGGCACGATCCGCGCCGCCCCCTCTGGCAGGGCCTCGGCGAGGCGGGCGAGATCCCCGGCCGGCTCCGGCCCCGCCTCGGCCAGCAGCAGCGCCAGCTGCGGCGGCACCGCGAGCGCCGGGGCGTCCAGCGTGACCGGGGCCGCGGCGCGGGCCACCCGCGCCTCGTCGCCGATGTCCTGCCCGGTCCAGAGCACGATGGCCGCCGCCGCGGCTTCCTCGGGCACCCGGGCGGCGGCGGCGTGCAGCGCCTCCAGCGCCGGGCGGGGGCGCGAGGTGGCATCGGTGGCCGGCATCCCGCCCAGCCGTGGCGGAGCGTCCGGGGTCAGCGAGCCCGGCCGCGCCCCGGGCATCGGCAGGCCGGCGGCGAAATAGCCCAGGGTGAGAGTGATGCGGTTGGGGCTGCCGCCCAGCCGGCGGCGCAGTTCGGCGATCAGGTCGGGCAGCCCGGCCTCGGTGAAGCCGCGCACGTCGGCGGACACGTCGACCAGCAGCTGGATGTCCACCAGCGCGCCCGAGGTGCCGCGCAGCCGCTCGAACCCCGCATGATGCGCGGCGCCGACCGGGACCAGCAACGCGGCCATGGTGGTGGGGCGGCGGCCGCGCAGGTCCACATGGTCGACCGCATAGGCCAGGAACCCCTGCGGCGCGCCGGGGTCGGGGATCTCCTCGAACTCCGCCGCATTGGCCCGCGCATCGCCCTGCGACAGGAAGGCCGCCAGCCGGGCGTGCGAGGACCAGAAGCGCAGGCGCTGCCGCTCGGCGACCGCATAGCCCGGGCCGGCGGCGACGCGCTGCGGGCGGTCGGTCAGGAACACGTCGCCCAGCCGCACCCAGGCCCGCCCCTCGGGATGGTCGAGCGCGACGAAGCCGCCCTCGCGCCCGGCGACCGGATAGGCCGCGCCGGGCTCCACCGGCAAGGCGCCCTCCGGCCGGCCGGCGGGCTCGGCATAGCGGGGCAGGGGGCCGAACTTGGCGAAGGCCATCTCCTCGGCCCCCAGGGGGGCGGCCAGCAGGCAGAGGATCGGCCACCATCTCACTGGAACCACACCCCCAGCCCGCTGCGCCCGCAGATCTGCGCCATGGTGTCGAAGGCGGCCGAGAATCCGGCGGCGCTGAAGGTGGCGCTGGCGGGCCGGCCGGTGTCGCGCGCGGTGCCCTGGATCACGATCTCGCGCCCCAGCCGGATCGCCCGCATGACCGCGGTATCGGCCCCGTCGCTCAGCATCACCGGGCGCAGGGCGTCGTCGCGGATGGCAAGCTCGATCCGCCGCCCGTCGACCAGCGCCGAGACCGGGCGGGCGGGGTCCAGCAGGTTGGGCAGCAGGAGGTCGATCTGCAGGTTGGCATCGCTGCGCCCGCGCCGCGCGCCGAACTGGATCCGCGGCTTGCGGTAGAGATTGAAGCCGGTCTGCGCCACGGCCAGGCTGACCGCATGGCAGAACTCGCCGTCGCGCGAGATCAGGGTGATCCAGTCGCGGCTGGTCGTCACCACGGTGCCGATGGCCCCCAGCGGCGGGTCGCGCGGCTGGAAAGGGCTGCGCAACAGGCGCAGCGCGGTGTCCTCGTCCAGCCAGCGGCTTTCGGCCAGCCCGTTCTGCACCCGGAAGCGGGCGACGAAGCCGCGGTCCTGCTCGGTGAGCTCGGGGCTGTCGCCGGGCTCGGCGGCGGGGTCGGCATAGAGCGAATGCAGCACCCAGCGGATATGCAGCCGCTGGTCGGGGCGCAGGCGCAGCGCCGCCTCGGCCGCCTGCGCCGCGGCCTCCGAGGCGCCGGGCAGCGGCCAGAGGGCGAGCGCGTCGAGCGGGCTGCCACCCCGTAGCTCCAGCCCGCAGGAGCGTTCGACCAGCTGGATCAGCATCCGCGGCGAGAGCCCGTCATAGCGCGAACTGATCCAGCCGCCGGCGGCGGTTCGGGCGGTGATCCAGAACGGCCGGCCCTGCTGGTCCAGCCGCAGCACGTCGACCCAGAACCGCGAGGTCATCACCTGCGCCATCCCGCCCGGCCCGGCGGGCACGAAGGGGCTGCGGGCGGCCTCGGCCACGAACTCGGGGTTCGCGGCGCCCGGCGGCAGGATCAGCCCGATCTCGATCCTCGCCTCGGGCAGGCTGCCGCTGGCGGTCAGCCGCAGCCGCGGCGCCTCCGCCCCGCGGGTGGCGGCGGGCACCAGCACGATCTCGCAGCCGCCCGCGGTCCAGGCGATGGTATGGGCGGGCGCGGCCTCCTGCGCCATGGCGGCGACGGCACTGCAAGACAGCGCCGCAAGCCACTGGAATATCGACCTGAAACCTATCGGAAGGATCCGCTTCACCTGGCCGCCCATCACGCGCCGGCCCAAGGACCAGATTGACAGAATCGTGCGCCGCGCCGCACCCTTGGCCCCGAAAGCGTTATGGAGATTGCCATGCGATTCAAGTTCATTTCATCGATTGCCTTTGCCTGCGCGCTCTCCGCGCCCGCCGCCTTCGCCTGCACCTCGGCCGAGATGGCCAAGACCGAGGCGGGTTTCGTGCTGAAGATCATCGCGGGCTCGGACCGGATCGCGGCCTATGCGGATGCCACCGGCACCGTGGAGGAATACCGGCTGGAGCTGATGCGGCCCTATTTCGTGATCTGCGAGGAGGGGGATTTCTACCGCATCACCGACGCGCAGGCGCTGACCGTGGCGGAGGCCGAGGCCGGCAATACCGGCTATGTCCGCGCCGATCAGGTCTTCATCTGGAACACGCGCGAGGCGCTGAACTTCTCGGACGTGGCCTTCATGGCCGAGCGCAACGAGATCGTGGCCTGGGACGACGAGCGGGTGCTGGCCCAGTACCTCGAGACGCTGAACATCAAGGCCCATCCCCCGGCCTTCCGCGAGAACCTGACGGCCACGCTGGCCCGGGCGCGCGAGACCCGGCCCTATCCGGTGCTGGGCTCGGACGTGCGGCGGGTGGGCAAGACCGGAGAGAAACGGGTGTTCAACGCGCTGATCCCCGCCGCGCTGACCCCCGACGACCGGCTGGTGGTGACCGGGGCCGAGGGCGCGGGCAATGCCGACGAGACCGCCGAGACCGTGCGCCGGGCGCTGACCTCGGCCACGATCCTCTTGGTGTTCGACGCCACCGGATCCATGGACACCTTCGCGCTGGAGACCGCCGAGGCCATCGGCGCGGCGCTGAAGGGGCTGGACGCGCAGGTGGTGGAAAACTCGCGCATGGGCATCCTGTTCTACCGCGACGCCGAGGACGAGGAACGGCTGGTCGAAATCCCGCCCCTGCCGCTGAACGAGGCGGCCGAGGCCCTGCGCAAGGCGGCCTCGCTGATGTCGGGCGGGGGCGACGCGGCCGAGCCGGTGCTGGATGCGATCTACTACGGGCTCAACTTCTACAAATGGTCGGGCGAGCAGGGGGTGCCCGGCGCGCAGATCGTGGTCGCGGTGCTGAACGACGACGCGCACCCGCGCACCATCGGCTCGCTGGACCGCGCCGGCCGGGTGCCGCAGGGGCTGGACGTGGCCGGCGTGGCCCGCGCGGCGCTGGAGAAGTCGATCCCCGTCATCACCGTGCAGGCCGGGCCCAAGGAGGGGCCGAACCTCGTCCATGTGCTGGAGACCATGGCGAACAACGTGCCCGGCGGCGCCTTCATCCGCTGGAACGCCGGGCTGAAGGAGAAGGAGATCGCCGACGCCCTGATCCGCGCCACCAATGCCGAGGTGGCGGTGAAGGTGGAGAAGGGGCGCGAGACCATCGGCCGGATGGCCTTCGACCTGAACGGCTTTCCCACCATCCCCTTGGAGGTGATGGACGGCGAGCTGATCGAGCGGCTGCGCACCGCCGGCATCGACTTCAACATCGAGATGGGTTCGGGCGGGGTGCTGGTGCGCAAGGCGTATCTGCTGGAGAACAACGACCTGCTGGCGCCAACGATCCAGATCGAGAAGGAGACGTTGCAGAACCTGATCAACCTCTATGCGCTCCTGGGCACCGTCAGCCCCGATGGCGAATCGATGCGCGAGGCGGTCAGCCAGGCGCTGGCCGCGATCGCCGGGGAGGAGTTCGATCCGTCGGAGACCATCCAGTCGGTGGTGCAGAAGCGGCTGGGGATCCAGTTCCGCTCGGTGCTGCTGGACTTCGACCTCGCCTATCTCGACGCGCTGACCCCGGCCGAGCGGCTGTCCTTCGCCAAGCGGTTGCAGGAGGCGGCCACGGGGCTGAACTACTATCTGGAAGCCAACCTCGCCGAGTTCGACCGCCTGCCCTCGGTCTGGATGCCGGTCTCGGCGCTGCCCTGAGGGGGCGGCGGGAATGGAGTCCATCATCGCGCTGCGGGGGATCACCCGGCGCTTCCAGAGCGGGACCGGCGAGGAGGTCACCATCCTCTCCGGCCTCGACCTGGAGATCGAGCCCGGCAGCTTCACTGTGATCCGCGGCGAGAGCGGCTCGGGCAAGACCACGCTCTTGCGGATCCTCGGGATGCTGGACACCGGCTTCGAAGGGGAGTTCCGCTTCGGCGGGATGCGGGTGCAGGGCCAGCCCGACTGGATGCTGGACGAGCTGCGCGGCCGCAACATCGGCTTCATCTTTCAGGAGGGGCGGCTGTTCGACCACCTGAACCTGCGCGAGAACGTGGCCGTCTCGCTGCGGGTGCAGACCCGGCTGGATGCGGCGCAGCGGCGGGCCACGGTCAACGATCTCGCCCGCGCCATGTTCCGCGAGGACGAGCTGGGCGAGCGCGGCATCCTGGACCAGCTGCCCCGCAACGCCTCGGGCGGGCAGCGGCAGCGGGCCAGCGTGATGCGGGCGATGGTGAACCGCCCGGCGATCATCCTGGCCGACGAGCCCACCGCCAGCCTGCACGCCGACCTCAAGGCCGGGATGGTGGCGCTGCTGCACGACCTGCAGCGCGCCGGCCATACGGTGATCGTGGTCAGCCACGACGCGGCCTTCTACGGCACCGGGCGGCAGCTGGAACTGCTGGGCGGCCGGCTGGTGGAGCGCGAGCCCTTGGCCGCGCCGCCGGAGCCCGACGACCTGCCCCACCTGCCGCCCTCCGACACGCCCGTGCAGCCGCGGCTGCCGGAACCGGGGCCTGCGATCCTCTGGGGCTGGCTGCCCCGCGCGCCGGTGCCGGAGATCCTGCGGCAGGCGCTGCGCGAGGCCTTCACCCGGCCGATCTTCCTGCTGCTGATCCTCTCGGCGCTGATCGTGGGGGTGGGGCAGGTGGCGGTGTTCTCCTCGGTCATCCTGGGCACCGACGCCTTCATCAACCAGAAGATGACCGAAGGCTCCCGCCTGAACCGGGTGGAGGTGAAGCCGCTGTCGCGCGATCTCGACACCCCCGACCGTTTCCCCGCCCGCGCCGAGATCGCCGGCTGGACGGAACTGGCCTCGGTGGTGCCGCGGCGGATGTCCACCCTCTCCTTCGTCAACAAGGACGGCGCCGAGGTGCCGTACCCCCACATCGGCCTGCACCCCGGCGACCCGGAGTACCGGCTGCTCAGCTTCGTCGCCGGCGGCCCCTTCACCGGGGCGCACGACCGGCTGGAGGTGATCCTGACCACGGGCCTCTTGGCCGAGACCTTCGACATTTCCGACCTGGCCGCCGGCAAGCTGGGGTTCGACGCCTTCCTCGGCCGC
>JBBCJM010000159.1:0-30201 GCA_037190175.1 Paracoccaceae bacterium | reverse complement strand
CCTGCGCGGCCTGCCGCCGTTGCACCTCGTGGCGCAGGTCGGCCAGCGTCCGGCGCGCCTCGCGGCGGCGGTCGGCGGCGGCAAGCCGGCCGGTGGCCTCGGCCAGCAGCGGCTCGAAGCCCCCGGCCAGCCCCAGCACCGCCCGCAGGGCATCCGCCGCCGCCGCCACCCCCGCCTCGGCCTGCGCCACGGCCTCGCCCGCCTGCGCCAGCGCGCGCTCCGCGGCCAGCGCCGCCTCCCGCCCCTCCAGCCAGCGGCGCAGGTCGGGGATGGCCGCGCCGGGCAGGCCGAGGGCCTCGGCTACCCCCGCCACCTCCGCCTCATGCGCCGCACGGGCCTTGCGCGCCGCCTCCGCCACCCGCGCCGCCTCTGCCTGCCCTTCGCGCAGCCGGGCCAGCGCCTCGGCCTCAGCGGCATCCCGCCGCGCCTCGGCCAGGGCATCGGCCAGTTGCGCGGCGATCCGGTCGTCCTCCCGCAGCGCCACCTCGAAGGCATCGGCGGAACCGGCATCCAGCGCCGCCCGGTGCGCGGCCCACCGGGCTTCCCGCCGGCTGCGCGCCGCCGCGGCATCGGCCAGCGTCGGCCCCGCGGCCTGCCCCGCCCTTCGGCCCTCCTCGGCGCGGCGAAGCTCCTCCGCCGCCCGCGCCAGCCCGCGTTCGGCATCGCCGAGCGCCTGCCGGGTGGCCTCCCCCTCCGCCTCCCACCGATCCAGCTGCCAGCGCGGCGGGACCGGCAGCGCCGCCAGTTCCGCCGCCGTTCCGCGCCAGGGCAGCGCCGCGAGGGCCTCGGCCAAGGCCGCCCGCCGCTCCTCCGCCACCCGGCGGGCGCGGTCCAGCGCCGCCGCGGGGTCGGCCTGCCGCAGCCGGGAAACCAGCGCGGCCAGCGTATCGTCGCCCTCCTCCGCCCCCGGGTCGCCCAGCCGGGCCTCCGCCGCCGCCAGCCGCTCGCGCGCCCCCGCGGCCTCGGCCTTGCAACCGGCCGCCGCCGCCTCGATCCCCGACCAGCGCGACAAGAGCCCCCGCAGCGCGGCGATCCGCCCGGGGTCCAGCACCGGCGCCTCCCCCCCGCCCAGCAGGGCCAGAACCTCGCGCCGGCTGCTGTCCAGCTCCCCCGCCTCGGCCCGCCGGCGCGGCAGGTCGCCCAGCGCGGCGTCATGCGCGGGGCGCAAAGCCTCGGCCGCGGTGATCGGCCCCCGCTGGCCGAGGACGAGGGGGTCGGGGGCCAGCGCCTGCAACTGGCCCGACAACTTGGCGATCCGCTCCGCCCGGCCCGCCAGCCGCTCGGCCAGCGCGATGCGGGCATCCTCCAGCGCCCGGAACCGCCGCTCCTCCGCCTCGCCCGCCGGGGGCAGGCCGGCCAGCGGCGCCAGTTCCGCCTGCAATGCCGCCAGCCGCCGCCGCTGGGGCAGCCGCACCAGCGCCTCCTGCGCCGATTTCAGCGCCTGCGCCGCCCGCGCCTCCTCCGCCCGCGCCGCGCGCCAGTCGCGCTCGGCCACCGCGGCCTCGCGCACCAGCCGCTGCATGGCGGCGGCCGAGGTGTCCAGCTCCCGCCGCCGGTCGTCCAGTTCCTTCAGCCGCGCCTTGGCCTCGCGCAGCCCGCCCTTGCGGCCGCCCGGCCGGTGGAAAGCGTCCAGCTCCGCCCGGATCGCCTCCAGCCGCGGCCCCAGCCCGGCAAGGCCCGCACTGGCCGAGAACAACATCTCGCCCAGATCGCCGCGCGAGGCCAGGATGCTGTCGCCCCCCCGTTCCAGCGTGTCGTCGTCCAGCGAGAACATCGAGGCATAGCCGTCGCGCGTCAGCCCCCCCAGCGCCGAGGCCAGCACCGCCTCGGGCACCGCCGCGCCATGGGCGTCCTGCAGGCTGGGCCCGTTGCGCTTGACCCGGGCGAGGTCCAGCACGGCCCCGGCATGGCTCAGCCGCGCCCCGATCATCAGCGTCGGGCCGGGATGCAGGAAGTCGTAGCGGCTGCGCAGCGGGATGCCGAAGAGGAAGTCGAGCCAGGCCGAGAACAGCGTCGATTTCCCCGCCTCGTTGGGGCCGTAGACCACATGCAGGTCGATCCCCCCCGGCTCGGGCGGGGCGAAGCTGAGCCGCCGGTCGGTGAAGCGGCCGTAGCGGGTGAGGTCCAGCCGGTCGAGCCGCATCAGCCCTCGCCCTCCACCAGCCGGGCCAGCACCTGCGCGGCGCCCTCGGCCAGCAGCGCCTCGCAGGCGGCGGCCAGCCCCGCCTCGTCCTCGCCCCGCAGGTCGCGCAGTTCCGCCGGCAGTTCGCGCTGGACCTCGCGGGCGAGGTCGGCGAGGCCGGCGCGCAGCCCGGGGTCGGCCGGCAGGCCGGCGAGGATGTCCAGCAGATCCTGCGGCAGCGCGCCGGCGGCAGCCCCTTCCGGTGCGGTGGTGGCGTTCTCCAGCCGGTCGATCCAGAGCCCATCCGCGGCGACCGCCCGCGCCTCCTCGGCCAGCCTGTCGAGGTCGCGGGCGATCCGCCAGGCGAGCGGCGTGGCCCCGGTCAGCCGGGGGCGCAGCACCAGATGGTCCTCGCCCGGGCGCCTCTCGGCGGCGCGCAGGGCGCCGTCGAGGGCGGCGACGGTCTCGCTCCACTCGGAAAGGCCGGTCAGATCCAAGTCGAGACGCTCGAACCGCAAGGGGGCGACGCAACGCTCCTCCAGCGTCAGGGTGCCATCGTCGGCGAGGGTGGCGAGCGTCACCGATGAGGCCCCGGCCTCGCCGATGTCGCGGCCCTGCGGGATGCCGGGCATCACCACCGTGGCGCGGCCCTGGTATTCGGCCCGCCGGTGGACATGGCCCAGCGCCCAGTAGTCGTAGCCATGCGCGTCCAGATCGGCCAGCCGGCAAGGGGCATAGGTATCATGCCCCGGGCTGCCGTTCAGGCTGGTGTGCATCAGCCCGATGTTGAAGGCGCCGGGGACGGGGGCGGGGTAGAGCGGCAGCAGGCTCTCGGGCGCCGCGGGCTCGGCGAAGCTGACGCCGTGGAGGGCGATAGTATGGCTGGGAGTCTCGATGGTCTCGGTGCGCGGCCGGGCGTCGAAGATCACCGTGCCGGGCGGCGGGTCGAGCTCGCGGGTGGCCCGCGACAGCGCGTCGTGGTTGCCGCGGATGATGAAGGTCCGCACCCCGCCCTCGGCCAGCCGGATCAGCTCCTGCTTCAGGAACCGCGGGGTCTTGGCCGAGGTCTGCCGCCCGTCCCACAGATCGCCCGCGATCAGCAGCGCATCCACCCGCTCGGCCAGGCACAGGTCGACGATCCGGGCCAGCGCGGTGCGGGTGGCCACGCCCAGGCTCTCCGCCAGCGCCGGCTCGCGCAGGGCCAGCGCCACCAGCGGCGAGTCGAGGTGCAGGTCGGCGGTATGGACGAAGCGGAAGGGCAAGGGCTCGGCTCGGCTGTGAGGGCCCGACTGTTCCCGCTTTGTGCCCGAACATCAAGGGGGATCGGCGCCGCTCCTCGCTCCCTCGCGGTCGCTTCTCGCTTGAGCCACCCCCCAGCGATGAGCGCCCGCAAGGGAGCGAAGAGCGTCCCCGTCAGCGGTTGCCCAGCACGTCGCGCAGGAAATGCTTCTCCACCTCCAGCACCACCAGCGAGGCCGCGCCGATGGCGACCACGATCATCCCCTCGGTCCGGCTCAGCGGCCGCGAGCCGAAGATCGCGTTCATCGCCGGCAGATAGGTGAAGGCGAACTGCCCCGCCACCACGATCCCCAGCGCGACCAGCACCGGCCCGGTGCCCTTCACCCCGGTCAGGGTGAAGGAGGTCATGTGCAGATACCGCACGTTGAACAGGTAGAAGATTTCCAGCACCACCAGGGTGTTGACCACCATGGTCCGCGCCACCTCCAGATCCCGCCCCTGCCCCAGCGCCCAGAAGAACACGGCCAGCGAGACGCCGGCGAACATGAGCGAGACGAAGACGATCCGCCACACCAGGAAGGGGGACAGCAGCCCCGCATCCTGCCGGCGCGGGGGGCGGGCCATCACCCCGGGCTCGGCGGGCTCCAGCGCCAGCACCAGCCCCAGGGTGGCGGCCAGGATCAGGTTCACCCAGAGGATCTGCACCGGCGCCATCGGCATGGAAAAGCCCACGAGGATCGCGGTGATCACCGTCAGCGCCTCGCCGCCGTTGGTGGGCAGGGTCCAGGCCACCACCTTGCGGATGTTGTCGTGCACCACCCGGCCTTCGTGCACCGCGGCGACGATCGAGGCGAAGTTGTCGTCGGTCAGCACCATCTGCGAGGCTTCCTTGGCCGCCTCGGTGCCCTTCAGCCCCATGGCGATGCCGACATCGGCCTGTTTCAGCGAGGGCGCGTCGTTCACCCCGTCGCCGGTCATCGCCACCACCCGCCCCTCGGCCTGCAGCGCCTGCACGATGCGCAGCTTGTGCTCGGGGCTGGTGCGGGCGAAGACCGCGGTGTCGCGCACCGCCCGGGGGAAGTCCTCGGCCGGCAGGCGGTCGAGGTCCTGCCCGGTCAGCACCTGCGGGTCCTCGGCCAGCCCCAGCTGCCGGGCGATGGCGGCGGCGGTGGCGGCATGGTCGCCGGTGATCATCTTGACCGCGATCCCGGCCAAGCGGCATTCGGCGATGGCGCGCACGGCCTCCTCCCGCGGCGGGTCGATGAAGCCCACCACGCCCAGCAGCGTCAGCCCGCCCTCCACATCGGGGAAGCCGATCCCGGCGGTCCCCGCGGGCATGTGGCGCAGGGCGAAGCCCAGCACCCGCTCGCCCCCCGCCGCGGCCCGGGCGATGCGGTCGTGCCAGAAGCCGGGGTCCAGCGGCGCCTCGCCCCCCGGCGTCGCCTGCCGGTCGCACATCTCCAGGATCCGTTCCGGCGCACCCTTGACCAGCACCACCTCGCCCTCGGGGCTATGGTGCAGCGTGGCCATGAAGCGGTGCTCGGCGTCGAAGGGGATGGCGTCCAGCCGCGGCCAGCCGGCGCGCTCGGTCCCGGGGTCGAAGCCGGCCTTGCGGGCGAGCGTGACCAGCGCGCCCTCCATCGGGTCGCCCTCCACCCGCCAGCCGCCCTCGCCCTGCCGCAGCTCGGCGTCGTTGCACAGCAGCCCCGCGCGCACCAGCATCAGCGCCAGATCGTCGCCCTGCACCCGGTCTCCGCCCGGGTCATAGCCCGCGCCGTTCGCGATCACCTCGCCCGCGGCGGTCACCACCCGGCGCGCGGTCATCTCGTTGCGGGTCAGGGTGCCGGTCTTGTCGGAGCAGATGACCGAGGTGGCGCCCAGCGTCTCGACCGCCGGCAGGTGGCGGATCACCGCGTTGCGGGCGGCCATCCTTTGCACCCCGATGGCCAGGGTGATGGTGATCACCGCCGGCAGCCCCTCGGGCACCAGCCCCACGGCCAGCGCCACCACCGCCATCATCGCCTCTTCCCAGCCGAAGCCGCGCACCGCGACGGCAAAGGCGAACAGCGCGGCGGCCCCGGCGAAGGCGACCCAGGTGAAGCGGCGGCCGAAGCGGTTGATCTGGCGCAGGAGCGGCGTGGTCAGTTCCTCGACGCTGCCCAGCAGGGTGCTGATCCGGCCGATCTCGGTTCCCATGCCGGTGGCGACCACCACCCCGGTCCCCTGCCCGGCCGCCACCATGGTGCCGGAAAAGGCCATCGGCCGGCGGTCGCCCAGCGCGGCCTCGGCGTCCACCGGGTCCACATGCTTGTCGGCCGCGACGGATTCCCCGGTCAGGATCGCCTCGTCGATCCGCAGCCCCCGGGCGCGGATCAGCCGCAGGTCGGCCGGCACCCGGTCGCCGGCCTCGACCAGCACCAGGTCGCCGGGCACCAGATCCGCCACCGGAACACCGATCCGCCGCCCCTCGCGCAGCACGCTGGCGCGGGGCGCGATCATGCCGCGGATGGCGTTCAGGGCGTCCTCGGCCTTGCCTTCCTGCAGGAAGCCCACCACGGCGTTGACCAGCATCACCGCCAGGATCACCCCGGCGTCGATCATGTGTCCCAGGGCGGCGGCGGCCGTGGCCCCGGCCAGCATGAAATAGATCAGCGCGTTGTTGAACTGCGCCAGGAACCGCAGCACCGCCGGGCGACGCCGCCGCTCGGGCAGCGCGTTGGGGCCGTGGCGGGCCAGCCTTTGCGCGGCCTCCCCGGCCTCCAGCCCGCGGTCGGAGGTGCCGAGGCGTTCCAGCACCGCCTCGGCCGGCAGCGCGTGCCAGTCATGGGGGTCGGTGGGCGGGATCCCGCGGGGCGGTTCGGTCATCTGGCGGCTCTGTCATGGTCGTCAGGGGGCCGGCCCGCGGGACGGGCGAAGCGGCCAAGGACCTTAGCCGCCCCCCGCCGGAGGGGCAAGCGCCCCCGCCCGGCGCACCTGCCACTGGCGGCGCAGGAAGGCCGCCACGAAGACCGCGGTCAGGATCAGCACGATGGTGGGCGCCGGCGCGCTGTCGAGGAAGAAGCTGGCATAGACCCCGGCCAGCATCGAGCCCGCGCAGGCCACCACCGCCACCGCCAGCATCCGGCCGAAGCTGCGGGTGAGCAGGAAGGCGATGGCCCCCGGCGCGATCAGCAACCCCACGGCCAGGATCAGCCCGGTCGCCGCCATGGTCGCCACCACGGTCAGCGACAGCACGGTCAGCAGGCCATAGTGCAGCACCCCCACCGCCAGCCCCGAGGCCCGCGCCTGCGCCGGGTCGAAGGCGTGCAGCATCAGGTCCTTCCATTTCAGCAGCAGCGCGAGGGTGACCGGCAGGGCGATCCACAGGCTGGTGCGGATGTCCCCCGCCCCCACCCCCAGCATGTTGCCGAAGAGGATATGGTCCAGATGCACGTCCGAGGTGATCGCGGTATAGATCACGATCCCCAGCCCGAACATGCCCGAGAACACCACCCCCATCACGGTGTCCTGCTTCACCCGGCTGTTGCCGGCCAGCCAGCCGGTGGCGAGCGCGGTGAACATGCCGGCCGCGAAGGCGCCGAGGATCAGGGGGAAGCCGAAGATATAGGCCAGCACCACGCCCGGCAGCACCGCATGGCTGACCGCATCGCCCATCAGCGCCCAGCCCTTCAGCACCAGGAAGCAGGACAAGAGCGCCGTGGGCACCGAGACGATGGCGGCGATCAGGAAGGCGTTCTGCATGAAGCCGAACTGGAAGGGGGCGAGCCAGTCCATCACCCCGCCTCCAGCGCGGCGGCGGCCCTGCGCCTTGCCGCCAGTAGCCCGTGCTTCGGCGCGAAGGTGAAGGCCAGAAGGAAGATCAGCGTCTGCAGGCAGACGATGATGCCCCCGGTGGCGCCATCGAGGAAATAGCTGAGATAGGCGCCGGTGAAGCTCGTCACCGTGCCGATGGCGACCGAGGTCAGGATCAGCCGCGGGAAACGGTCGCAGAGCAGATAGGCGGTGGCCCCCGGGGTCACCACCATGGCGATCACCAGGAAGGCCCCCACCGTCTGCATCGCCGCCACCACGCAGGCGGACAGCAGCACGAAGAACACCGCCTTCAGGAGCCCCGGCCGCAGCCCGATGGAGCGCGCATGGCTCTCGTCGAAGAAGACCACCATCAGGTCCTTCCACTTCAGCGCCAGCACGCCCAGCGAGACGAAGCCGATGATGGCCAGTTGCAGGGTATCCTCCGGCGCGATGGCCAGGATGTTGCCCATGGTGATGGTCTGCACCGAGACCGCCATCGGGTTCAGCGAGACCATGAAAAGCCCCAGCCCGAAGAAGGAGGTGAAGATCAGCCCGATCACCACATCCGCCTTCAGCCCCGAACGGTCCGACAGGAACAGCATCGCCGCCGCGGCCAGCCCGCCGGAGAGGAAGGCCCCCAGAGCGAAGGGCAGGCCCAGCATGTAGGCCCCGGCCACCCCCGGGACGACCGAATGGGACAAGGCATCGCCGATCAGCGACCAGCCCTTCAGCATCAGATAGGAGGACAGGAAGGCGCAGACCCCGCCCACCAGCGCCGAGACCCACATGGCGTTGGTCATGTAGCCGTAGGAAAAGGGCTCGAGAAGGATCATGTGCCCTCGCGGGTGCGGGTGCGGTCGCCGTAGTGCACCAGCGGCCGTTCGTCGTCGGTCAGGATGGTGACGTGGCGCGGGTCGTCGTCGTCGTGCAGCGCCTCGCCGCCCAGGGTGAAGCGGCGCAGGACGCCGCCGAAGGCGGCCTCCAGGTTCTCGCGGGTGAAGGTGGTCTCGGTGGGTCCATAGGCCAGCACCGTGCCCTTCATCAGCACCACGCGGTCGCAGAACTCGGGGACGGAGCCGAGATTGTGGGTGGAGACCAGCATCACCCGCCCCTCGGCCCGCAGCTCGCGCAGGAGCGCGATGATCTGCTCCTCGGTCTTCACGTCCACCCCGGTGAAGGGCTCGTCCAGCAGGATCACCCGCCCGTCCTGCGCCAGCGCGCGGGCCAGGAACACCCGTTTCTTCTGCCCGCCGGACAGCTCGCCGATCTGGCGGTGGCGGTAGTCCAGCATGTCCACCCGGGCCAGCGCGGCCTCGACCGCCGCGCGGTCGGCGGCCGAGGGGCGGCGCAGGAAGCCCATGTGGCCATAGCGGCCCATCATCACCACGTCCTCGACCAGCACGGGGAAGGTCCAGTCCACCTCCTCGGCCTGCGGGACATAGGCGACGAGGTTCCTGCGCAGCGCCTCCCTCACCGTCAGGCCCAGGAGGCGGATCTCCCCCTGCGCCACCGGCACGAAGCCCATGATCGCCTTGAAGAGGGTGGACTTGCCCGCCCCGTTCACGCCGACCAGCGCGGTCACCGTGCCCTTCGGGATCTGGAAGCTGGCGCGGCGCAGCGCGGTCAGGCCGGTACGATAGGTCACCGTGACCTCGCGCGCGGTGATGCCGCCGCCGGGATCGGCCGCTTCTGATGCCCCTCCGCTCACCTCAGCCCCGCCTCCAGCCCCTGCGCCACGGTCTCGGACGTCACCCGCAGCAGGTCGAGATAAGTCGGCACCGGCCCGTCGGGCTCGGACAGGCTGTCGACATAGAGCACGCCGCCATAATGGGCGCCCGTCTCGCGCGCCACCTGCTGCGCCGGGGCGGTGTTGACCGTGCTTTCGCAGAACACCACCGGGATCGCGTCCTGCCGCACCCCGTCGATCACCGCGCGCACCTGCCGGGGCGTGCCCATCTGGTCGGCGTTCATCGGCCAGAGGTAAAGCTCCTTCATCCCGAAGTCGCGGGCCAGATAGCTGAAGGCGCCCTCGCAGGTCACCAGCCACCTCTGCGCCTCGGGGATCCGCGCGATCCGCTCCCGCAGGGGTTCCAGCGTGGCGCGCAGCTCGGCCTTGTAGGCTTCCGCATTCGCCGCATAGGTGGCGGCATTCGCCGGGTCGTGCTGCGCGAAGGCCCGGGCGATGTTGTCGATATAGATCAGGGCGTTGTCCAGCCCCATCCAGGCGTGCGGATTGGGCTTGCCCTCATAGGCGCCCCCCGAGATGGAGATGGGGTCGATCCCCTCGGTCAGCGTGACCGAGGGCACGTCGCCCAGGTTCCTCAGGAACTGCTCGAACCACAGCTCCAGGTTCATCCCGTTCCACAGGATCAGGTCGGCCCCCTGCGCCCGCACGATGTCCTGCGGGGTGGGCTCGTAGCCGTGGATCTCGGCCCCCGGCTTGGTGATCGAGACCACCTCGGCGGCCTCGCCGGCCACGTTCTGTGCCATGTCGGCCAGCACGGTGAAGGTGGTGACCACCTTCATCCGCTCCTGTCCCCAGGCAGGCAGGGCCGCCAGCAGCCCCACCAGCAGCCCCATACGGATCGAGGTCATCGCGCGGCCTCCGGCTCTCTTGCGAACGGTTCGCATCTAGAGATAGCGATCCGCGGCGAATGCGCAAGTGCGATTCAGTCGCAACAGGCAGGAAAGCCCTCCCGCCCCCCTCGGCCTGGCGGCCTGCGGGCGTTGGGCCGGGCAAGGGGGGCTGCCGCCCCCCTTGGACCCCCCGCTGCGCTGACCCTTTGGCGTGGTGCTGGTGGCTGGCCCCGGGGGTTTCACCCCCCCGGACCCCGTGGGATATTTGTCCAGAGAGGATGAGCAGAAAGCCGTGAGGGTTTCAGGCATCCCGGCGGGAGATCAGATCAAGCCGCACAGGATGCCCGTCCCCTCTGACGGTCATCGGCGTCCCCGCCTGTACCGTAGGTTCGTTCTGCCACCGTTTCCTTAACGAATCCTTTCCACTGTTCCCCTCTGCCCAAATATCCCGCGGGGGGTCCCCCCCCCCGGGGGGGGCGAAGCCCCCGGGCGCTCTCCGCGAAGGCCGACGGTTGGGGGACGGGCCGGGTGGCTGGCGGCAGGCTGGCTGGCCCGGAAAGGGTCAGGTGCCGGGAACCGGCCGCTTCAGCCGGTAGTCCCAGCGGCTGACCAGCGCGCCGCGGGCGTCGCAGATATAGATCGCATCGGCCTCGTTGCACTGGTTCTCGACCCCGAAGCGGGCCCAGTTGCGCATCTCTTCCTCGGCGGCGGCCTGCGTCTCGTAACGGCGGGTGGCGACGATCCCGTCGAGGACCGGCTTCTTCGTGGCGGCAACAAGCGTGAACATGTCCGTCTCCGTCAGGGGACGGCGGGGCGCCGAAGGCCGGCGCCCCGCCCCGTGGGTCTCAGGCGCCTTCCAGCGCGGCCTTCACCCGTTCGGGCGTGAAGGGCACGTCGCGCACCCGCGCGCCGATGGCGTCGGCGATGGCATTGGCCAGCGCCGCCCCGGCCGGGCCCTGCGAGGATTCGCCGTTGCCCAGATAGGGCATCCCGGGCCGGTCGATCAGCACGTTCTCGAAGGGCGGCACCTCGTTGAAGCCCAGGATCGGATAGCTGGTCCAGTCGGTGGACACCACCCGGGTGGTGTCGAACTTCACCTCTTCCTTCATCGCCCAGCTGATGGCCTGGATCGCCCCGCCCTCGACCTGGTTGATGATCCCGTCGGGGCTGACGATATGGCCGCCGTCGTTCGAGGTCGCCGCCCGCAGCACCCGGACGAAGCCGTTGCGCGGGGTGACCTGCACCTCCATCGCCACCGCGGTGATCGCGGCGTAGTTCTTGTACCGCGCGATGGCGATGCCGCGGCCGGTGTTGCGCTTCTTCTCCCAGCTGTCCCAGCCGAAGGCCTCGGCGCAGGCAACCAGCGCGTCGCGCATCCGCTCGTCCTTCAGGAACCGCAGGCGGTATTCCACCGGATCCGCGCCCGCCTTGACCGCCAACTCGTCGATGAACTGCTCGATGGCCATGACGTTGGCGAAGGCGCCCAGGCCCCGGGTCGAGGACACGCGCAGCGGCATCTCCTGGATGAAGTGGCTGACCACCCGCTGGCCGGGGAAGTCATAGTCCGCCAGCCCGTTGCGCACCGCCGAGAAGTTGGGCGGCCCGCCGTCGGTGGGCGCCGGCAGCTCGAAGGGCGGGTCGACATAGGCGCCCGAGAGCAGCCGCCCCGGGTTGCCGCCCGGCCGGGTGCCGTGGGGGGTGGAGTAGATGTGATGCTCCCAGTCGAGGATGTTGCCATCCGCGTCCAGCGTGGCCGAGACGGTGTTCACCATGGCCGAGCCATAGGGCTCCCACTTGTGCTCCCCGGCGCGGGTGTACTGCAGCTTGATCGGCGTGCCGGGCATCGCATGGGCCAGCAGGCAGGCATCGGCCGCGGCGTCGTCGGCCATGTTGTGGCCGTAGCAGCCCGACCCCTCGGTGTGGATCGCGTGGACGCGGCCCTCCTCCAGCCCCAAGAGCTTCTCGATCGCCGCGGCGGTGGCCCAGACGCTTTGCGAATGGGTCCAGACCGTCATGTCGCCGCCCTCGGCATAGACCGCGATGGCGGCCGAGGTGCCGATCGAGGCGTGCATGTGATAGGGGCGATAGTAGGTGGCCTCGTGCCGGCCGGCAGGCTCGGCGCCGCCCTCGCGGGCCTTGTTCAGCCACTCCTTCTCCTCGACCTCGGCGCCCTTGGCCAGCAGCCAGTCCTTCATGCCGTCATGGCCGGGCAGGACGCTTTCCACCTCCCACTGGCCGGCATTGGCCAGGGCCTCGGCGGCGGCCAGCGCCTGTTCCTGACGCTCAGCGATCACGCCCAGGAAGCTGCCGTTGCGCACCACCCTGACCACGCCCGGCATCGCCTCGATGGGCGCGGTGTCCACCGCGGTCAGCCGCGCCTTGTAGGTGGGCGGGCGGGCCACGGCGCCGTAGAGCATCCCGTCCAGATGCATCTCCTGCACGAAGATCGGCTGGCCGGTCATCTTGGCCGGGATGTCGATGCGCGGGATGTTGCGGCCGATGATGCGGTGTTCCTCGATGGACAGCAGCGGGGCCTCGCCCGTCGCGTCCACCGCGAGTTCCAGGTCGTCCACCATCTCCCAGTAGGTGACGCTCTGCCCGCCGCCCGAGATCGTGCCGTCGGCGATGGTCAGGCTTTCCTCCTCGACGCCCAGCCGCTCGGCGGCCAGGCGGCGCAGGATCTGGCGCACCTCGGCGGCGGCCTGCTGCACGGCCGGGGCGCAGTTCGGCATGGTCTGCGAGCCCGCGGTGGTGCCCTCGTCGGGCGAGAGCCGGGTGTCGCCGGCCACGACCTCCAGCCGGCCGAACTCGATCACCAGCTCCTCGGCGCAGACCTGGGCCACCGCGGTCATGGCGCCCTGCCCCAGCTCCACCTTGCCGATGAAGAGTGTGACGGTGCCGTCCCCGTTGATGCGGATCCAGCTGGCCAGCTGCGGATGGCTCTTCAGGTCGCCCGGCAGTTCGGGATCGGAGTTCTGCGCGAAGACATCGGCCGGCAGCAGGAAGTTGACGGTCAGGAAGCCGGCCGTGCTCATCAGGAAGGCGCGGCGGTCCATGGTGAGGATCTTGTTCATATCGCCAGCTCCCCCGCGGCCTTCATGACCGCGCGCACGATGCGATTGTGGCTGCCGCAGCGGCAGAGATTGCCGGCGAGACCGGCGCGGACCTCGGATTCGGTGGGCTGCGGATTGCGGTCGAGCAGGGCCTGCGCGGCCATGATCATCCCGCTGGAGCAGTATCCGCACTGCGCGGCCTGTTCGTCGATGAAGGCCTGTTGCAGCGGGCTGGGCTTGCCGTCCTCCATCAGCCCCTCCAGCGTGGTGACCGAACGGCCCACCGCGGCCGAGGCCAGCGTCTGGCAGCTGCGCACCGGCTCGCCGTCCAGAAGCACGGTGCAGGCGCCGCATTGCGACAGGCCGCAGCCGAACTTCTGGCCGGCGAGTTTCAGATCGTTGCTGAGGACCGCCAGCAATGTGGCGTTGGCGGGTACGTCAAGACTGACGTCCCTGTCGTTGACCTTGAGGTTGATCATGGCTGGGGCCTCCCGATCCCTTGCTTCATGCCGGAAAGATGTACACACGCCCTGCCCCGCCCGGGGGCCGATTCCCATGCGGGGCGACGCCGGCGGCGCAGCCCGAACACCCCGAACGGTGCCGTGCAGGGCCCTCCATCCCCCGCACAACATACGCGCGCACCGGGGGTGCGTTACGCATCGTGTATACTTCACTGTCCCCTACCCGCGGCGTTTCGTCAATGGGGCGGCGGCGCGGAATCACGAAAATGCCAGCTGGCGGCAAGCGATATTTTTCTGTGGATACAACGGCCTGGCGCCCGCCCTTCCCCCTGCGCCGGGGCTGGTCTAGCCTGCCCCGTCCCCTGCGGAGGCGCCCATGCCCGACCACCGCCTGCTCGGCATCTGCGGCGCCCTGCGCGCCGGCTCCACCAACCGGCTGCTGCTGGCCGAGGCGATGCGGCTCTATGCCCCCGCCGCCTGGCAGGCCGCCGACCTGCGCCTGCCGCTCTACGATGGCGACCTGGAGGAGGCGGAGGGGATTCCCGGCCCGGTCATGCGGCTTCGCGACCGGATCGCCGCGGCCGACGCGGTGGTGATCGCGACGCCCGAGTACAACAAGTCGGTGCCCGGCGTGCTGAAGAACGCGCTGGACTGGGTGAGCCGGGTGAAGGGCAATCCCTGGCGGGACAAGCCGGTGGCGGTGATCTCGGCCGCCGGCGGGCGGGGCGGGGGCGACCGTTCGCAATTCGCGCTGCGGCTGGCCCTGACTCCGTTCCGCCCGCGGCTGGCGACCGGGCCGGAGGTGATGGTGGCCGATTCGGGCAAGGCCTTCGACGCGCAGGGCCGGCTGATCGACGCCCGCTACGTCGCGGCGCTGACCGACCTGATGCAGGTGCTGGCGCTGGAGGTGGAGCGCGGCCGCGCGGTTCAGCCGGCCAGCACCCGGGCCGGGTAGAGCATCCCGCCCCGCACCTGCCCCACCGCCAGCATCCGCCCCTCGTGCTCGGCCCAGGCCTCGGCGCCCCAGGGCAGCGCGCCGATCACCTCGCCGGGATTGCCATGGGCGATGCGCACCGCCCCGGCGGCGGTGGCCATGACCCGCGGCAGATGCGGCAGCGCGGCCTGCGGGGGCAGCAGCGCCCCGGGCCCCACTTCCTCCAGCGGCACCGCCATGGACAGGTCGAAGGGCCCCGCGGTCTCGCGCCGCAGCCACAGCGCATGGCCGAGGCAGCCGAGCATCCGGCCCAGATCCCGGGCGATGGCGCGCACATAGCCGCCCCGGCCGCAGGTCATCCGCAGCACGGCGGTGTCGGGGTCGGGGGTTTCCACCAGATCCAGCGCCTCGACCATGAGTTCCCGCGGCGCGAGGTCCATCGCCTGCCCCGCGCGCGCCAGGTCATAGGCCCGCCGCCCCTGCACATGCACCGCCGAGACCTGCGGCGGCACCTGCATGATCCGGCCCCGGAACGCGGGCAGCGCCGCCTGGATCTGCGCAGCCGATGGGCGGGCGGCGCTGGTCCCGATCACCTCGCCCGCGGCGTCGTCGGTGCTGGTGGCGGCGCCCCAGCGGATGGCGAAGAGATAGGTCTTCAGCGTGTCGTCCAGCCAGGGGATGGTCTTGGTGGCCTCGCCCAAGGCCACCGCCAGCACGCCGGTGGCGTCGGGGTCCAGCGTGCCGGCATGGCCCGCCTTGGCGGCGTCCAGCGCACGGCGCACCCGGCCCACCACCTGGGTCGAGCCGATGCCGGCGGGCTTGTCCACCACCACCCAGCCCGAGATCGCCCGCCCCTTGCGCGCCATGCCGTCCTCCGCCTCGCAGGGGCGGCGGGATAGCGGCCCGGCCGCAGGGCGTCAACTCGCGCGAGAGGAAAGCCCGGTCAGGCCCGGCGCAGGCGGATCACCACGTCCACCCGCGCCAGTTCCGTGCCCTCGGGCAGGCGCGGCAGGCGGGCGATCTCCAGCTCCTCGGCCGGGGCGTCGGTCAGCGCAGCGGTGTCTTCCCAGTAGAAATGCGGATGGTCGTCGGTGCGGGTGTCGAAATAGCTCTTCGACCCGTCCACCACGACCTCCTGCATCAGCCCCGCCTCGCAGAAGGCGCGCAGCGTGTTGTAGACCGTGGCCAGGCTCACCCCCTCGCCCCCGCTGGCGGCGGCGAACAGGCTTTCGGCGGTGACGTGGCGGTGCTTGCCGTCGCCCACCAGCAGCGCGGCCAGCGCCAGACGCTGCCGGGTGGGGCGCAGCCCGCCCTTGGCAAGCCAGGCCGCGCCGCGGTCCGTCGCGGCGGGCGGGGCGTCGGAGGCGGGCCGGGGCGGGGCGTCCGTGGGTTTCATGAGCGAAATATACAGTCCCCCCGCGCGCGATTTCAATGACCCCGTGCAGGATCTGTGACAGGACGACAACAGGCCGCGCCTGCGATTGTGCTTCCACTTCGCCCGAAACCGGCCTAGCCTCGGGTTCAGGCGCTCCCAAGGCGCCAGACGACAAACGCGGGCGCCAGACCCGTCATCCGAGCAGGAGACCACCGATGTTCCGTTCCCTCGCCGCCGCCGCGGCGCTTTTCGCGCTGTCCGCCCCCGCCACCCTCGCGCAGCAGGTGACCGGCGGCAGCCTTACCCTGTCGCATTCCGCTTTCACCGACGACGGAGACTTCGCCAAGACCTCGCTGGGCGGCTCGGTCGAGCTGGGCTTCTCGCGCGAGTTCGGCCTGCAGGCCGATGTCGGGCTGAACCGGCTGAACGCGGCGGACGAGACCGCCACCAACCTCGTGCTGCACGGCATCTACCACCTCAGCGAGGACACCTCGGCCGGGCTGTTCCTGGGCCTCGACCATATCGACGGCGAGTCGCAGTCCTTCGTGGGGCTGGAGTTCGGCCACCAGTCCGGGCGCACCGGGTTCGAGGGCTATCTGGGCCGGGCCGAGGACTCCGGGGTGTCCGGCACGATGCTGGGCCTTTCGACCCGCTATGCGGTGACCGAGGGCGCCGGCATCGGCCTCTCGGTCGACCGCGGCGAGGTCGAGGACGTGCGGCTGACCCGCTACAGCCTGAACGGCGACATCGCCGTGGCGCCGAACATGACGATCTTCGGCGAGGTGGGCACGCTGCACGGCTCGGTCCCCGGGGCCTCGGACAGCGAGGGCTACGTGAAGCTGGGCGGCAAGATCACCTTCGGCGCCAAGCGCGGCACCACCTTCGGCCAGCGGTCGCTGCTGAACGTGCTGCCGGGGCTCTGAACGAAACTGCCCGCCGCAGTTCACGCTGCGGCGGGCGCGGGGGCGAAGCCGCTGCCCAGCCGGCGCCAGACCGCCCAGGTGAGCCAGGCCATGCCGGCGGCCGCCACCCAGAACGGCACGGTCAGCGCCGGCCCGCGCGGCATGACCGCCTCGGCCCCCCGCAGCACCAGGCCCGAGAGCGCCAGCCCCAGCGGCATCATCCCCCAGGCCAGCAGGCGATAGAGGCTGTTGACCCGGCCCAGCAGCCCCGAGGGGATCGCCCGCTGGCGATAGCTGACCGAGACGATGTTCCAGGCCATGCCCGCCGCCTCGAACACCGCCAGCGCGACCGCCATGGAGACCGGGCCCGGCGCCAGCGCCATGGCCACGAAGCCGGGGGCCGAGACCGCCAGCATCCACTGCGCGGTGCGCCCCGGCCCCAGCCGGCGCACCACCGCCTCGCCCGCCAGCGCGCCCAGGATGCCCCCCACCGCGGCCGCCGCCAGCATCAGCCCATAGGCCGCGGCCGGCAGCCCGAAATTCTCCTGCGCGTGCAAGACCAGCGCCACCGCGGTCAGCTGGTGCAGCAGGTTCCAGCCGCCGGTGGTCACCGCCAGCGTGCGCAAGAGCGCCGAGCCGCGCAGGAAGGCCCAGCCCTCGGCCAGTTCCCGCCGCCAGTCGCGCGGCGCGGCGGCCGGTGGCGGGGCGAACTGCCCCCGCAGGCCCAGCAGCAGCAGGACGGCCAGCGCATAGGCCCCCGCATTGGCGGCGAAGGGCAAGGGCAGCGAAAGCCCGATCAGCGCCGCCCCCAGCGCCGGCCCGGCCATGGAATTGCCGACCAGCTCCACGCTCCACAGCCGGCCGTTGGCCCGCTCCAGCTGCCCGGGCGGCACCAGCGCCGGCAGCATGGTCTGCGCCGCATTGTCGCGGAACACCTCGGCCACCCCCACGGCGGCGAAGGCCGCGGCCCGCACCACGTCCATGGCCAGGATCAGCCGGCGGCGGTCCATCCGGTCGGCCGCCAGCCCCGCGGGCAGCGCGCAAAGGAACCACGGCAGCCGCAGCGCCACCGGCACCAGCGCGATCAGCATCGGGTCGCGGGTCAGCAGCGAGGCGAGCCAGGCCCAGGCCACCACCGCCACCCCGTCGGCCAGATTGGTCAGCCCGCTGGCGGCGATGAAGCGGGAAAGCGGGGTCATGCGGGGCTCCTCCGAGGGGCGACGATTGCACCGCCCGAATGGCAGCCGCAAGGCCAGGTGGAGCGCGCCGGGGGTTTTGCACCCCCGGACCCCCGCAGGATATTTAGACAGAGAGGATGAGGGACAACTTGACTCAAATGCTCCATCCTCTCTGGACAAATATCCCGCGGGGGGTCCGGGGGGCGCGAAGCCCCCCGGCGCTCTCCACCAGCACCACCCCACAGGATAGAGAACCGGGGGGTCCAAGGGGGGCGGCAGCCCCCCTTGCCCGGCCCAACGCCCGCAGGCCGTCAGGCCGAGGGGGGCGGGAGGACCCCCGGCCCTGCCCTTGCATCGCCTCGAACCGACCTGTTACAGGGTGTGAACGTCAGAGAGAGGGAGCGCGGGCGCCGCATGGCCGGATACCCAACGAGGTTCGACCGAGACGACCTGCTGAAATGTGCCAGGGGCGAGCTGTTCGGCCCGGGCAATGCGCAGCTTCCCCTGCCGCCCATGCTGATGATGGACCGCATCACCGACATCTCGGCCGACCGCGGCGAGCACGGCAAGGGCCATGTGGTGGCCGAGTTCGACATCACCCCCGACCTGTGGTTCTTCGCCTGCCACTTCCCCGGCAACCCGGTGATGCCGGGCTGCCTGGGCCTGGACGGGCTCTGGCAACTGACCGGCTTCAACCTCGGCTGGCGGGGCTGGCAGGGGCAGGGCTTCGCGCTGGGCGTGGGCGAGGTGCAGCTGAAGGGCATGGTGCGCCCCGACCGCCGCATGATCCGCTATTTCGTGGACTTCACCCGGGTGATCGACCGCCGGCTCAAGATGGGCGTGGCCGACGGCAGGGTCGAGGCGGATGGCGAGGTCATCTATCTGGTCAAGGACATGAAGGTGGGTCTGGCCACCGCCGCCACCTGAAGGAGGTGCCCATGCGCCGCGTCGTCATCACCGGGATGGGCATCGTCTCGCCCATCGGCAACACCACCGCCGAGGTCGAGGCCAGCCTGCGCGCCGGCCGCTCGGGCATCGTCTTCGCCCCGGACTATGCCGAGCACGGCTTCCGCAGCCAGGTGCACGGCCAGCCGCAGATCGCCGTCGAGGAGCATATCGACAAGCGCGACCTGCGCTTCATGGGCGACGGCGCGGCCTATGCCTTCATCTCGATGCGGCAGGCCATCGCCGATGCGGGGCTGGAGCCCGGCGACGTGTCGAACGAGCGTACCGGGCTGGTGGTGGGCTCGGGCGGGCCCTCCACCAAGAGCTTCTTCCGCGCCCACAACGTGGTGCGCGAGACGGGCAGCCCGAAGCGGATCGGGCCGTTCGGGGTGACCAAGGGCATGTCGTCCACCACCTCGGCCTGCCTGGCCACGCCCTTCCACATCAAGGGGGTGAACTATTCGATCACCTCGGCCTGCTCCACCTCGGCGCATTGCATCGGCAACGGCACGGAACTGATCCAGATGGGCAAGCAGGACATCGTCTTCGCCGGCGGCGGCGAGGAACTGGACTGGACGCTCTCCTGCCTGTTCGACGCCATGGGGGCGATGTCGTCCAAGTACAACGACACGCCCGCCACCGCCAGCCGCACCTATGACGTGAGCCGCGACGGCTTCGTGATCGCCGGCGGCGGCGGGATCGTGGTGTTGGAGGAACTGGAGCACGCTTTGGCCCGCGGTGCCCGGATCTATGCCGAGGTGACCGGCTATGGCGCCACCTCCGACGGCTACGACATGGTGGCGCCGAGCGGCGAGGGCGGCGAGCGGTCGATGCGGCTGGCGCTCTCGACCCTGCCGGCGGGGCGGCGCATCGACTACATCAACTCGCACGGCACCTCGACCCCGGTGGGCGACGTGACCGAGGTCGAGGCGATCCGCCGGGTGTTCGGCCGCGGCCAGACGCCGCCCATCGCCTCCACCAAGTCGCTGACCGGGCATTCGCTGGGCGCCACCGGCGTGCACGAGGCGATCTATTCGGTGCTGATGATGAACGGCGGCTTCATCGCCGCCTCGGCGAATGTCGCCACGCTCGACCCCGCGCTGGACCCGGCAGAGATCGTGACCGAGCTGCGCGAGGGGGTGGAACTCGACGGGGTGCTGTCGAACAGCTTCGGCTTCGGCGGCACCAATGCCACGCTGGTGATGAGCCGGTATCGCTGAGGAGAACGGGATGGCCGGGTTGTTGCAGGGCAGGCGCGGCCTGATCATGGGCGTGGCCAACGACCGCTCCATCGCCTGGGGCATCGCCGCGGCCATGGCGGCCGAGGGCGCGGAGCTTGCCTTCAGCCATCAGGGCGAGGCCTTCGGCAAGAGGGTGCAGCCGCTGGCGGCCTCGGTCGGCTCCGACTTCCTGCTGGACGTGGACGTGATGGACGACGGCTCGCTCGATGCCGCCTTCGCCGCGCTGGGGGACCGCTGGGGGCGGATAGACTTCCTGGTCCATGCCATCGCCTATTCCGACAAGAACGAGCTGACGGGCCGGTTCATCAACACCACCCGGGCGAACTTCCGCAACTCGCTGTCGATCTCCTGCTTCTCCTTCATCGACGTGTGCCGGCGGGCGGCGGAGCTGATGCCGGACGGCGGCACCTGCATCACGCTCACCTTCCAGGGCTCGAACCGGGTCACGCCCAACTACAACGTGATGGGGGTGGCCAAGGCGGCCTTGGAGTCCTCGGTGCGCTACCTGGCCAACGACCTCGGCCCGCAGAAGATCCGGGTGAACGCGATCAGCCCGGGGCCGATGAAGACCCTGGCCGGGGCGGCCATCGGGGGGGCGCGGGCCACCTTCCGCCATACCGAGGCCAACGCCCCCCTGCGGTCGAACGCCACGCTGGAGGCGGTGGGCGGCACCGCGGTCTGGCTCGCCTCCGACTACGGCGCCTTCACCACCGGCGAGATCGTGCGGGTGGACGGCGGCTTCCACGTGCTGGGCATGCCGCAGGGCGAGAACCTCTGAGGCGGCGCTCTTCCGCCCTGCCGGGCGTCATCGCTTGCCCGTGACGAGGGCCCAAAGAAGCGACCATCAAGGAACCGCCGGCAATTCCGCAAGGACCGTCCGCCCAGCAAGGACTGGCGGCCCCGAATGAAGCCGCTGTGGGGTCATAAGACCCAAAGCTCCTTCTTCTGTCTCCAAATATCCCACGGGGGTCCGGGGGTGTGAAACCCCCGGGGCCGGCCCCGGCGACCACCTCTCGCGCGAATGCGCCCGCCGCGGCGGTCGCATCAGGCGCGGGGGTCCAAGGGGGGCTCTGCCCCCTTTGCCCGGCCCAACGCCCGCAGCCCGTCAGGGCGAGGGGGGCGGGAGAGCCCCCGGCCTCAGGCGTGGTCGCGCACCGGCAGGTCGGCAGTATCCTCCACCACCTCGCCGCCGCTCTGGCGGTTCCAGCGGATCGAGGACCAGAGCGCGATGCCGATCAGGCTGGCGCCGCCCAGCCCGGTGATGACCTCGGGGATATGGGTCAGGGTCTGGACATACATGATCACCGACAGCACCAGGATCGCATAGAAGGCCCCGTGCTCCAGATAGCGGTACTGCGCCAGCGTGCCCTTCTCGACCAGCATGATGGTCATCGAGCGCACGTACATCGCCCCGATCCCCAGGCCGATGGCGATCACGAACAGGTTCGAGGACAGCGCGAACGCGCCGATCACCCCGTCGAAGCTGAACGAGGCGTCCAGCACTTCGAGGTAGAGGAACGCCCCCAGCCCGCCCTTGGCCGCGCCCTCCAGCATCTGCTGGCTGCGGTCGAGGATGCCGCCCAGCACCTCGACCAGCAGGAAGGTCAGAAGCCCCCAGATCGCCGCGTGGAAGAAGAGGTTGGCGTCGGCCGGCGACTTGTAGGCCTCGATCACCCGCGAGAAGACCAGCATGATCACCAGCACGAAGGCGATCTCGATCCCCTTCACCGAGGAATATTGCGAGACCTTCGCCTCCAGCCAGGCCACCCAGTGGATGTCCTTCTCGTGGTCGAAGAAGAACGACAGCGCCACCATCATCAGGAAGGTGCCGCCGAAGGCCGCGATGGGCAGGTGCGCGTCGTGCATGATGCGCGAATATTCCTCGGGCTGGCTGGCGGCCAGCACCAGCGCCTGCCAGGGGCCGATATTGGCGGCGATCACCACGATCAGGAGCGGGAAGATGATCCGCATCCCGAAGACGGCGATCAGGATCCCCCAGGTCAGGAAGCGCCGCTGCCAGACGGGCGTCATGTCCTTCAGCTTGTTCGCGTTCACGATCGCGTTGTCGAAGGAGAGCGAGATCTCCAGCACCGCCAGCACGCAGCAGATGAAGAAGATCTTCAGCGCCCCGCCGACGGTATGTTCGATGCTGAAGCCCAGCCACAGCCCGAGGGCCAGGCCGAGGAAGGTCACGATGAAGGCCCATTTGAAATAGGAAATGGTCGAGCGTTGCGCGCCGGGGGTGATCATTGCGAGCCCTCTCCTGCGCCGAAGCAGAATCCGAAAGTCATGTGGGGTTTTTCCCTGCGGCAGGTGGAAAACGCGGCGCCGACATCGCAGGGGGGCCGCTGTTCCCATGCCAGAGGGGCCCGGTCGCCGATCAGCCCCCATAGCGCCAAACCGCCCCGCAGATCAAGCGGGGAGGCCGCGAATTGTCTCACGCGCGGTGCCGCCGGCGCAGGGTTGCGGGCCGGCCGGGCAGCGAAAGCCGCGCCTCGGGCCGCGGGGTCTCGGCGATCACCCGGCCCTTCGAGACCACGGCGAGCCGCCCGGCGCGCAGCCGCAGGGCTTCCACCGGGCTGCCGGCGTCCAGCACCACCAGGCTCGCGATACAGCCCGGCGCCAGCCCGTAGTCCGGCAGGTTCATGATCCGCGCGTTCTGGGTGGTCACCATGTCGAAACAGGCCGCCATCTCGGCCGGATGGGTCATCTGCGCCACGTGCAGGCCCATGAAGGCCACGTCCAGCATGTCGCCGGTGCCCAGCGAGTACCAGGGGTCCAGCACGCAGTCCTGCCCCCAGCCCACGGTGATCCCGGCCGCGCGCAGCTCGCGCACCCGGGTCAGGCCGCGGCGTTTGGGGAAGCTGTCGTGGCGGCCCTGGAGGGTGATGTTGATCAGCGGGTTGGGGATCGCCGCCAAGCCCGCCTCGGCCATCAGGGGGATCAGCTTGGAGACGTAATAGTTGTCCATCGAATGCATCGAGGTCAGGTGGCTGCCCGCCGCCCGGCCGGAAAGCCCGTGGCGGGTGACCTCGGCCGCCAGTGTCTCGACATGGCGGGACAGCGGGTCGTCGGTCTCGTCGCAATGCAGGTCCAGCATCAGGCCGCGGTCGGCCGCCAGCCGGGCCAGATCGCGCACCGAGGCGGCGCCCTCCTCCATCGTGCGCTCGAAATGCGGGATGCCACCGACGACATCCAGCCCCATGTCCAGCGCGCGGACCAGGTTCTCCCTGCCCCCCGGGGCGCGATAGAGCCCGTCCTGCGGAAAGGCGCAGAGTTGCAGGTCGATGTAGGGGGCCACCCGCCGCTTCACCTCCAGCATCGCCTCCACCCCGCGCAGGTGGGCGGGGGTGGTGTCGACGTGCGAGCGGATCGCCAGCAGCCCCAGCGAGGCCGCCCAGTCGCAATAGGCGACCGCGCGTTCCACCATCTCCTCCACCGTGGCGAGTTCGCGCAGCTCGCCCCAGAGCGCGATGCCCTCCAGCAGGGTGCCCGAGGCATTCACCCGCGGCGTGCCGTAGGACAGCACCGCGTCCATGTGGAAATGCGGGTCGACGAAGGGGGGCGAGACCAGATCGCCGGTGGCGTCGATCACTCGCCCCGCCTCGGCCTCCAACTGCTGTTCCACCGCCGCGATGCGGTCGCCGCGGATGCCGATATCGGCCACCCGCCCGTCCGGCAGTGTGCCCCCGCTTATGATCAGATCGAACATCTCGCCTCCCTTCGCGGCCGCTCATCTCTCCCTGCCGGTCGATCTTCGCTGCAGCGAGGAGGCCCGGCAGGGCCGAGGAGCGGCCGCCACTTCACCGCTCGCCCTTGCGCCAGGGCACCATCAGCGCCGCCGGCACCCCTGCGCGCCGCGACATGGCGACCAGCGCCAGGATCGACAGCAGGTAGGGCAGCGCCAGGAACAGCTGATAGGGCACCACCTGCCCCAAGGGCGTCTGTTGCAGCCGGATCTGCAAGGCGTCGAAGGCGGCGAAGAGCAGCGCCCCCAGCACCGCCTTGCCCGGCCGCCAGGCCCCGAAGACCACCAGCGCGATGCAGATCCAGCCCCTTCCGTTCACCATCTCGAAGAAGAAGCTGTCGAAGGCCGAAAGCGTCAGGAACGCGCCGCCCACCGCCATCAGGCCGGAGCCCACCATCACCGCCCCCACCCTGAGGCCGGAAACGGAAAGCCCCTGCGCCGCCACCGCGCCGGGGTTCTCGCCCACCGCCCGGACCGCCAGCCCCAAGGGGGTGCGCCACAGGACGAAGGCCACCAGCGCCGCGGCCCCGAAGGCCGCATAGGTCAGCGCGGTCTGCTGGAAGAGCGCCGGGCCAATGAGCGGCAGATCGGCCAACCCGGGGATGCGCAAAGGCTGGAACGGCTCGATCCGCGGCGGCGAGGTGACCTGCGGCAGGATCAGCCGATAGGCGAAATAGCTGGAGGACGTGGCCAGCATCGTCACCCCCAGCCCCACCACGTGCTGCGATAGGCCGAAGGGCACGGTCAGCACCCCGTGCAGCAGGCCCAGCGCCATGCCGGTGACCATCGCCACCCCCACGCCCCACCAGAGCGGCATCCCCGCCCAGACCGCGATCCAGCCGGCGAAGGCGCCGGCCACCATGATCCCCTCGATCCCCAGGTTCAGCACCCCGGCGCGTTCGCAGATGAGTTCGCCGAGGGTGGCGAAGATCAGCGGCGTGGCGATGCGCACGGCGGCGGCCCAGAAGCTGGCGGCCAGCAGGATGTCCAGGATGCTCATGCCCGCACCACCCGCCAGCGCACCAGCCCCAGCGCCAGCACCATGAAGAGGAGCCCCCCCGCCAGGATCATGTCGGCGATATAGGTCGGCACCCCGGCCGCCCGGCTCATCGCATCGGCGCCGACGAAGATGCCGGCCACGAAGATGGCGGCGGGGATGACGCCCAAGGGATGCAGCACCGCCAGCATGGCGACCACGATGCCGGAATAGCCGAAGCCGGGGGAGAGGTCGCGCGACAAGTGGCCTTTGAGCCCCGCCACCTCGGAAAACCCCGCCAGCGCCGCCAAGCCGCCGGAGATCAGCGCGGTGATCACCAGCACCCGGTTGACCGGCATCCCGGCGAAGCGCGCGGCGCGCGCGTTCTCGCCCACCGCCCGCATCTCGAAGCCCAGCGTGGTGCGGGTCTGCACCAGCCAGACCGCCACCGCGGCGATCAGGGCGAGGGCAAAGCCCCAGTGCAGCCGCAGCCCCTCCACGATCCGCGGCAGCCGGGCATCGCGCGGCAGCGCCTCGGACTTCGGCCAGCCCATGCCCATGGGATCCTTCATCGGCCCCTCGACCAGCCAGGAGACCAGCAGGAGGACGACGAAGTTCAGCAGCAGCGTGGTGACGACCTCGTCCACCCCCAGCCGGGTCTTCAGGAGCACCGGCCCCAGCAGCACCAGCGCGCCGGCCAGCACCGCGGCCAGCGCCATCGCGGGCCAGACCATGGGGGCCGAGAGCCCGGAGGTGCCGACGACCACGGTCAGGATCGCGCCGGCGTAGAGCTGCGCCTCGGCGCCGATGTTCCAGAGCCTGGCCCGAAAGGCCACCGCGACCGCCAGCCCGGTGAAGATCAGCGGCGTGGCGCGGTTCAGCGTCTCGAGGATGGCGAAGCGCGAGCCCGCGGCGCCCTTGGCGATCTGCCCCAGCACCGCCAGCGGATCCGCCCCGGCCACCGCGGCCAGCGCCATGGCGAAGCCCAGCGTGGCCAGCAGCGCGGCCCCGGGCAGGCCCAGCCGGCGGGCGAGCGTGGGATTGGCCACGGGCTCCAGCCGCATCATCTTTTGCAACCTTTCCACAGAGCTATCGCGCGACAGAAGGGCACATAACAGCAGGAAACCGAACCTTCACGCCGCATGGTCGAACCCCTCTCCCGCCATCCAGAGCCCGAGTTCGGCCGGCGTCTTCTCCCCCCGTCCGAAGGCGGGCGACAGGCGGCCGCGGTGGATGACGTGCAGCCGGTCGGAGAGGGAAAGCAACTCGTCCAGATCCTCCGAGATCAGGATCACCGCCGCCCCCCCGTCGCGCGCCGCGATCAGCCGGGAATGGACATAGGCCGTCGCCCCCACGTCGAGGCCCCGCGAGGGCTGGTTGGCCAGCACGATGCGGGGATGCGCCTCCAGGGTGCGGCCCAGGATCAGCTTCTGCATGTTGCCGCCGGACAAGAGCCGGATCCGCCCCTCCGGCCCCGCCCCGCGCAGGTCATAGGCCGCGATCAGCCGCTCGGTGAAGGCGCGGGCGGCGGCGGGGTTCAGCCAGCCGCGGCGGCTGTAGGGCTCGCGGCGATAGGTCTCCAGCACCGCGTTCTCGGCCAGGGTGAAGTCGGCCACGGTGCCGGTGCCGTGCCGGTCCTCGGGGATGCGGGCGATGCCTTCCGCCAGCGCCGCCCGCGGGCTCCAGCGCCGGGGCGGGCTGCCGGCCACCGTCATCTCCCCCTGCGAGGGCGCGAGCAGCCCCGAGATCAGATCCGACAGCGCCTGCTGCCCGTTGCCCGAGACGCCGGCGAGGCCGGTGATCAGCCCGCCGTGCAGGTCCAGCGTCACGTCGCGCAGGCCGGTGGCGGTGCCCGCAGCCGGCGTGGAAACGCCCCGCAGCGACAACAGCACCGGCCCCGGCGTGCCGGGCGGCGCGGTGGGCAAGGCAACCCGGCCCCCCACCATCAGCGCGGCAAGCTCGGCCGGCGAGGTGTCGCGGGTCGCGACCTCTCCCGCCACGCGGCCGTGGCGCAGCACCACGCAGCGGTCGGACAGCGCCATGACCTCGTTGAGCTTGTGGCTGATGAACAGCACCGAGAGCCCGCGCGCCACCATCTCGCGCAGGGTGGCGAAGAGCGCGGTGGTCTCCTGCGGGGTCAGCACCGCGGTGGGCTCGTCGAGGATCAGGATCCTCGTGTCGCGCCACAGCGCCTTCAGGATCTCCACCCGCTGCCGCTCGCCCACCGACAGGTCGGCCACCCGCGCGTCGGGGTCCACGCTGAGCCCGTAGTCGGCCGACAGCTGCGCCAGCCGCGCCCGCGCCGCGCCCTGCCGCAGCGAGGGCCGCCACAGCGAGGCGGTGCCCAGCAGTATGTTGTCCAGCACGCTCAGCGCCTCGGCCAGGGTGAAGTGCTGGTGCACCATCCCCAAGCCAGCGGCCAGGGCGGCGCGCGGATCGCCGGGCGGCAGGGGCCGGCCCATCACCGTCACGCTGCCCGCATCGGCCGTGTACTGGCCGAAAAGGATGTTCATCAGCGTGGTCTTGCCGGCCCCGTTCTCGCCCAGCAATGCCACCACCTCGCCCTGCCGCAGCGAGAGCGAGATGGAGTCGTTGGCGAGCGTCCTGCCGAAGCGGCGGGTAATGCCCTCCAGCCGCAGGACCTCGGGGCGCCCGGGGTCGGGCGTCACGACGACCTGGGCTCGCTGTCGTCGATGGCGACGGTAAACGTCCCCGCCCTGATCGCCGCCTCGCGCTCGGCCACCAGCGCCATGGCGGCCTCGGGCACCCTGCCCTCGAAGGTGCCCAGCGGCGCCAGCGAACAGCCGCCTTCCTTCATGTGCGACCAGGGGCCATAGTTGGCGGCGGTGAAATTGCCCGCCTGCACCGCGGCCAGCGCGGCCTCGAAGGTGGGCTCGAAATGCCAGATCGCCGAGGCGACCACGGTGTCGGGATAATCCGGCTGGGTGTCGATCACGTTGCCGATGGCCAGCACACCCCGCTCCTTCGCCGCGTCCGACACGCCGAAGCGCTCGGCATACATCATGTCCGCGCCGGCCTCGATCATGGCGAAGGCGGTCTCCTTGGCCTTGGGCGGGTCGAACCACGAGCCGATGAAGGCGACCTGGAAGGTGGCGTCGCCCCGCGTCTCCCTCACGCCCGCCATGAAGGCGTTCATCAGCCGGTTGACCTCGGGGATCGGGAAGCCGCCGACCATGCCGATGTTGCCGGTCGCGGTCATGGCCCCGGCGATGATCCCGGTCAGATAGGAGGCGTCCTGGATGTAGTTGTCGAAGACGCCGAGGTTCGGCACCGCCGGATCCTCCAGGAACGAGGATCCCATCAGGAAGGCGACCTCGGGGTATTCCAGCGCGACCTCGCGCGCCTCCTGCTCCACCCCGAAGATCTCGCCCAGCATCAGCTGCACGCCCTGTTCGGCGTATTCGCGCATGACGCGGGGGTAGTCGGTGTTCGAGACGTTCTCGGTGAAGGTATAGTCCACCGCGCCCCGGCCCCGCGCGGCCTCGGCGGCCAGGTGGATGCGGCTGACCCACTGCTGCTCCACTGGAACGGTATAGACGCCGGCTACCTTGACCGTGCCCTGCGCCGACAGGCGCCGCGGCAGCGCGCCGGCCGCCAGCAGCGCAGAGGCGCCCAGCATCAGGCCGCGCCGCGTCGGGCGGATGAGGTGGCTGTTCATTCTTGGTCCCCCTGTTGTCCTTTGACCGGATGGTAAAGGAATAACGTGATTCGCGGCAGATGCGCGGGAAATTGCATCGCTGCGGACCGGCCACGGCAGAATGCCCGTTTTGCGGGCAGGTCAGTGGCTGTCCTTGCCCACCGGCGCACCCCGGCAGCCGCGCAGGAAGTCGAGATCGGCCCCGGTCTCGGCGCCCTGCACATGGGCCTGATGCAGCCAGGCATAGCCCGAGGCGTATGGCTGATGCCGCGGTTGCCAGTCGGCCAAGCGGGCGGCGAGTTCGGCGTCGGAGATTTCCAGATGCAGCCGGCGGTTCGGCACGTCGAGTTCGATCGTGTCGCCGTCGCGCACCACCGCCAGCGGCCCGCCCGCCGCGGCCTCGGGGCTGACATGCAGCACCGCGGTGCCATAGGCGGTGCCGCTCATCCGCGCGTCGGAGATGCGCACCATGTCGGTGATCCCCTTGCGCAGCACTTTCGGGGGAAGGCCCATGTTGCCGACCTCGGCCATTCCCGGGTAACCCTTCGGGCCGCACATCTTCAGCACCATCACGCAGGTCTCGTCGATCTCCAGCGCCTCGTCCGCGATCTTCGCCTTGTAGTCGTCGATGTCCTCGAACACCACGGCCCGCCCGCGGTGCACCATCAGCGCCGGGGTGGCGGCCGAGGGCTTCAGCACCGCGCCGTTGGGCGCCAGGTTGCCGCGCAGCACCACGATGCCGCCGGATTTCGTCAGGGCGCGGTCGGCGGGCAGGATCACCTCCTCGTCGTGGTTGGCCACGTCCTTCACCTGCTCCCACATCGTCTGGCCGCTGACGGTCAGCGCATCGCGGTGCAAGAGCCCCGCCTCGCCCAGCCGCCGGATCACCACCGGCAGGCCGCCGGCATGGAAGAACTCCTCCATCAGGTACTTGCCCGAGGGCATCAGGTTCACGATGGTCGGCACGTCGCGGCCGCAGCGGTCCCAGTCGTCCAGGCTCAGATCCACCCCCACCCGGCCGGCGATGGCCAAGAGGTGGATCACCGCGTTGGTGGAGCCGCCGATGGCCGCATTGGTGCGGATCGCGTTCTCGAAGGCGGGCTTCACCAGCACGTCCGAGGGCTTCAGGTCGTCCTTGACCATCTGCACGATGCGCCGGCCCGAGATCTGCGCCATCACCCGCCGCCGCGAGTCCACCGCCGGGATCGCCGCATTGCCCGACAGCGCCATCCCCAAAGCCTCGGCCATCGAGGCCATGGTGCTGGCGGTGCCCATGGTGTTGCAGGACCCGGCCGAGCGGCTCATCGACGCCTCGGCCTCGGCAAACTCCGCCTGGGTCATCTCGCCCGCCTTCACGGCTTCCGCGAACTTCCACAGGTGGGTGCCCGACCCCACCCTTTCGCCGCGGTAATAGCCGTTCAGCATCGGCCCGCCGGTGACGACGATGGACGGCAGGTCGGTCGAGGCCGCGGCCATCAGCAGCGAGGGCGTGGTCTTGTCGCAGCCGACCAGCAGCACGCAGCCGTCCATCGGCTGGCCGCGCATCTGTTCCTCCACCGCCATGGCGGCGAGGTTGCGGAACATCATCGCGGTGGGGCGGAAGGCGCTTTCGGAGACCGAGAACACCGGCACCTCCACCGGGAAGCCCCCGGCCTCGTAGACCCCGCGCTTCACGAAATCGGCCAGCAGGTCCAGATGCGCGTTGCAGGGGGTCAGTTCCGACCAGGTGTTGAGGATGCCGATCACCGGGCGGCCGTCGAAAAGGTCGTGCGGGAAGCCCTGGTTCTTCATCCAGCCGCGGTGGTAGATCGCATCGCGCGAGGTGCCGCCGAACCATTCCTGCGAACGCAGCTTGCGGGGCCAGGGGGCGGGGGTGAAGGCCATGGGGGTTACCTCTGCTGTCTCGGCCGCGAGGATAGCGGCACGGGGGTCGGGGATCGACTGCCATTCCGTGGCGGGGCCGCTCCTCGCTCCCTGCGGTCGCGCCTCGCGACGAGCGG
>JBBCJM010000158.1:0-7833 GCA_037190175.1 Paracoccaceae bacterium | reverse complement strand
ATCGCTACGCCACCCGAGCGATGAGCGCCCGGCAGGGAGCGAAGAGCGGCCAGCCTCAGTTGAACCGATTGTCCCGCGGGAAACCCCTGGGCGCCATCCGGCCGGCGGAGGCCCGGGCGCCCAGCCATTCGCCCAGGTCGGTCTCGGTGCGGGTGCGGCCGGCGGGGTCCTTCCAGGTCAGCCCCTGCGCCAGCACGAAAGTGGTGGCGTCCGACAGCCCGCCGTCCTTGTAGCGCTGCAGCCGCACGCCCTTGCCGCGCGCCATCTCGGGCAGGTCGGCCAAGGGAAAGACCAGCATCTTGCGGTTCTCGCCCACCACCGCCACGTGGTCGCCCTGCACCCGCCGGCACAGCGCCGCCCGCACGCCATCGCGCAGCGACAGCACCACCTTGCCGGCCCTTGTCTGCGCCAGCGCCTCGTCGGCCGGCACCACGAAACCGTCGCCCTCGGTCGAGGCCACCAGCAGCTTCTCCCCCGGGCGGAAGATCAGCATCTCCACGATCTCGGCCTCGTTGGGCAGGTCCACCATCAGCCGCAGCGGCTCGCCCATCCCGCGCCCGCCGGGCAGGTTGGCGGCCACGATGGTATAGAAGCGGCCGTTGGAGCCCATGACCAGGATCCGGTCGGTGGTCTCGGCGTGGAACTGGAAGCGCGGGCCGTCGCCGTCCTTGAACTTCAGCTCGGCGTCCAGCGGCTGGTGGCCCCGCATCGCCCGCACCCAGCCCATGCGCGAGCAGATCACGGTGACCGGCTCGCGCTCGATCATCGCCTCGGGCGCCACCTCGGGCGCCTCGCCGGCGGCGGCGAAGCCGGTGCGCCGGGCCCCGCCCGGCGCGTTGCGGCCGAACTTCGCCTGCACCTCGGCCAGCTCCCCGGCCACCCGCGCCCATTGCCGGCCCGGGTCGGCCAGGAGCGCCGCCAGCCCCGCCCGCTCGGCGATCAGCGCGTCGCGCTCGGCGACCAGCTCCATCTCCTCCAGCCGCCGCAGCGACCGCAGGCGGATGTTCAGGATCGCCTCGGCCTGTACCTCGGTCAGCTCGCCCGGCCCCCGGCCCGGGGCCACGTAGTCGGCCTCCGAGCTGGCGCGCCTGAACTTCCGCCCCCAGGTCTCGCGCATCAGCGCCGCCTTGGGGTCGGGGTCGTAGCGGATGATGTCGATCACCCGGTCGAGGTTCAGGAAGGCGATCAGCAGCCCCCCCAGCACCTCCAGCCGATGGTCGATCTTCTCGATCCGGTGGCGCGAGCGGCGGCCCAGCACCTCGCGCCGGTGGTCGAGAAAGGCGCGCAGCACCTCGGCCAGCGAACAGACCCGCGGCACTCGCCCGTCGATCAGCACGTTCATGTTGAGCGAAAAGCGGATCTCCAGGTCGCAGTTGCGCCAGAGCATCCCCATCAGCATCTCGGGGTCCACCGTGCGCGCGCGGGGCTCCAGCACGATGCGCACGTCCTCGGCGCTTTCGTCGCGCACGTCGGCCAGGATCGGGATCTTCTTCGAGGTCACCAGTTCCGCGATCCGCTCGATCAGCTTGCCCTTGGCCACCTGATAGGGGATCTCGGTCACCACCACCTGCCACTGGCCGCGCCCCAGATCCTCCACCTGCCAGCGCGCCCGCAGCCGGAAGGCGCCGCGGCCGGTGCGGTATGCCTCCAGCATCGCCTCGGGCGGGTCGACCAGCACGCCGCCGGTGGGGAAGTCCGGCCCCGGCACATGGGCCAGGATCGCGGCGTCGTCGGCCTCGGGCTCGCGGATCAGCAGCAGGCAGGCGTCGATCAGCTCGTGCAGGTTGTGGGGCGGGATGTTGGTCGCCATCCCCACCGCGATCCCGCTGGCCCCGTTGGCCAAGAGGTTCGGCCAGGCCGCCGGCATCACCACCGGCTCGGTCAGGGTGCCGTCGTAGTTGGGGCGGAAATCGACCGCGTCCTGGTCGATCCCCTCCATCAGCGCCTCGGCCAGCGCCGTGAGCCGCGCCTCGGTGTAGCGTTCGGCCGCCGGGTTGTCGCCGTCGATGTTGCCGAAGTTGCCCTGCCCGTCCACCAGCGGGTAGCGCATGTTGAAGTCCTGCGCGAGCCGGGCCATGGCGTCGTAGATCGCCTGGTTGCCGTGGGGGTGGTAGTTCCCCATCACGTCGCCCGAGATCTTGGCCGACTTGCGGAACCCCCCGGTGGGCGAGAGCCGCAGTTCCCGCATCGCCCAGAGGATCCGGCGGTGCACCGGCTTCAGCCCGTCGCGCGCGTCCGGCAGCGCCCGGTGCATGATGGTGGAGAGCGCATAGGTCAGGTACCGCTCGCCGATCGCACGGCGCAGCGGTTCGGCCAGCAATTGCCCCTCGATCTTGGGGTCTTCGGGCTCGTCGGTCATGGATGTGGTGTAGTCGCTGGCCGGCATCGGGTCCAGAGCGGAATTCCCGCCCGCCGCCGCCGCGGCGATGCCACGGATTTTCCCCTGCAACGGCCCGGTTTTGATGGTAAAGCCCGAGGGGACAGGTGGTGAATCGGATCGGCTGGATGTTCAGGCTTCTCGTGCTTCTCGGCTTTGCCATGGGGCTTGCCATGATGATCGGCGGGCGCGACATGGGCCAGCAGCGCGCCGGCCTGCAGCCGCGGCCCGAGCGTGAGCCGCGCCGCGTGGTGCCGATGCCGCCGGCCGAGATCGCGCCCTCCACCGCGCCGGTGGCCGAGGCCCCCGCCCCGGTGGAGCCGCCGGTGACCCTGACCGGGCTGGCCGAGCGCAGCGCGCCCGGGGTCCCGGCCTTCGCCGCCGCGCTGCCGGTGGCGGAACCGGCCAACGACGCCCCCGACGAGCCTCCCGCCCTGCCGCTGCGCTGGGTCAGCGCCGATGCGATCAACGTGCGCGGCGGGCCTTCGACCAGCGACCCGGTGATCGGCCGGCTGACGCGGAACGAGGCGGTCTCGGTGGTGGGCGAGGCCGCCGAGGGCTGGCTGCGCATCCGCGTGGAGGGCGACGGGGTGGAGGGCTTCGTGGCCAGCCGCCTCCTGACCGACCAGCCGCCCCGCTGAACCCGTTTGCCTGCCGCCCGCCGCCGGCCTATGGGAGGGCCGGGCAGCAGAGCGGGGCACCATGACGCGCAGGACCATCCTCATCACCGGCTGTTCCTCGGGGATCGGGCTGGACGCCGCGCGCAGCCTGCATTCCCGCGGCTGGCAGGTCTTCGCCACCTGCCGGCAGGAGGCCGACGCCGAACGGCTGCGGGCCGAGGGGCTGAATTCCTTCCGCCTCGACTATGCCGAGACCGCCAGCATCCGCGACGGCGTGGCCCGGGCGGTGGCCGAGGGGGGCCGGCTGGATGCGGTGTTCAACAACGGCGCCTTCGCCTGCCCCGGCGCGGTGGAGGACCTGCCGACCGAGGCCCTGCGCGCGATCTTCGAGACCAACCTGTTCGGCTGGCACGAGCTGACCCGCGCCGCGATCCCGGTGATGCGGGCGCAGGGCGCCGGGCGGATCGTGCAATGCTCCTCGGTGCTGGGCTTCGTGGGCGCCCGCTGGCGCGGCGCCTATGTCTCGACCAAGCACGCGCTGGAAGGGCTGTCGGACGTGCTGCGGCTGGAGATGCGGGGAACGGGGGTGGAGATCGTGCTGATCGAGCCCGGCCCCATCGCCACGAAGATCCGCGAGAACGCCATCCCGCATTTCGAACGCTGGATCGACTGGCGGAACTCCCCCCGCCGCGACGAATACGCCTCGCTGCTCGACCGGCTCTACAAGCCCGCGCTGAAGAAGGACGCCTTCGAACTGCCCCCCGCCGCCGTCACCGCCAAGCTGATCCATGCGCTGGAGGCGCCCCGCCCCCGTGCGCGCTATTACGTCACCACGCCGACCTACATGGCCGGGCTGGCCCGCCGCATCCTGCCGACGCGGCTTCTGGACGCGGTGGTGGCACGGGGCTAGCACCCGCTCTCCGGCAGGGCTATATCTGGCGGGCCGGAGGTGCCCATGCTGCTGTCCGATCCGCTGTTCATCGTCGCCGGGCTCGCCTGCCTGGTGGTGCTGGCGATCCTGATGGTGGGGATCGGCGGCTTCGCCCGCGGCGGCGAGTTCAACCGCCGCCACGCCAACCGCATCATGCGCTACCGCATCGCGGCGCAGGCGCTGGCGGTGGTGCTGATCGTGGCCTTCGTCTGGTCGCGCAGCTGGTGGGCCGGCTGATGGTCGTCCTGTCGAAGATCTACACCCGCACCGGCGACAAGGGCGACACCGCGCTGGGCGACGGCTCGCGGGTGGCCAAGAACTCGGCCCGCGTCAACGCCTATGGCACGGTGGACGAGACCAACGCCACCGTGGGCCTGGCCCGCCTGCACGCGGGGGCCGAGATGGATGCCGCCCTGGCGCGGATTTCCAACGACCTCTTCGACCTGGGCGCCGACCTCTGCCGCCCCGACATGGCGCGCGATGCCGGGGCCGGCTATGTGCCGCTGCGGATGGTGGCGGCGCAGGTCGCCCGGCTGGAATCCGAGATCGACGCGATGATCGCCCGGCTGACGCCGCTGCGCTCCTTCATCCTGCCGGGGGGCAGCGCGCTGGCCGCGCATCTGCATCTCTGCCGCACGGTCTGCCGGCGGGCCGAGCGGCTGGCGGTGGAACTGGCGGCCGAGGAAGAGGTGAACCCCGAGGCGGTCAGGTATCTCAACCGCCTGTCGGACTGGTTCTTCGTGGCCGGCCGGATCGCCAACGACGACGGAAAGGCCGACGTGCTGTGGGTGCCGGGCGCGAACAGGTAGAGCGCGCCTATCGGCTCTTCGCCCGGCCGGCGCCGCCCGACCTGGGCGTCTGCACCGCCTGCTGCATGGACCCCGCGGTCGAGCGGGCGATGCTGATGAAGGCCCCCCGCGACCTGACGGTGGAAGAGGTGCGCGAATGGCTGGCCGCGGCCTTCTCCGACGGGCTGGGCCGGGCGCAGGTCGAATGGATCCTGCCGCGCATCCTGGACCTGCTGGCCGAAGGCGCCGAGGTGGCAACCGGCGGCAACGAGGTGGCGCTGGCCCGCCTGGGCCGGCTGGGCTTTCCCGAGGGCTGGTCCGAGGCCGAGGCGGCCGCGGTGCGCGACCTCTGCCTTCTCGCCCTGGAGCACCATATCCGCAGCGATACGCGGGCACCGCTGGACGATATGCTCTGCATGGTCGCCGCCGGCGGGCTGGACCTCGCCCCCTTCCTCGCCCGGCTCGACGCGCTGCCGGACGATGTGCTGGCGCGGCTGCTGCACGACGACTGGGGCGGGCGCCGCGGCCTGCGGATCTGGCGCACCCCATTCTGGGACGGGCTGCCGGCGCGGCAGGCGGTCTGGGGCTGGTACGTCGCACAGGAGGCGCGGATGTGGGGCGCCGCGGCCCGGGGCGACCGCCGCGCGGCCGAGGTGGCCGAGGCGATCTCCGAAGCCGGCGCGGCGGAGCCCGGCGCCTGATCCCCCCGCCGCCCCCCGACCCACCGCCCGCCGCGGCAACGCAGCGTCCTCTTGCCCGCCGGTCGCATTTGGCCTGTCACCCGGCGTCACTTGGCGCTAAAAGCCCGCGCAACATTCTGTCCGACGGGGAGCTGTGCAGATGAAGGTCCTTGTACCTGTGAAGCGTGTGATCGACTACAACGTGAAGGTTCGTGTTCGGGGCGACGGGTCCGGGGTGGATCTGGCGAACGTGAAGATGTCGATGAACCCGTTCGACGAGATCGCGGTGGAAGAGGCGATCCGGCTGCGGGAGAAGGGGGTTGCGACCGAGGTCGTGGTGGTCTCGGTCGGCGTGAAGCAGGCGGCCGAGACGCTGCGCACGGCGCTGGCCATGGGGGCGGACCGGGCGATCCTGATCGAGGCGGCCAGCGACGTGCACCAGGACATCGAGCCTTTGGCGGTGGCCAAGCTGCTGGCGGCGGTGGCGAAGGAGGAACAGCCGGGGCTGATCCTCGCCGGCAAGCAGGCGATCGACAACGACATGAACGCCACCGGCCAGATGCTGGCGGCGCTGCTGGGCCAGGCGCAGGCGACCTTCGCCTCCAAGGTGGAAATCGAGGGCGACCACGCGCTGGTCACCCGCGAGGTGGACGGCGGGCTGCAGGTGCTGCGGGTCAAGCTGCCCGCGGTGGTGACCGTGGACCTGCGGCTGAACGAGCCGCGCTATGCCTCGCTGCCCAACATCATGAAGGCCAAGAAGAAGCCGCTGGAGGAGAAGACCCCGGCGGATTACGGCGTCGACGTCTCGCCCAGGCTGACGGTGGTCAGCACCGCCGAGCCCGCGGGCCGCAAGGCGGGGGTGCGGCTGGGCTCGGTGGACGAGCTGATCGCGAAACTGAAAGACGAAGCGGGGGTGCTCTGATGTCCGTTCTCCTGATTGCCGAAGTGATCGAGGGCCAGCTTGCGGCCGATTCGGTTGGCAAAGCGTTGACGGCGGTGAAGGACCTGGGCGAGGTCCATGTGCTGGTCGCGGGCCAGGGGGCCGAGGCGGCGGCGCAGGCCGCGGCCGGGCTCGCGGGCGTGACGAAGGTGCTCCACGCGGCCGATCCCGCGCTGGGCCACGGGCTGGCGGAGCCCACCGCGGCACTGGTTGTGTCCCTCGCCCCGGGCTACACCCATATCTGCGCGGCGGCGACGGCCTTCGGCAAGTCGGTGCTGCCGCGGGTGGCCGCGCTGCTCGATGTGATGGTGATCTCGGAGGTGACGGCCGTTAACGATGCGGAAACCTTCGAGCGGCCAATCTATGCCGGCAACGCGATCCAGACGGTGCGTTCGGGCGACAAGGTGAAGGTCTTCACCGTGCGCACGGCGGCCTTTGCCGCGGCGGGCGGCGGGGGCTCGGCCCCGGTGGAAAGCGTGGCGGCGCCGGCGGCGGCGGGGCTGTCGGACTGGGTGGAGGACCGGGTGGCGGCCTCGGATCGGCCGGAACTGACGAGCGCGAAGATCGTGGTCTCGGGCGGCCGGGGCATCGGCTCGAAGGAGAGCTTCGCGGTGATCGAGGCGCTGGCCGACAAGCTGGGCGCGGCGGTGGGCGCCTCGCGCGCGGCGGTGGACAGCGGCTATGCGCCCAACGACTGGCAGGTGGGCCAGACCGGCAAGGTCGTGGCCCCCGACCTCTATGTCGCCGTGGGCATCTCGGGCGCCATCCAGCACCTGGCGGGCATGAAGGACTCGAAGGTCATCGTGGCGATCAACAAGGACGAGGAGGCCCCCATCTTCCAGGTCGCAGACTACGGTCTGGTGGGCGACCTCTTCACCATCGTCCCGGAACTGACCGGCAAACTCTGAGCCAGCCGGCCAGCGACATCGAACGGGCGGTCCCCCTGGGGCCGCCCGTTTCGCTTTCCCTCACCCGTCCAGCACCGCCGCCAGCGCCGCCGCCACCTCCCCATGGCAGGCAGGCCCGGGCAGACCCAGCGCCGCCGGGCGGTCCATCTCGGCGAAGGTCATGCCCTGCGGCCCGGCCGCCCGCGCCGCCTCGGTGAAGACCACCTCGACGCAGGCCGCGGCCGGGGGCACCAGCGCGGCCAGCATGGCTGCATCGACCAGCGCGGGTTCGGCCAGCCCCTCCGCCCCCGGCGCGGGCGGCGGCGCCTCGGCCATCCACAGGAGCGTCACCGGCACCCCGGCCTGCGCGATCAGCTGGCGCATCCGCGCCACCCAGGTCAGCTGCAGCTCGCGCACCAGGGTCTGGAACCGCCGGGCCGAGACCTGCCGCAGGGTGCCCAGCAGGTGCCGGGTGAAGTTGAAGTTGGTGAAGTCGACCTCGGGATACAGCGAGACCAGCGCGTGCTGCGCCCGCAGGAAGCGGTCGTTGCGCCGCGGATGCACGGAATAGAAGCGGTTCGACAGGTTGGTGGCCGCCGTCACCTGCACC
>JBBCJM010000157.1:0-9427 GCA_037190175.1 Paracoccaceae bacterium | reverse complement strand
GCACCAGCGCCGCGCCGGGCTCGATGCTCAGCGCCGGGCAGGAGGCCACGCGATAGCTGTTGGTCGCCACCACGAACCGCTCCTCCGGCCCCACCGGCCGGCCGTTCCGCCGCAGGTCGCGCAGCCGCCGCGCGCCCGGGTCGATCACCCGCCCCTCCACGTCGAAGCGGGGCGGGGCGGAGGGGTCGATGCTGTAGGTGAGCCCCGCGATCACGTCGAAGTTGTAGCTGGGAAAGGCCGGGTCGATCAGCGGCGCGTCCCGCGCACCGGGGGCGATCGGGCGGAACATCGCGGCAGAACGTTCCAGCCAGTCGGCCAGGATCGCCCCGGTCACCCGCACCGCGCGGAATTCGTTGGCGAAGGCGTAGAGGTCCAGCACATGGCGCTGCCGCAGCGGGCCGGCGGGGATCGCGGTGAAGTTCTCCGGCCCCGCCCGCCCTCCGGCGCGGAACGGCGCCACCGCCGCCAGCACGGGCAGCCCCGCCTCGGGCCGGCCGGCCAGCCGGTCGCGAGCATGGTCGGCCAGCGCGGCGGCGATCAGGCGTAGCGCCTCGACATCCGCCACCCGGGCGAAATGGGTGTCCAGCGGCCGGGGGTTGCGGCACAGCTCGCGCTCCAGCTCGGCCACCGTCTCGCCGTGGATGCGGGCGGTGGCGGCCAGCACCGCGGGCGCCGGCGCCGCCCGGGCGCGCAGCCGGCCGGCCGATTGCACCGCCAGGGGCTGCGCCCGGCTGCGGGCGGCAGTCACCTGCCAGCGCCCGTCCGCCCGGCGGTCCAGCACCAGGTCGATGATGCCCAGATGCGAGCCCAGCGCCCCCGGCATCACCGCCGGCACCCCGCTGAGCCGCCCGCGCCGCGGGTCGACCGAGGGATGGGCGGCGGGAAACAGCGGGCAGGGAAAGACCAGATGCGAATGCCCCGCGACGATGGCATCGATCCCGCCCGCGGCGGCCAGGGCGGTGGCCGCGTTCTCCTGCCCCGGCAGGGCGTCGGGCCGGCCGATGCCGGTATGGGCCAGCGCCACGATCAGGTCGGCCCCGGCCGCGCGCAGCTCCGGCACCACCTCGGCCGCGGTCGCCACGATGTCGGGCGTCTCCAGCCCCCCGGCCAGCACATGCCGGTCCCAGGCCGCGGTCTGCGGCGGCAGGAGCGACAGCACACCCACCCGCAGCGGATGCACCCGCCCCGCCCCGTCGACCACTCGCCGGTCCAGGACCAGCGCCCGATGCGCCAGCGGCAGCCCGTCGGTGACCACCGCGTTGCTGGCCACCACCGGAAACGCCGCCCCCGCCAGCGCCCCGCGCAGGAAGGCGAGCCCGTAGTTGAAATCGTGGTTGCCCAGGCCCACCGCGTCGTAGCCGATCAGGTTCATCGCCGCGATCATCGGATGCGGCGCGCCCGCACCCGGCCGCCAGGTCGCCGCGGCATGGTCGCCCAGCGCCGAGCCCTGCAGGAAATCGCCGTTGTCGAAGAGGAGATGGTTCGCCGCCCCGGCCCGCGCCCGCGCGATCAGCCCCGCGGTGCGCGCCAGCCCCATGTTCAGGCTGGGGGCCGCCGCCACATAATCGTGCGGCTGGATGTGCATGTGCAGATCCGAGGTCGCCAGGATGCGCAGGCGCACCTGCGCCTGCCGCACCCGTGACGGGTCCGTTCCGATGCCTTGCCCACTGGCTTCCACCTCACCCCCGATCCGTCTTCGCGGTCCCGCCGCCCAGGCACCTCCACTCGTCATCCAGCCACCACGCACACACGGGCACCCCGGCCACTCCCGCCGATTCCTCTGCAACAGCGCATGGGTTGCACCACTTTCTGGCGCAAACTTGGCCATATTTTGCGCGTGAAGGTTGTGCCGAGGGCCGCGGTGTTGCATTCCTGCACGCGCTTGTCTGCCGCGGGCCGGCGTGGCAAGCCTCGGCCCGGGAATGACCGGGAGCCCCATCATGCGCTTCGCCTTCGACGCCTCGGGGCTGGACCGGGCCGCGCCCCTGCGGGCCGACCCCGGGCGGCAGGCGGCGCTGTGGGCCGGGGGCGGGGTGCTGCCGGTCTGGCGCGGCAAGCCGCTGATGCAGGCCGCGGGCGGGCCGGGCTGGCTGCCGGCCGACCATCCGGTGCTGGCGGGGCGGGGCACCACGGTCTTCCTGGGGCTGGACGAGGGCGCCCCGCGATTCGCCGCCGATGTCTCGGCCTGGGTGCCGCCCGAGGGCGCCGCGCCCGCCGCCGGCTTCTTCGACCCCACCGAGCAGCACCACCCCGACCTGCCCGAAACGCTGGCCTTCGTGGAACTGCGCGGCGCGATGGCCCGGCTGACCGCGCGCGAGGGCGAGCTGGCCGCCACCGCGCGGGCGATCCTGGAATGGCACCGCACCCACGGCTTCTGCGCCTGCTGCGGCGCGGCCTCCGAGGTGATCATGGCCGGCTGGCAGCGGGTCTGCCCGACCTGCCGCGCCAACCACTTCCCCCGCACCGACCCGGTGGTGATCATGCTGGTCACCCGGGGCAACCGCGCGCTGATCGGCCGCTCTCCCGGCTGGCCGGAGGGGATGTATTCCTGCCTTGCCGGCTTCGTGGAACCGGGCGAGACGGTGGAGGCCGCGGTGCGCCGCGAGGTGGCGGAGGAAACCGGGATCGCCATCGGCCCCGTGCATTATGTCTTCAGCCAGCCCTGGCCCTTCCCCGCCTCGCTGATGCTGGGCTGCCGGGCCGAGGCGCTGGACGAGGCGATCACGCTCGACCCCGCGGAACTGGACGACGCCTTCTGGATCGGGCGCGAGGAGATGGTCGAGGTCGTCTCCGGCCGCCACCCCCGCCTGCGCCCGCCCCGCCGCGGCGCTATCGCGCAGGCGCTGATCGCCGGCTGGCTTGCGGATACGCCCGCTTGACGCCTAGAATCGCCCCGGGGCAGCAGGGGGGCGGGCAGGGGCGATGAAACTATCCACGCGCAAGGATGTCGAGGCGCCGGTGGCCGCGGTCTGGGCGGTGCTGGCGGACTTCGACCATTGGGAGCGCGGGGCGATGCGGCGCGGGGTCGAGGTGCTGCGGTCCGAGCCCGGCCCGGCCTGGTCGGTGGGCTTCGTCTGGCGCGGCCGGCCGCGGCGGGTGGAACTCGCCGTGGCGGGGCTGGAGCCCGACCACCGGCTGGACCTCACCGGCCGCGGCGCCGCCTTCGAAGGGAAGCTGGGAGTGGAACTGGTCGAGATGGCCCCCCGCCGCACCCGGATGATCGTGGGGCTGGAGATCCGGCCGCTGACGCTGGCCGCGCGGCTGATCGTCCAGTCGCTGAAACTCGCGCGCAGCCGGGTGCAGGACCGCTTCGAGACCCGCGTCGCCCAGTTCGCCGCCGAGGCCGAGGCCCGCGCGGCGCCGCAGCGGGTGCAGCACTGGCGCTGACAGGTCGCGCGGGCGGCAAGCGCCCGGGGGGCTTCGCGCCCCCCGGACCCCCCGCGGAGGATTTCAGCCAAGATGAGGGACAGTTTGAACCAAATTGTCCCCTCCTGTCCTCATCTTGGCCCAAGTACTCCACGGGGGGTCCGGGGGGTGTGAAACCCCCCGGCGTCCGATGCAGGAGGCGCCGGATGCCGGGATCAAGGCCCGTCTTCCGGCCCCTCGGGCGGGCGGTCGGGCGCGATCACCCGCCAGGCGTTGCCCTCGGGGTCGTCGAACTGGCCGTGGCGCATCGCCCAGAAGAAGGCGGCAAGGCCGATCAGGCCCATCCCCAGCGACACCGGGATCAGGACGGCCAGCGCGCTCATGCCCCCGCCCCCGGGGCGATGGCGCGGAAGGCGTGCCAGGTGCCGTAGCCCAGCACCGGGAACACCGCCACCAGCGCCAGCAGCCCCGTCGCCGCCGACAGCGCCATCCCCGCCGCCACGATCGCGCCCCAGGCCAGGCAGGGGGCGAGGTTGGCGGTGGTCATGGCGAAGCTGAGGCCCATGGCGGTCAGCGCGTCGCGCCGCTCGGCCATCAGCATGGGCACGGCGAAGAGGCTGAGCGCGAAGGCGAAGGCGGCGAAGAGCCCGCCGACCAGGGTGCCCACGATCACCAGCCCCCAGCCCCGCGGGGTGGTGAGAAGGTGCAGCGCCGCCTCCTCCAGCCCCGGGAAGGGGGCGAGGCCGAAGAACAGCGCATAGAGCAGGTCGGCCGCGCGCAACCAGAACAGCACCAGGAGCCCCAGCAGCAGCCCGGCATAGGCCAGTTGCTGGCCCGAGCCCGGGCGCACGGCCAGCATCTGGCGCAGGCTGGCCTCGCCCCCCTCGCCCAGCTGGCGGCTTTGTTCGTAGAGGCCGACGGCCAGGAAGGGCCCGACGATCAGGAACCCGGCGATGGCGGGCAGGGCGAGGTAGAGCAACCCCGCGGCCCAGAGCCCCGCCAGCACGGCATAGGAGACCAGCGTGAGGAACGCGCCATAGGCGAGGCTCTGGCGCGGGGTGCGGCGCAGGTCGCGCCAGCCGGCGGCCAGCCAGCCCAGCGCGGCGCGGGCCGGCAGGCCGCGGGCGAGCCGCGAGGCCGGGCGCTGCGGCGGGCGGAGGGCGGGAAGCGGTTCCAGCATCTGCATTCCCCTCAGCAGGCGCGGCGGGCGGGCGCAGGCCCGTCCACGGCCACGCAATCGGGCTGCGAGCCCAGCGCCACCACCACCAGATGCGCATTCGCCGCGACGATCAGCCCCAGCGCCGCCAGCGCGGCCATCAGCGCCAGCCGCTTCTGCCCCCGGCCGGTCATGTGCCACCCCCCAGCCGCGTCACGTAGAGCGCCAGCAGGTTGATCTCGGCCGGCGTCAGCCGCCCGGACCAGGCGGGCATGACCCCCTTGCGCCCGCGGCGCAGCGTCTCCAGCACCGTGGCCGGATCCTGCCCGTAGATCGCGCCCGCGTCGGCCAGCGAGGGCGCGCCGGTCAAAAGGCCCCCCTCGCCGCGCTCGCCATGGCAGCTGGCGCAGTTCTCGGCGAAGACCAGGCCGGCGGGGCTTTCGTGATCCGCCCAGCCCCCCGGCAGCGCGGCGACGTAATCGGCCAGGGCCAGCCGGTCGGGGCGCTCGATCCAGCCGAAGGCCGGCATCTCGGCGAAGCGGGTCTCGGGGTGGACGGCGTTGATGCCGAAGGCGATGGTCTCGGCGACGGTCTCGGGCTCGCCCCCCCAGAGCCAGTCGGCATCGCCCAGCGCCGGGAACCCCGGCCCGCCCGCGCCCTCCCTGCCGTGGCAGTGCGCGCAGTTGTCCTGGAAGAGCCGCGCCGCCGCCGGCATGGCCACGGCCATCAGCGCCGTGTCCGCGGCCAGCGCGGGGAAGTCGGGGTCGTCGAATCGCGCCAGCCAGCCCTGCCGCCGGTCGGTCAGCTCGCGCAGATGCCCGACCGCGACCGGCCCCTGCTCCAGCCCCAGCACCCCGCGGGTATGGTCGCGGCCCAGGGGCCAGGCGGGCAGCAGGATCCAGGCGATCACCGAATAGACGAAGGTCAGGATCAGCGCGACCAGCGCGATCCGCGGGAAAGGGGTGTTCAGCTCCTTGATCCCGGCCCATTCGTGGCCGGTGGTGTCATAGCCGGTCACCGGGTCGATCTCGCGCTGGCCGGTGTGGGGGTCGGCGCCGGGCAGCCGCTTGGGGTCGGTGGTCATGGCCGCTCCTCCCCAGGCAGGATCGAGCGCGCGATCCGCTCCTGCTCGGCCCGCCGCCGGGGGTTGTAGGCCCGCACCAGCACGATGAGCAGGAAGCCCCCCATCCACAGCGGGCCGAAGACCTTGGCGATCAGCACCAGCACCTCGTGGGTCATGGCGCGCCCTCCGCCAGCAGGTCATGCGCGGCGCGGGTGAGCGTGCCCAGCGATTGCAGATAGGCGACCAGCGCGTCCATCTCGGTCAGCCGGGCGGCATCGCCGTCGAAGGCGCGCAGCGCCACGCCCTCGCCATAGCGTTCCTGCACCCCGGCGGCGGCCTCGCTGTCGGGCTGGCTCTGCGCCAGCGCGTCGCGGGCGGCATGGGCGATCATCGCCTCGTCATAGGGCGTGCCCAGCCGGGCCAGCGTGGCCAGGCTGCCCTGCAACGCCCGGGTGTCCAGCGGCCGCATCAGCCACGGATAGGCCGGCATGATCGAGACCGGCACCACCGCGCGCGGGTCGATCAGATGCGCCACGTGCCAGTCGTCGGAATACTTGCCGCCTATGCGGGCCAGATCGGGCCCCGTGCGCTTCGACCCCCAGAGCATCGGCCGGTCCCAGGCGCTTTCGGCGGCCAGCGAATAGGGGCCGTAGCGGTCGATCTCGTCGGCCAGGCTGCGCACCATCTGGGAATGGCAGGCATAGCAGCCCTCGCGGATGTAGATCTCGCGCCCCGCCAGTTCCAGGGGTGTGTGCGGGCGCAGGTCTTCCGGGATCTCGACCGTGCTCTCGATGGTGAACAAGGGCGCGATCTCCACGATCCCGCCCACCGAGGCGACGGCGATGATGGCCCCCACCAGCCCCATCGAGACCTTTTCCAGGTTGTAGTGCAGCTTCAGCATGGGCTCACTCCGCCGGCTGGAGCGCCAGCGGCCGGTCGCTGGTATCCGCCACCATACCGCCCGCCCGCATCGTGGCCCGGCAGTTCAGCGCGCAGAGCACCGCCCCGGCCAGGAACAGCGAGCCCCCCAGCGTGCGGGCGGCGTAATAGGGCCGCATCGCCTCGACCGACTGGACGAAGCTGTAGGAGAGCGCGCCGTTCGCGTCATAGGCCCGCCACATCAGCCCCTGCATGATGCCCGCGTTCCACAGCGAGACCACGTAGACCAGCGTCCCCGCCACGGCGAGCCAGAAGTGCCACTCGACCGCCCGCGGCCAGACCATCGCCTCGCGCCCCGCGAATTTCGGGACGAGGGTATAGATCGCGCCGAAGACGATCATCGCCACCCAGCCCAGGGTGCCGGAATGCACGTGCCCCACCGTCCAGTCGGTGTAATGCGACAGCGAGTTCACCGGGCGGATGGCCAGGAACGAACCCTCGAAGGTCGAAAGCCCGTAGAACACCGCCGCCACGAACATGAAGCGCAGCGTGGCGTCGTCGCGCACCTTGTGCCAGGCGCCGTTCAGCGTGGCGATGGCATTGCCGGCCGAGGCCCAGGAGGGCACCAGCAGCATGACCGAGAAGGTCATCCCCAGCGTCTGCACCCAGTAGGGCAGGGCGGTGTAGTGCAGATGGTGCGACCCCGCCCACATGTAGAAGAACACGATCCCCCAGAAGCTGAGGATCGACAGCCGATAGGACCAGATCGGCCGCTGCGCCCTGACCGGCAGGAAGTAGTAGAGCATCCCCAGGAACCCGGCGGTCAGGAAGAAGGCCACGGCATTGTGGCCGTACCACCACTGGATCATCGCATCCTGCACGCCGGCCCAGACCGGAAAGCTGCGCGCCGCGGCCAGGCTTACCGGCAGGGCGAGGTTGTTGACGACATGCAGCATCGCCACCACCAGGATGAAGGCCAGGTAGTACCAGTTGGCGACGTAGATATGCGGCTCCACCCGCCGGGCCAGAGTGCGGAGATAGAGCGCGAGGTAGGTCAGCCAGACCACCACCAGCCAGATGTCGGCGTACCACTCGGGCTCGGCATATTCCTTGGACTGGGTGCTGCCCATCAGATAGCCGCTGGCCGCCCAGAGGCAGAACAGGTTGTAGCCGATCAGCACGAACCAGGGGCTGACCGCATCGGCCAGCCGCGCGCGCGAGGTGCGCTGCAGCACGTAGAGCGAGGTCGCGATGAGCGCATTGCCGCCGAAGCCGAAGATCACGCCCGAGGTATGCACCGGCCGCAGCCGGCCGAAACTGGTCGCGGGCCAGAGCGGCGTGGCCTCGGGCCAGTACATCAGCGCCGCGACCCAGACCCCCACGCCCATGCCGATCACCGCCCAGACCAGCGTCAGCCCGATGCCGAACCGGATCGGCGCGTCGTAATAGCGCGTCAGCCGTTCCGGCCCGGGCTCGGGCTGGTCGTAGAGCGAGCCGCCGATCACGAGGATCAGCGCCACCCCCAGCCCCAGCGCCATCAGCCCGTGCACAGCCATCACCCCCTCCCGGGCGGCCAGCGCCATGACGAGGCCCATCAGCGCCACGGCGCCCGAGAGCACGAGGCCGGTCCGGCGCTCGGCAAAGGTGAGGGTCGCGGTCGGGGCCATGGGTTCCTCTCCTGGTGCCGCCGGGGGTTTCTAAATCGGTATGTGAAATACCTATTGAAGCGGGCGGATGGCAAGAGCCGGAAGCGCAGACAAGACGCCGCAGCCGCCATGCGCCGGGCGGCGAAGGTGTTGCGAGGCTTCATCCCTCTGGCGTTGAGGATCGTCTTGAGGTCAGATACCTCTGTCTGGAACTCCGACCCGGCACGGGGGTCGAAAGGGGGGGCGAATGAACTGCACCCTGGCGGTTGAACAGGACCTCACGCAGGGCCATCCGGCGATGCTGGACCCCTGGGCACTGGCGGCCGAGGGGGCCGAGGGCACGGTGCTGGCGGTGCTGACCGCCACCCATGGCCCGGCCTACCGCGACCCCGGCGCGGCCATGGCGATCTGCGCCGACGGGCGGTTCGCGGGGGCGATCACCTCGGGCTGCGTCGAGGCCGACCTGATCCTGCGCGCGGCCGAGGTGCGCGAGACCGGGGCGGTCGAGAACCTGCGCTACGGCCAGGGCTCGCCCTTCTTCGACCTGCGGCTGCCCTGCGGCGGCGCGGTGGAGATCCGGCTCTTTCCGCTGCGCGATCCGGGCGTGATGGCCGATCTGGGCCGCGCGCGGGCCGAGCGGCGGCCGGTCTCGCTGGCGGTCTCGGCCGAGGGGCGGCTGGCGCTGGGCGACTGGCAGCCCACCGGGCAGGAGGGCGAGACCTTCCGCCTGGGCTTCCGCCCCGCGCTGCGCTTCCTGATCTTCGGCGCGGGGGCCGAGGCCGCGGCCTTCGCCCGGCTGGTGCGGGGGATGGGCTACGACCACCTGCTGCTCTCGCATGACGAGGCGAGCCTGGCCCCGGTGCGGGCCGAGGGCAGCCCGGTGCGGCTGATCGGCGGGCTGGCGGGGATCGGGGATCTGCAGGCGGATGCCGATACCGCGGTGCTGCTCTTCTACCACGACCACGATTACGAGCCGGCGATCCTGGCGCGGATGGTGCGCACGCCCGCCTTCTTCGTCGGCGCGCAGGGCAGCCGGGCCACGCAGGCCAGCCGGCTGGCCCGGCTGGAGGAGATGGGGCTGTCGGCCGCGGAACTCGGGCGGATCCGGGGGCCGATCGGGCTGATCCCCTCCTCGCGCGATCCGAAGTCGCTGGCGATCTCGGTCCTGGCGCAGGTGGTGGGCGAGCACGGCCGCAAGGCAGCCGCGCCCTGAAGCAGGCGAGATCGCCGGCAGGAAGGGCGCCTCCCCTCCCCTCGTGGGAGGGGATGGGGGAGGGGGCTTGCCGCGGGCGACCCCCCCCCCCCATCCCTCCCCAC
>JBBCJM010000156.1:0-24246 GCA_037190175.1 Paracoccaceae bacterium | reverse complement strand
CCCCCGAGGATATTTGAGACACCAAAGAAAGGCAGAAGGATGATCGACCTGATTGCCTTGAAGGAGGCGCTGGAACGCCACGGGCGGGTGGCCCGGGTGGTGGTGGCCGGCGTGGACGGCTCCGCGCCGCGCGAGGCGGGGGCGGAGATGCTGGTCTGGGCCGAGGGTCAGTCCGGCACCATCGGCGGCGGCGCGCTGGAGTGGGAGGCGGCATCGCGGGCGCGGGAATTGCTTGAGGGCGCATCGCCCGGCCCGGGAGCCCCCTCCCCCATCCCCTCCCACGAGGGGAGGGGGGGCGACAGCCCGGCAACCGCAGGGAAAATCTCCGCCGGCAAGGCGCCTCCCTCCCCCCTCGGGGGGGAGGGATGGGACGGGGGGGCGCCGACGCCCGAGACCACGCGCATCGACCGCATCCCCCTGGGCCCGCAGCTCGGCCAGTGCTGCGGGGGCGCGGTGACGCTGGTGACCGAGGTCTGGGACCGGCTGCCGCAGGTGCAGGCGGGGCTCGTCGTCCGCCGGGTGCAGGGGGCGGGGGAGATGCCGCTGGGGATGGTCCGGATGCTGGACCGGGCGCGGGCGCGGGGCGAGGCGCCCTCGGTCACGCTCACCCAAGGCTGGCTGGCCGAGGCGGTGGCGGTGCCGCGCCGGCAGCTGTGGATCTGGGGCGCGGGCCATGTGGGCCGGGCGCTGGTGGCCGTGATGGCGCCGCTGCCGGGGGTGGCGATCACATGGGCCGACGTGGCCGAGGACCGCTTTCCGCTTGACCGCCCCGCCGGCGTCACCTGCCGCTGGGCCGCCGACCCCGGGGCGCTGGTCGAAAGCGCCCCGCAGGACGCCGAGCACCTGATCCTGACCTTCAGCCATGCGCTGGATCTGGACCTGTGCCACCGGCTCTTGTCCCACGGCTTCGCCCGCTGCGGGCTGATCGGCTCGGGCACCAAATGGGCCCGCTTCCGCTCGCGCCTGACCGCCTTGGGCCACCCACCGGCCGCCATCGCCCGCATCCGCTGCCCGATCGGCAACCCCGCCCTGGGCAAGCACCCGCAGGCCATCGCCATCGGCGTGGCCGCCGAATTCCTGGCCGCCCCGGCGGTCCGCCAGCAGGAGAGGACCGCATGACCGAACGCCCCGAGCTGCTCGCCGTGGAGGGGATCACCAAGGCCTATCCCGGCGTGGTGGCCAATTCCGACGTCTCGTTCCAGATCGGCATCGGCGAGGTCCATGCGCTGCTGGGCGAGAACGGCGCCGGCAAGTCGACCATGGTCAAGATGATCTATGGCCTGGTGAAGCCCGACGCCGGGCGGATGCGCTTCCGCAACCAGCCCTATGCGCCCAACGAGCCCGCCGAGGCGCGGCGGTCGGGGGTGGCCATGGTGTTCCAGCACTTCAGCCTCTTCGAGGCGCTGAACGTGGCCGAGAACGTGGCGCTGGGGATGGAGAACCCGCCGCCGATGCGCGATCTGGCCGCGAAGATCAGCGCGGTCAGCCGGGAATACGGCCTGCCCTTGGACCCCCGGCGGATGGTGGGCGACCTCTCGGCCGGCGAGCGGCAACGGGTAGAGATCATCCGCTGCCTGCTGCAGGACCCGAAGCTGCTGATCATGGACGAACCCACCTCGGTGCTGACCCCGCAGGAGGTGGAGATCCTGTTCCAGACCCTGCGCCAGCTCTCGGCCGAGGGCACCGCGATCCTCTACATCAGCCACAAGCTGGAAGAGATTCGCGCGCTTTGCGACGCCGCGACCATCCTGCGGCGGGGCAAGGTGGTGGCCACCTGCAAGCCGCGCGACTGCACGGCGCGGGAAATGGCCGAGATGATGGTAGGCGCCACGCTGACCCCGCCGGAGCGCCACGCCGCCACGCCCGGGCCGGTGGCGCTGGAGGTCGCGGGCCTCTCGGTCGCCTCGCCCATCCCCTTCGGCACCAGCCTGAAGGAGGTGAGCTTCGCCGTGGGCCGGGGCGAGGTGCTGGGCATCGCGGGCGTGGCAGGCAACGGGCAAGACGAGCTTCTGCTGGCGCTGTCGGGCGAGATCCGCTCCGCCCCCGCGGCGGTCAGGATCGGCGGGCAGGACGCCGGCGACAAGGGGCCGGTGGAACGTCGCCGCGCCGGGCTGGTGGCCGCGCCCGAGGAGCGGCTGGGCCATGCCGCGGCGCCCGACATGAGCCTGGTGGAGAACGCGCTGCTCTCGGGCGCGGTGCGGAAAAACCTCACCCGGAACGGCTTCATCGACTGGCCCGCCACCCGCGCCTTCGCGGAAGGGATCGTGAAGGACTTCGACGTGCGCACCCCCGGCACCCATGTGGCGGCGCGGGCGCTGTCGGGCGGGAACCTCCAGAAGTTCGTGGTGGGCCGCGAGTTGAGCCAGAGCCCGCAGGTCATCGTCATCAACCAGCCCACCTGGGGGGTCGATGCCGCGGCGGCGGCCAGCATCCGGCAGGCGATCCTCGACCGCGCCGCGGAAGGCGCCGCGGTGGTGGTGATCTCGCAAGACCTCGATGAACTGCTGGAGATCGCCGACCGCTTCGCCGCGCTGAACGGCGGCCGGCTCAGCCCACCCCGGCCCGTGAAGGGGCTCAGCATCGACGAGATCGGGCTGATGATGGGCGGCGCGCACGGGATGGAGGTGGCCCATCATGCCCATTGACCGGACCACCGAACCCACAGCGAAAGGCACGCCATGATCCGGCTGGAGAAACGACCCTCGCCCTCGGCGGCCTGGCAGGCGGCCACGCCGGTGCTGGCGGTGGTGCTGACCATGATCGCGGGCGGCATCCTGTTCGCGCTCCTGGGCAAGAACCCCTTCGACGCGATCCGCATCATCTTCTGGGACCCCCTCTTCAACCCGCAGTTCGCCAGCTACTCGCGCCCGCAGCTCTTGGTGAAGGCGGGGCCGCTGATCCTGATCGCCATCGGCCTGAGCCTGGGCTTCCGGGCCGGGATCTGGAACATCGGGGCCGAAGGGCAGTACATCATGGGCGCCATCTGCGGCGCCGCGGTGGGGCTGGCCTTCTATCCCGCGCCGGGCTGGTACATCTTTCCGCTGATGGTGATCGCGGGCGCCCTGGGCGGCTGGGCCTGGGCCATGATCCCGGCGATCCTGAAGACCCGGTTCCGCACCAACGAGATCCTGGTCTCGCTGCTCTTGGTCTATGTGGCGCAGACCATCCTGGCCTCGGCCTCCATCGGCTTCCTGCGCAACCCGCAGGGGTCGGGCTTTCCGGGCAGCCGCAACCTGGCGCAATACCCCGCGGCCTCGAACCCCGAGCTGATCGCCGGAACGGGGATGCACTGGGGCGTGGTGGCGGCGCTCATTTCGGTGATCGCGGCCTATGTGCTGCTGCAACGCCACCTGCTGGGCTTCCAGATCAAGCTGGCCGGGCAGGCGCCGCGGGCCGCGCGCTATTCCGGGGTCAGCCCGGCGCGGCTGGTGGTGCTGTGCATGGGGCTCTCGGGGCTGCTGGCGGGGCTCGCCGGGCTCTTCGAGGTCGCCGGCCCCGCGGGGCAGATCAGCATCGACTTCAACGTGGGCTACGGCTTCACCGCCATCATCGTGGCTTTCCTCGGTCGGCTGAACCCGATCGGGATCCTGCTGGCGGGCCTCTTGATGGCGCTGACCTATATCGGGGGCGAGCTGGCGCAGTTCATGCTGGGCCTGCCTTCGGCGGCGATCCAGGCCTTCCAGGGGATGCTGCTGTTCTTCCTGCTGGCGGTCGACCTTCTGTCCAACTACCGGGTCCGGCTGGCCCGGCGCGAGGTGGCGTGATGAACTTCGGCGGCATCAACATCGACCTGCTGATCGCCTCGCTCATGGTGGCCTCGGTGCCGATCATGTTCGCGGCCATCGGGGAGCTGGTGGTCGAGAAATCGGGCGTGCTGAACCTGGGCGTCGAGGGGATGATGATCATGGGCGCGGTCTGCGGCTTTGCCGCGGCGGTGGCGACCGGCAGCCCGCTGATGGGCTTCATCGGCGGCGCGCTGGGGGCGGCGGCGCTGAGCCTCGTCTTCGCCCTACTGACGCAATACCTGCTGGCCAACCAGGTGGCCACCGGGCTGGCGCTGACCCTGTTCGGCCTCGGCCTCTCCAGCCTGATCGGGCAGAGCTATGTCGGCGTGCGCCCGCCGCCCACCACGGCCCTGAGCTTCGGCCCGCTATCGGACATCCCCTTCTTCGGCCGGGTGATCTTCGGCCATGACTGGATGGTCTATGTCTCGATCCTGGCCGTGGCCGCGGTCTGGGTGGTGCTGCGCTCCACCCGCGCGGGGCTGATCCTGCGCGCGGTGGGCGAAAGCCACGAGGCCGCCCATGCGCTGGGCTACAAGGTGCGGCGGATCCGGGTGCTGGCCATCCTCTTCGGCGGGGCCATGGCGGGGCTGGGCGGGGCCTACATCAGCCTGATCCGGGTGCCGCAATGGACCGACGGGATCACCGCCGGCGCCGGCTGGATCGCGCTGGCCATCGTGGTCTTCGCCAGCTGGAAGCCCTGGCGGGTGCTCCTGGGCGCCTACCTTTTCGGCGGGATCACCGTGCTGCAACTCAATCTCCAGGCTGCCGGGGCCAAGGTGCCGGTCGCGCTCTTGTCCATGTCGCCCTACCTGATAACCATCCTCGTGCTGGTCATCATGTCCGCCGGCCGCGGCGGGCGGGCAAGCCTCGCCGCCCCCGCCGCGCTGGGCCAGAATTTCCACGCCTCGCGCTAGGGGCTTGCTACCAAAGGGGCCGGAAGCCCCGCAGAAACAGGGAGAAAAGACGATGAAACGCAGATACCTGCTGGCCACCGCCACGGCGCTGGCCATGGGCTTCGCCGGCAGCGCACAGGCACAGATGGACAAGGCGAAGGTCTGCTTCGTCTATGTCGGCCCCGTCACCGACGGCGGCTGGACCCAGCAGCACCACGCCGGCGCGCTGGCCGTGCAGCAGGAGTTCGGCGACAAGGTGGAAGTCGCTTGGCAGGAGAACGTGCCGGAAGGCGCGGACGCCGAAAGGGTGCTGACCCAGATGGCGCTTTCGGGCTGCAACCTGATCTTCACCACCTCCTTCGGCTTCATGGACGCGACCAACGCGGTCGCCGCCCGCTTCCCCAATGTGAAGTTCGAGCACGCCACCGGCTACAAGCGCGACCATGCCAACGTCTCCACCTACAACGCCCGCTTCTACGAGGGGCGCGCGGTGCTGGGGACCATCGCCGGGCTGACGACGAAATCCAACAAGATCGGCTACATCGCCTCGTTCCCGATCCCCGAGGTGATCATGGGGATCAATTCGACCTACATCCACGCCAAGAAGGTGAACCCCGACGTGCAGCTCAGCGTCGTCTGGGCCTTCACCTGGTACGACCCGGCCAAGGAGGCCGACGCGGCCAAGGCGCTGATCGAGCAGGGCGTGGACGTGATCCTGCAACACACCGATTCCACCGCGCCGCTGGCCGAGGCCGCCAAGACCCCCGGCGTGATCGGCTTCGGCCAGGCCACCGACATGGCCGACTACAAGCCCAGCCCGCGGGTGTCCTCGATCATCGACAACTGGGCGCCCTATTACGTGAAGCGGGTGGCGGCGCTGCTGGACGGGACCTATGAGCAGGTGGACGCCTGGGAAGGCATCGGCGGCGGCGAGGTGGAGATCGGCGAGATCACCGGGGTGCCCGATGACGTGAAGGCCGCGGCCGAGGCGATGCGCGATGCCATCGGTGCGGGCGAGTACCATCCCTTCACCGGGCCGCTGAACCGGCAGGACGGCACCCAGTTCCTGGCCGAGGGCGAGGTGATCGACGACGGCACCCTGGCGGGGATGAACTTCTACGTCGAGGGCATCGCGGGCGACATCCCGCAGTGACCCGGCGGGGGCGGGCGCCGCGTGCGGCCCGCCCCCTGTCAGATCCCCAGTTCCTCGCCGATCAGCACCACGTTGATCCGGTCGGCCACCCGGGGCAGCGCGCCCTCCAGGATGCCGGTGTAGTTGCAGATCCGCCGCGGGTGGTCGCAGTCCGAGCACACCCCGGTCGCGGCGCAGGGCAGGCCGCCGTACCAGGGGCGGTTGTGCATGTCGAGGTGGCGCTTCACGTTCACCGGGGCGCAGAATTCGTGGATGCGGGCCAATGCCGCGTCCAGATCCTTGACGATCTTGTTCACCCCGATGGCCAGGATCACCTTGCGCGGGCCGAAGATCATCGGCGCCACCCGGTTGCCGCCGCCGTCGGTGCTGACGATCCGCCCGTCCAGCGTCACCGCATTGGCCCCGGTCACGTAGACATCCGCGGTGAAGACCTCGCGCTGCAGCCGGAAATAGAGCTCCTTGTTCTCGTCGTAGTCGCCATGGATGTTGTTGCCCTGCCCGTCCTTTTCCTGCGGGTAGAGCACTGTGTTGGTGCCGCGGGCGCGCAGCGCGGGGATGAAGCCGATCTGGTCCAGCGTGGTGGAATCGGTGCGGAACACCGTCTGCCCTTCCGGGATCAGCGCCAGCACCGCCGCCAGCGCCGAGGCCCGGTCGGGCACGTATTGCGCGCGGAAATGCCGCCGCTGCATCGCCGCGATCGCGGTGCGCGCGCGCTGCTCCTTCACCCAGTTGATCGGCATGGAAAGGTCGGTTTCGTCCACGGCAAAGGCGGCGTTCATGGGGGGATCCTTCTGCGGCACGGCGCGGTTTTCCCCATTCTCCGGGAGTGGAGCGTTGGCGCAAGTCATAGTTTCTGCCCCGCCGGTCAGTCAGGCTTACCGGCCGCTGGCATCGGATTTGCGTGACCTTGGCCAAGGGGAGCAGGAGATGACCATGAAATCCGCCAATCCGGCCTATGCCGCCGTGCCGCAGCTGGGCCGCCTGCGCGACGAGGTGCTGTTCGGGGATGTCTGGCAGCAGCCCGAACTCGGCCCCCGCGACCGCAGCCTGGTGACCTGCGCGATCCTCGCCGCACTCGGCCGGGGCGAGGAACTGGCGGTCCACATGGCCCGCGCCATCGACAACGGCGTCACGGCGGACGAGCTGCGCGGGATGGTGGTGCAGGTCGCCCTCTATGCCGGCTGGCCCTGCGGGGTGGGCGCGGCGAAGGCGGGGCTGCCGGTCTTCACCGCGCAGGAAGCAACACCTTGATTCAAATTGTCCCCCACCCGCTTCTCTTTCGAGCTCCAAATATCCTGCGGGGGTCCGGGGGTGCAAAACCCCCGGCGCTCTCCGCCGGGCGCGGGGCCGGAAGGCTCATCCCGCCGGCGCGTCCTTCCGGAACGCGGGATAGAGGTTCACATAGCCCTGCTCCACCCGCTTCGCCGCGTGGCGCGCCGCCACGGCAGGGTCGAGGGGGGCGAAGCCGCAGCCCGCCACCAGCCGCTGCATGAAGGCCGCCCGCGCGGTCACCGCGATGGCGTCGTGCAGGCCCTGTTCCTCCCAGCCGGCGGCGAAGACCGCCTCGGCATCCGCCGGCCCCACCTCCTGCGGGGTCAGCATCAGCTTGCGCACGAAGGACAGGAGCGCGCGCAGCCGCGGCTCCACCGGCGCGGTCTGAAGGTCGGCCAGCAGCGCGTCCAGCAGCCCGCGCTGCACCCCCCAGGCATAGGCGGCCTCGGAATGCCCGGTGAAGACGAAGGTGCAGCCCGCCACGCCCGCGGCATAGGCCAGGATCACCTCGCGCTCGGCCGGGGTCAGCGGCGAGGGGCCATTCATCAGCGCCTGGCTCATCTCGGACCAGGGGCGCCAGATGTCGGGATACTGCACGAAGACCGCCGGCGGGCCGGCGTTCTCGGGCAGCGACTTCAGGTGCGGCACGGGCGATCCTCCTCTCGCGCCGGGGGTCAGCCGGCGTAGTCCTCGTCGCTGACATGTTCCATCCAGGTGGCGGTCACGCCCTCCACCTGCTCGGTCACCGCGACGTGGCTCATCGCGGTGGTGGCGGTGGCGCCGTGCCAGTGCTTCTCCCCCGCCGCGAACCAGACGGAATCGCCGGGCGCGATCTCGCGCCGCGGGCCGCCCTCGCTCTGCGCCCAGCCGCGGCCCGAGACCACCAGCAGCACCTGCCCCGCCGGATGGCTGTGCCAGGCGGTGCGCGCCCCGGGCTCGAAGGTGACCAGCGCGGTGGTCACCCGGCCCGGGGCCTCGGCGTCGATCAGCGGGTCGCGGCGCACCCGGCCGGTGAAATATTCCGCGGGGCCGGGGGTCGAGGGGCTGGAACCGGCGTGGGTGATCTTCATGGCTTTCCTCCTGTCTGACGGGCCGATCCTACCCCGTCGGGCCGCCCGTGCGCAGGACGATCTTGCCCCTGCGGGGAGCCATGGCCTTCATTCCGGCTCCTCCCGATGATCGCCCACCGCCGGGGCGGCGCGCAGCTGCGGCGCGGGGCGGAAGGCGGGCGCGATGGGCAGGGGCAGCGCCGGCATCTCGGCGCCTTCCGCATTGGCGATGCGCGCCGCGAAGACCCCGCGGGCGGCGAAATGCGGGTCGGCCATCGCCTCGGGCAAGGTCCGCACCACGGTGCAGCAGCAATCGGCCGCCTCGAACACCGCGGCCCAATGCGCCCCGTCCCGGCCGCGGAGGATCGCGGCCACCGCCGCCGTGGTCGCCGCGGGGGCGCGGCCGTCGTCGCTGAGGCGCGGGTCCAGCGCGATGGCCGCGCAGAACGCCTCCCAGAACTTCTGCTCGATGGCCGCCACCGCCGCCAGCCTGCCGTCCGCGGTGGGATAGAGCCGATAGCGCGGGGTGCCGCCGGTCAGCAGCCCGTCGCCGTTGCCCGGCCAGGCCCCGGTCGCCTGTCCCTGCCCCTGCGCCCAGTACATGAAGGCGAACAGCCCCTCGGCCATGGCGACGTCGATATGCGCGCCCGCGCCGGTGCGGTCGCGCTGCCGCAGCGCCAAGAGGATGTTGACCAGCGCCGGATAGGTGCCGCCGCCGATGTCGGCGATCAGCGCGGGCGGCACCACCGGCGCCCCGGCCGGCCCGTGGCTCAGCGCCAGAAGGCCGGCGTCGCCCTGGTAGTTCAGGTCGTGCCCGGCGCGCAGGTGGCGCGGGCCAGTCTGGCCATAGCCGGTGATCGAGCAATAGATCACCCGGGGATTGACCCTGCGCACATCCTCGTACCCCAGCCCCAGCCGCGCCATCACCCCGGGCCGGAACTGCTCGACCAGGATGTCGGCGCCTTCCACCAACGGCATCAGCCGGGCGCGATCCGCCGGGTCCTTCAGGTCCAGCGCCAGGCTGGTCTTGCCGCGGTTCAGCATCTGGAAGCTGACGCTCTCGCCGCCCCATTGCGGCTGATAGCTGCGCATCTCCTCGCCGCGGCCGGGGCGTTCGACCTTGATCACCTCGGCCCCCGCCTCGGCCAGGAACAGCGTGGCCAGCGGCCCGGGCAGGAGGGTGGAGAAGTCCAGCACCCGGATGCCCGCCAATGCCCCGCTCATGCCCGCGCCCTTGCCACCACCGCCGCCCGGGCCGGAGCATAGCCCGGCAGGCCGGTCATGTCGTGGATCGCCTTCGTCACCTGATAGTGCCGCGCCAGCCCGCCGCGGGTCACCCGCTCGATGGGGCCGTCGGGGTAGCCGAGGCCCATGCAGCAGGTGCGGTCCATGTCGGCGGCCGAGGCCAGCCCCTCGTCCAGGAACCGCAGGGCGTCGTTGTACTTGGGGCGGACCAGGCGGTCCACGATCCGCCCCGGCCGGTCGGCGCAGGTCACCACCTCGAACCCCGCCAGCTGGAACACCGCCCGCGCGGCGGCCAGCGCGGCGGGGTCGGTGGCCGGCTGGCGCACCAGTTCGATTAGGTTCGAGGGCGGGTCGTCGCCGTTGCGGTAGCGGGCGAAGCCCACGGCGTTGCCCCCCTCGCGCCCGCTGTCCTCGCCGGTGTGGACGCCCAGGCATTCGGTGTCGAGTTCCACCAGCACCGCGGTCTTCCCCGGGTCGGGGGTGTAGCTGCCGCCGAGGTGGATGGTCACCTCGCCCTGCGGCACGGCACCTTGCAGGAAACCGTCGCCCGCGGGGAAGGAGCGGCTATGGCCCCCGACCACGTTGTAAGACGGCGCCGAGGTGGCCCGCTCGGTGACGATCCCGGTCAGGAACCCCTGCCCCGACTTGTTGCCCAGCCGCCCCGCCGCCACCATCCGGCGCAGCAGAGGCGGCACCGCGGCGCGGGGGTCCTGCGTGATGGGATGGAACGCCTCGCCCAGCCGGATCTGGGTGTCGAGCCCGATCAGGTCCAGCAAAGTGCAGGGCCCCATCCGGTAGCCCAGCCCCACCTTCAGCGCGGTGTCGATGTCCTCCGGCGTGGCCAGCCCGGCCTCGATGGCCCGGATCACGTCGTTGTTGAAGGGCACCAGCAGCGCGTTCAGGATGAAGCCGGGCTTGTCCTGCGTCTCGACCGGGATCTGGCCGGCGGCCTGCGTCCAGTCCCAGGCCGCGGCGAAGGTCTCGTCCGAGGTGTTGATACCCCGCGACATCTCGATCAGCTTCATCACCTGCGCCGGCAGGCAGAAATGCATCCCCACCACCCGGTCGTCGCGGCCCGAGCCGCCGGCGATCTCGGTGATGGAAAGCGTGGAGGTGTTGGAGGCGAAGATCATCCCTTCCTTGCAGATGCCGTTCAGCCGGCCGAACAGGTCCCGCTTGACCTCCAGCGTCTCGAACACCGCCTCGATCACCAGATCGCAGTCGGCCAGCGCAGCCAGATCGGTGGTGTCGGTCATCCGGCCCAAAGCCGCCCCGGCCTCGGCCTGCGTCATCCGCCCCTTGGTGACCGAACCGGCGAAGAACTTTTCCGCCGCCTGCCGCGACCGCGCCAGCCCCTCGGCCGCCACGTCGAAACACACCGTCTCGAACCCCGCCCGGGCCGAGACCAGCGCGATGCCCGCGCCCATGGTGCCGCCGGCGCCGCAGACGGCGACCTTGCTGATCCTGCTCATTTCCTGATGAAACTCCGTCCGATGAGCTGGCGGTGCACCTGGTTGGTGCCCTCCCAGATCTGGGTGATCTTGGCGTCGCGCATCAGCCGCTCGGCCCGGTAGTCGCGGCAATAGCCATAGCCGCCGTGGAACTGCACGCATTCGGTGGCCATCTTCATGGCCAGATCGCTGGCGCGCAGCTTGGCCACCGACGCCTCCATGCCGAATTCCGCCGCGCCGCCGTCCACCAGATCGGCCACATAGTCGATCCAGCGTTCCACCATCAGCAACTCGCAGGCGAGGTCCGCCAGGGTGAACTGGTTGCCCTGGAAATCCAGCACCCGCTTGCCACCCTGCACCCGGTCGCTGCCGTAGCCCACCATGTCCCTGAACGCCGCCCGGGCAATGCCACGGGCATGGGCGGCGATGGAGGGGCGGGACTTGTTGAGCGAGGCCAGCAGGATCTTCAGCCCCTCGCCCGGCTGGCCGATCAGGTTGGCCCGCGGCACCCGCACGCTGTCGAACGAAAGCGCGCAGGTGGAGGAGCCGTTGTGCCCCATCTTGCGCTCTTTCCCGATCACGGCGAACCCCGGGGCGCCCTTTTCCAGCACCAGCACCGAGATCGCCTTCCTCGGATCCTCGATCCCGGCCCATTTCCCGAACAGCAGGATCCGGTCGGCCACGTCGCCGCTGGTGATGAAGATCTTGGAGCCCTTCACCACGATCTCGTCGCCCTCCGGGGTGAAGGTGGTCTTCATTCCGGTGGCGTCCGACCCCGCTGTGGCCTCGGTGATGCCCAGCGCCCCCAGCCCGCCCTCGGCGATGCAGGGCAAGAGCCGCGCCCGCTGTTCGTCGGTGCCGAAGTCGATCAGCGGCTTCATGCCGTGGAAGGTGGTGGCATAGATGATGCCTGTGGAGGCGCAGGCCTCGGAGATGATCGAGACGATCTCGAGATACAGCCGGTAGGACATCGGCGTGCCCCCGAACGCCTCGGGGACGAAGATCGCGTTCAGGCCCAGCGCATTGATCGCCTCGATATTGGCCCAGGGAAATTCCCCGGTCGCGTCGGTATGTTCGGCACCGGGCGCGATCACCGCGTCGGTCATCCGCTGCACCTGGTTAAGGATCGCACGTTCGTCCTCGTTCCAGTTGCGCGCTTGCGCCACCTGTTCCAGCAGTTTCATCAGTGGTTCATCCCCTGCCCGCCGTCGATATAGATCGTCTCGCCCGTCAGGAACCCGATCTCCTCGGCGAAGATCGCCGCCACCAGCCGGGCCACGTCGGCCGCCGCCCCCGGGCCGCCCACCGGGATGCGGGACTTCATCCAGGCGCGCACCTTGTCGCGCGCCAGCCAGTCGCGGTTCAGGTCGGTCTCGATATAGCCGGGCGCCACGTTCATCACCCGGATGCCGTCACCCGCCCATTCCACCGCCATGCAGCGGGTCATCGCGGCGACGGCGGCCTTCGACGCGCAATAGGCCAGGTTGTCCGGCACCCCCAGCTTGTCGAAGAAGGAGCCGATGTTGACGATGGTGCCGCCCCTTTCACGCAGCAGCGGCCAGACCTCGCGCGCCGCCACCATCACCGCGGTGGCGTTCAGCGCCATGGTGCGGTTGAAGTCCTCCACCGACAGCGCATTCGCGGCCCCGAGGATATGCACCCCGGCGTTGTTCACCAGCCCCGCCACCGGCCCGCGGCCCGCCACCTCGGCGAAGGCCCGGCGCAATGCGGCCTCGTCGGTCACGTCGCAGGCGATGGCATGGCCCACCGCGGCCTCACCGGAACGCGAGAGGCTGACCACCTGCCGCCCCCGCCGGGCCAGTTCCGCCGCGATGGCCGCGCCGATGCCCTTCGACGCCCCGGTGACGATGATCTGCCCCTCAGCCATCGCGGAACTCCGGTTTCCGCTTTTCCTCGAAGGCCGCCATGCCCTCCTCGGCATCCGCCGTGCGATAGGCCAGCGTGGACAGCTCCGCCTCCATCCGCAGCCCCTCGGTCAGCGGAACGTCACCGGCCCGCTGCACCGCGCGGCGGGCGAAGTCCAGCACCGGCAGGCTGTAGCGGGTGAAGCGGCCGGCGAAGTCGCGCCCCGCCGCCAGCAGGTCGCCCTCCACCACTGCGTTCACCAGCCCGATCCGCTCGGCCTCCTCGGCCTTCACGTTGCGCCCGGTCAGGATGATCTCCAGCGCCCGCCCCTCACCCACCAGCCGCGGCAGCCGCTGGGTGCCGCCATAGCCGGGGATCAGCCCCAGCTTCACCTCGGGCAGGCCGAAGACCGCCTGGGGAGAGGCCAGCCGGAAGGTGCAGGCCAGCGCCAGTTCCGCCCCGCCGCCGAAGGCATAGCCGTTCACCAGCGCGACGGAGGCCACGGGCAGGGTATCCAGCCGCGCGAACACCGCCTGCCCCAGTTCCGCGCCGCGCTTCTGGTCCACCAGCGTGCGACCCCGCAACTCCTTGATGTCGGCCCCGGCGCAGAACGCCTTGTCCCCCGCGCCGGTCACCAGCAGGGCCCGCACCGGCATCGCCGCCACCCGGTCCAGCGCCGCGCCGATCTCGCGCAGGATGGCGAAGGACAGCGCGTTCAGCGCCTCGGGCCGATTCAGGGTCAGGATCGCCAAGTCGCCCTCGCGGGTCAGCACCACCGCCATGGCCTAGACCCTCTCCGGCACGTAGCGCACGGGGGCGGGCTTCAGCTCGCCGCGCTGCACCATCGCGACCAGTTCGCGCTTCAGGATCTTGCCGCTGGCGGTCAGCGGCATCGCCTCCACCGCCACGAACCACTCCGGCATGTCGAAGCGCGACAGTCCCTCGCGCGCCAGATGATCGAGCATCTGCCCCGCGTCCACCGGGCCGATCACCGCCAGCGCCACCTTCTCGCCCAGCCGGTCGTCGGGGATGCCGAAGGCCGCGGCCTTCTGCACCGCGCGGTGGGTCAGCGCCAGCGCCTCGATGCGGGCGGGATAGATGTTGTGGCCGCCGCGGATGATCAGATCCTTGATCCGCCCCTCGATGCGCAGGTTGCCGTCGGGGTCGAACACGCCGAGGTCGCCCGACAGCAGGTAGCCATGGCGGTTGAAGGTCCTTTCCGTCGCCGCCTGGTTGCCGAAATAGCCCAGCATCATCGCCGCCCCGCGCCCGCCGATCTCGCCCGGCCGGCCCCTGGGCAGTTCGCGGTCGGGGTTCTCGGGGTCCCAGATCCGCACCTCGTAGGCCGGCCCGCCGCGGCCGCAGGTGGAGATCCAGACCTCCCGCGGGTCGCCCGGATGGGTGTACTGGTGCGAGGAACATTCGGTCATCCCGTAGATGTTCTGCGGGGTGATCCCCTGATCCACGAAGGCCTTGGCCACCACCTCAGGGATCGGCGAGCCCGCCATGTAGAAGGTCTGCACCTGCCCGATCCGGCTCAGGCCGCGCGCCTTCTGCTCGGCCAGGATGTCCATTGCATGGGTGGGCACGCCCAGCACATAGGTCGCCCCCGTCTCCACGATCCAGTCCAGGCGGCTGAGGCCCGCCGGCGGGTCGTCGGTCACCAGATGCCCGCCGCAGACCAGCCACTGGCCCACCGCCACCCAGGCGATGTGATGCGACAGCGGGCTCAGGGACAGGATCACCGCGTGGCTGTCCAGCGCCCAGTCGCGCACCAGGTCGCGGGCATTGGCCAAAAGCGTGTTGCACGAATGCATGACGCATTTCGGCCGCCCCGTGGTGCCCGAGGTGAAGGCCAGATAGGCGATGCTGTCGGGATTGGCGTGGGGCCGGCGGTCCAGCTGGGTGATGTGGCGGGGGAAGGTGGCGGGCGTGTAGACCCGGCGCAGGAAGGGCAGGCCGCGCAGCATGGCCTCGAAGTCGTGCCGGCTGCGGTCGGCGCCCCAGCCCGGTTCCGTCACCAGCGCCCGGGAGCCGAGTTCGGTCAGCAGGTCCACGATCTCGGCGCAGGTATAGCTGCGGTGCAGCGAGGGGTTGCAGGCGATCCCCTCGCGCGAGCAGGCGAGGAAGGCGATCAACGCCTCGGCCCGGTTCGACATCCAGATCGAGATCCGGTCGCCCGCCACGATGTCGTTTTCCACCAGGCTGTCGGCCATGGCGTCCACGCGGGCCTTGAGGCTCTGCCAGTCCAGGCACTCGCGGCTGTCGCGCAGCGCCAGCCCCTCGGGGTTGGCGCGCGCATGGCCGGCCAGCAGGGAATAGAAGGTATCCTCGGTCCACAGCCCCTTCGCATAGTAGTCGCGGGCGGTGGCGGGATCGTGCAGGGTCAGGAAAGGTCGCATGGCACCCTCACTGGCCGAATTTCGCCGGATCCGGCTTGCGGCGCTCGTTGAAGCTGGCGTTCAGCTCCTTGTGCTCGGCGCTGCCCAGGTACTGGCTCAGCAGCAGGTCGTGCGTCACCCGCGACAGCCCGCCCACCCCGCCGTGGCGGGCGTTGAAGGCGCCCTTGATCGCGGCCAGCGCGAAGGCGCCGCGGTCGGCGATCTCCAGCGCGAAGTCGCGGGTCTTCCCGGCCAGCTGGTCGTCGGGCACCACGCGGTTGATGAGCCCCATCTCCTTCGCCTCGGCGGCCGAGATCTTGGGGTTGGCATACCAGATCTCCTTGGCGCGCTTCTTGCCCACCAGATCCTCCAGATACCAGGTGCCATAGCCGGCGTCGAAGCTGCCCATCATCGGCCCCACCTGGCGGAAGATCGCGCTTTCCTTGGCGATGGTCACGTCGCAGACCATCTGCAGCACGTTGCCGCCGCCCACCGCAAAGCCGTTGACGCTGGCGATCACCGGCTTCTGCAGCCGGTCGATGGCCTCGTACATCTCCAGCGTCGGCAGGGTGCCCGCGTAGAGCCGCGTGTCCTGCATCCCGGTCTTCTCGCCGCCGATGCAGAAGAACTTCTCGCCCGCCCCGGTCAGCACGATCACCCGGGTGCGCGTCTCGCGCCGGATGGCCTCGATGCAGTCGCGGATCTCGTGGCACATGGTCTCGGTGAACATGTTGCCGTTCTCGGGCCGGTTCAGCGTGATCGTCCCCACGGGCCCGTCTTCGTGATAGAGGATCTGACTGAAAGACATCTGGCTTCCCTTCCCTGGACTCGTGCCGGCCGCACCTGCCGGCGGGGCCACGCAATCATCATGCCAGTCGGGGCGCGGCCGCAACCGGGGCGGGGTCCGGCAGCCGCTCCTGCTTTCGTGACGTGCAATCCCGGGCCTGCCGGCCGACTACTGGCACGGATCTTGCGGGGAACCGCGGTGCCCGCAGCAAATGCGGAACAACGGAGGAGGTTCGGATGCTACGGAATTTCGTCAAGGTGGTCGGCATCGCCGCGATGCTGCTCACCGGGGGGATGGCACAGGCGCAGGAGGCCCTGCAGAAGGTCCGCCTAGCCCATTCGACGGACAGTTTCGCGTTCATCGTGTTCTTTGCGGCGGACGCCATGGACTACTTCAGGGAAGCCGGGGTGGACGCCGAGATCATCCGCGCCGGCTCGGGCGCCAAGACCGTGGCCGCCGTGGTCGGCGGCAGCGCGGACGTGGCGATCGGCGCGACCAGCTCGGGCCTCTACGCCCGCAAGGAGGGGATCGACATGAAGATGTTCGCCCTCATGGTCGGCCAGTACAGCTCCAGCATCATCTATTCCAAGGACTGGGCGGAACGGCACGGCATCACCGCCGACAGCAGCTTCGAGGACAAGCTGGCGGCGCTGCGCGGGATCACCATCGCCACCTCGGGCCCCGGCGCGGGGGAGCACATCATCCGCTATATCGTGGCCCGGGCCGGGCTGGACGTGGACCGCGACGTGACCATCACCCACCTGGGCAACGAAGGCGCCACCATGCTGGCCGCGCTGGAACAGGGCCGCATCGACGCCATCGCGCTGTCCCCGCCGACCACGCATATCGCGATCAAGGACCAGGGCGCGGTGATGGCCTTCAACACCGCCGCCGGCGAGGTCGACGAGCTGGACGGCTATCCCTACATCGTGGCGAGCGCCCGCGACAGCTGGCTCCAGGCCAACCCCGACGCCGCCCGCAAGGTGGTCAGCGCGCTGCAGATGGCGCTGGACGCAATGCACGACCCCGAACGGACCAACGCCGTCCGCGATGCGGTCCATGCGAAATACTACCCCGATGTCGACCCCGAGCTCTTCGCCACCATCTGGATCGAGGCGTCGGAAAGCGCGGCGCTCACGGCGGAAATCCCCGAGGAGAAGCTGGCCATGGTGATCGACTTCGTGAACCGCTTCGAGGAGGAAAAGCTGGATCCGGCGATCATGGCCGAGTCCTACACCAACGAATACTTCACGGAGTGACCCCCGCGCTCCGGCGCCGACCCAGCCGGGACGCCAGAGAACGAGAGCAACCGCCACTTGCACGTGGCGGTTGTTTTCGTCTGGCCGGCGCCCGCCCGCCGGCAGGGCGGGCCCGCGGCGGAAGGCATCCGCCGGCGCCGGCATCTGGCACGAATATTGCCCCTTCCCGGCCAAGGCTTGGAAGGGTCACATCATGAGAAAAACGGCAATGCCATTGGAACCGGCCGCGATTCCGGGCGACAGTCTCCCCATCGTGCAGACCGGCGCGGGGTTCAGCTTTCTGAGCGGCATCCGGGTGATCGACCTGACGACTTCGGTGGCGGGCCCCTACGGGACCATGCTGCTGTCCGACTTCGGCGCGGAGGTGATCAAGATCGAACGCCCCGAGGGCGACGACGCCCGCGAATGGGGGCCCCCTTTCCTCGACGGGCAGGCGCTGTGGTTCAGTGCCGTCAACCGCAACAAGAAAAGCGTGGTGCTGGACCTGCGGCACGAGGAGGGGCGCGCGGCGCTGCGGGCGATGGTGCGGCAGGCGGATGTCTTCGTGACCAACCAGCTGCCCGACGTGCAGCGCAAGCTGGGGCTCGACGCCGACAGCATCCGCCGGCTGCGCCCGGACATCGTGTTCGTCTCGATCACCGGATTCGGCCTTAGCGGCAACCGGGCCGACCTCACCTGCTATGACCTGATCGCCGAGGGCTATTCGGGCATCATGGACCTGACCGGCGAAAGCGGCGGGCCGCCGCAGAAGATCGGCGCGCCGGCGGCCGACATGCTGGCCGGGCAGGACGCGGCCATGGCCACGATGGCGGCGCTGATCGACCGCCGGCGCAGCGGCCAGGGCCATGTGATCGACGTGAGCCTGGTCGAGAGCATGACGCGGTTCCTGGCCTGCCGGATCTCCTCCTACCTCGGCTCGGGCGAGGTGCCGACGCGCTCGGGCGGCAAGGACAGCGTGATCGCGATCTACCAGCCCTTCGAGACCGCGGACCTGCCGATCAACCTCGGCCTCGGCACCGACGCGATCTGGAAACGGTTCTGGGAGGCGGTGGGCGATCCGGCCTACGGGCAGGACGCCGATTTCGCCTCGAACGCCCGGCGGCGGGAGAACCGCGAGGCCATCGTGGCCCGTATCCAGGCGATCCTGCGCCAGCGGCCGCGCGGGGACTGGCTGGCGCTCTTCGAGGAGTTCCGCATTCCCGCCGGCCCCATCAACCGCATCGACGAGGTGGCGCATGACGAGGACCTGCAGAAACGCGGGCTGTTCTTCGCCCTGCGCGACGGGATGGGCCGGGTCTCGCCGCAGATCGGGCTGGGCATCCAGATCGACGGGCAGACCTGCATCCCGCGCTCGCTGCCGCCCCGGCTGGGCGAACATACCGAGGAGGAACTGGCCAGGCTGCGCGGCCAGGCCGCCGACCTGTGACGCCCGCGCGGGGGGAGGGCCGAGGGTCGATGCCGCGGAGTGCCCCCTCCCCCATCCCCTCCCACCAGGGGAGGGGAGGCGCCCTTCCTGCCGGCGATTCCCCTGGACCGATCCGGCCTCAGCCCTCCGGCGTCTCCGGCAGCCCGTCGTTGTAGGGTTCGGCCGTCGCCGCGCCCAGATGGTCGGCGGGGCGCTTGGCGACCAGCGCGGCCAGCCCCTCGCGGAACTCGACCGAGGACATGGCCAGCACCTGCCCGAAATCCTCATAGTCCATCATCTCGGCCAGGCTGCTTTCGAAGGACCGCAGCATCAGCTGCTTGGCCAGCCCCATCACCTCGGCCGGGCCGCTGGCGAGCTTCTGGGCCAGCGCGATGCCTTCCTCGTCCACCCGGTCGTCGGGCACCACCTTCAGCGCGATGCCGTTCTCCACCGCCTCCTGCGCGCTCCAGGTCCCGCCGGTGTAAAGGAAGTTGCGCGTGCGCGAGAGGCCGATCATCCGCGGCAGGGTGAACATGGTCAGGCAGTCGGGCATCGCCCCCAGCCGGAAGAAGCCCGCGCCGAACTGCGCGCTTTCGCCCAGGATGATCAGGTCGGCCATCAGCGCCAGCCCCATGCCGCCGCCGATCGCCATGCCGCGCACCCCGCAGACCACCGGCCGGTTCAGCGCCGTCAGCGGCGGGAACAGCCCCGCGGCATGGCGGAAGCGGCGGTGCACCGGCCAGGGGTCGGCGGCCTGGGTCAGCATCCGCAGGTCGCCCCCGGCGCAGAAGGTCGGGCCCTTGCCGGTCAGGTAGACCGCGCGCACGGTGTGGTCGTCCTCGATCTCGCGCACCACGTCGCGCAGCGAGAACCGCAATTCGCGGGTCAGCGAGTTGCGCGCGGCCTCGTTGGCCAGCCGGATAATCATCACCGGCCCCTGCCGCTCGGTCTCCAGATGCGGATAGTGCTTGATCACGCCTTGTCCCTCTCTTCTGTCGCGGCGCCGGCGCGGCTGCGGTTGCGGCCGCCGTCCACCACGATATCCGCGCCGGTGATGTAGCTGCCGGCGTCCGAACACAGGAATAACGCGGCATGGGCGATGTCCGCCACCGTGCCGAACCGGCCCAGCGGGATGGAGGCGAGTTCGCGCGCCGCCCGCTCGCCCGCATAGATCCGCCGCACGCCCTCGGTATCGCCGATGGCGCCGGGGGCGATGGTGTTGCACAGGATGCCGTCGCGGCCCCATTCGCCCGCGAGTGTCCGCATCAGCGACATGATGCCGGCCTTGGCGGCACCGGCATGGGCGCAGCCCGGCCAGCCCTCCAGCGCGCGGGTGGTCGAGATCGCGATCAGCCGCCCGCCGAAGCGCGAGGCCCGCAAGGCCGGATAGGCGGCGCGGGCGCAGAAGAAGGTGCCGTTCAGGTCGATGTCGATCACCACCTTCCAGGCGTTGGCCGACATCTCGGCCGCGGGGGCCACGAAATTGCCGGCGGCATTGGCGATCAGGATGTCGAGCGCGCCGAAGGTTTCCACCGCCGCCTGCACCGCCGCCTCCACCGCCTGCGGATCGCGCACGTCGGTCCTGACCGCGACGGCCTCGGCCCCCTGCCCGCGCAGTTCCGCCACCGCCGCCTCCAGCCGGGCCAGGTCGCGGCTGGCCAGCACCAGCCGGGCCCCGGCCGCGGCGAAGGCTTTCGCGATGCCGAAGCCGATCCCGCTGCCGCCGCCGGTGATCAGCGCCACCCGGCCGGCCAGCGCATCCGAGGTAAAGCTCACATCGCCCTCCCATTCCCTGCATTCCCGGGGCCAGCAATTGCGGTGCCAGACCGGCCGCTGGCACAGGGTTTGCACCGCGACGGACGACCGCAGGACAGCGGCCGGTTTTTCAGGGACCATGCCCCGTTCCGGGGCAGCGATGAAGAATGAGAACTGACCGCAAGCGGATCGCGAAGCTCGCCGCGATCTATCTCGTCGCCACGGCCGCCGGCTGGCTCTGCCAGCGGATCGGGATCCCCCTGCCCTGGATGATCGGGCCGCTGCTGTCCACCGCCGTGCTGGTGTTCAGCGGCGCGGTCGAGGTGGTGGTGCCGGTGCAGACCCGCCCCTTCGGGCAGGGGATCATCGCCTCGCAGGTGGGGCTCTATTTCTCGCCCGCGGTGTTCTCGCGGCTGCTGGAGACCGGGCCGCTGCTGGTCGGCATGGCGGTGGTGACGATCTGCACCGGGTTCCTCGTGGCGCTGGTGCTGTCGCGGCTGGCCGGCATCCGCTATGCCTCGGCGCTGGTCTCGACCCTGCCCACCAGCCCGGTGGAGGCCTCGGTGATGGCGGAACGCTACGGCTTTCCGCTGGCGCCGGTGATCCTGTCGCAGACCCTGCGCGCCGCCTCGGTCGTGGTGCTGATACCCATCGCGATCTATGCCGTCCACGGCGCGCCGGACCGTTCGTTCATGCCCTCCACGAACGCCTTCGACCCGCTGGGCAACGTCATGCTGGCGGCCCTGGCCGCGGCCGGGATGCTGGTGTTCCTAAGGCTGGGGGTGCCCAACCCCTATTTCCTGGGGCCCTTGGCCTTCGCCTCGGCGCTGACCGCGGCGGGGGTGCAGCTGGCGGCCTTTCCCGCGGTGATCTTCGCCGGGGCGCAGGTGGTGCTGGGCACCTGGCTGGGCGCGACCTTCCGCCGCTCGCTCTTCACCTCGGCCGGGCGGATGGTGCTGGCCTCGGTCGCCTGCACGATGCTGTTCATCCTGCTGGCGGCCATCGCGGCGGTGCTGATCGCCCCCTTCGTCGGCATGGAGGGCAACACGCTGGTGCTGGCCACCGCCCCGGGTGGGGTCACCGAAATGGCGCTGACGGCCAAGTTCCTGGGCGCGGACGTGGCGCTGATCACCGCCTTCCACATCACCCGCATCTTCATCATCACCCCCTCCATCCCGCTGATGGTCGACCTGCTGCACCGGCTGCGGGACCGCCGGCCCCGCGAATGAGCCCGCCTCTGGCATGAGGATTGCGTTACAGCCTGCGTCACAGCGAGGATGAGACCATTGATACGGGCAGCAGCAGGGCGGGAGCGCCCGTTCGGCAGACACGGGACCGGACGCGACATGCGGCCCATCGCCGGACCAGAATTTGGGGAGGTTGGAATGAATACCACAACGGCTGCGGCAGCGACGCCCAGCGAGGGGAGATCCGGCGCCGTCGCCGAGACCCGGTTCGGGCCGGAAATCATCCACTTCGACGGCGTGTCGAAATCCTTCGGCGCGCTCGAGGCGGTCCGCGAGATCTCGCTCAAGGTGCACGAGGGCGAGTTCGTGACCCTGGTCGGCCCCTCGGGCTGCGGCAAGTCGACGCTGCTGAACATGGTGGCGGGGCTGTTCCCGCCCACCAGCGGCAAGGTGACCTACCGCGGCAGGCCCGTCTCGGGCTTCAACAACAAGGTGGGCTACATGACGCAGAGCGACCACCTCCTGCCCTGGCGGGATGTGGTCGGCAACATCGCGGTGCCGCTGGAGATCGCCCGGATGCCCAAGGGCGAAAGGCGCGACCGGATCGAGGAACTGCTGGAACTGGTGGGGCTGAAGGGCTTCGGCGACAACTATCCCAACCAGCTCTCGGGCGGGATGCGCAAGCGCGCGGCGCTGGCGCGGCTTCTGGCCTACGATCCCGAGACGCTCTTGTTCGACGAGCCCTTCGCCGCGCTGGACGCCCAGCTGCGGCTGAAGATGCAGATCGAAATCCGCCGCATCGCCGCGCAGCTGAACAAGTCGATCCTCTTCGTCACCCACGACCTGGACGAGGCGGTGGCGCTGGCCGACCGCTGCGTCATCTTCACCGGCCGGCCCGGCACGATCAAGGAGGTCCTGCCCATCGGCCTGCCCCCGGACCGCGACCTCTACCGGCTGCGTCACGATCCGACCTACGTCGCGCTGACCGCCCGGCTGTGGGACGAGATGGCGCCGGCAATCCATGCCTCGGAGGGCTGACACATGAAGATGATCCTCGCACGACTGGCGATCCTGGCCAGCATCCTGATCGTCTGGGAACTGGTCTCGGGCCGGCTGATCCCGGCCTATCTGCTCAGCACCCCCAGCCGCATCGCCACGGTGTTCTGGAGCTGGGTGATGGACGGGCGGCTGTTCTACCACTCGGCCATCACCGCCTTCGAGGCTTTCGCCGGCTTCCTGATCGGCGCGCTCTTCGGCATGGGCTTCGGCATCCTGCTGGGCCGGTCGCACAACCTGGCCGAGCTGCTGAACCCCTTCATCATCGCATTCTACTCGATCCCCAAGGTGGCGCTGGCGCCGCTGTTCATCATCTGGTTCGGGATCGGGGTCGAGATGAAGGTCATCCTGACCGCGACCATCGTGTTCTTCCTGGTGTTCCTCAACACCTTCACCGGGGTGCGCGGGGTCAGCCCCGAACTGGTCAGCATCCTGCGGCTGATGGGCGCCTCGGAACGCGACGTGCTGCGCAAGGTGATCCTGCCCTCGGCGGTGGTCTGGGTCTTCACCGGGCTGCGGCTGTCGGTGCCCTATGCGATGATCGGCGCCATCGTGGGCGAGATGATCGCGGCGAACCGGGGGCTGGGCTACCTGCTCTCGCACGCCTCGGGCCAGTTCAACACCGCGGGGGTCTTCTCGGCGCTGGCCGCGATCATCATCCTGGCCTCGGTGCTGAACGCCTTCGTCAACCTGCTGTCGGTCAAGGTGATGCCCTGGAACAAGGCCGCGGCCCAGCGCGAGGTCACGGTCTGAGCCCCCCGCCGGCCCCCCGCGGGGCCGGCGCCCTGCCCCTGCCCGAGGAAGCACGACATGGCCGAGCGCCCCGACCTTTCGCACGACTTCGCCGACCTGACCGTCGACACCCGCTACGAGGACATCCCCGAACCCGCCCGCGAGCGCGCCAAGCAGAGCATCCTGGACACGCTGGGGGTGATGATCGCCGCCAGCACGCTGGAGCCCGCGGTGCGCCCGGCCATCGAGCTGGCCACCGAAAGCGGCGGGCGCGAGGAGGCCTCGGTGCTGGGCTTCGGCGACCGGATCCCGGCGCTGATGGCGGCCTTCGCCAACGGGCTCTTGGCGCATTGCCTCGACTTCGACGACCACGCGCCCGAGGGGCACCACCCCAGCAGCTCCATCGTGCCCTCCTGCTTCGCGCTGGCCCAGCGGAAGGGCGGCATCTCGGGGCGCGAGATGATCGCGGCCACAGCCATCGGGCAGGACATGTTCCTGCGGCTGCGGCGCAACGTGGCCTGGCGGCAGGACTGGCACCTGACCACGGTGATCGGCGCCTTTTCCGCCACCGCCGCCTGCGCCCGGGTGCTGGGGCTGGACCATGCCGCGACCGTCAGCGCCTTCGGCATCGCGGGCACGCAGGCCTCCGGCACGATGGAGCTGGCCTATGGCGTGGGCAGCGACCTGCGGGGGATGTACGCGGGCTTCGTCAGCAAGCAGGCGGCGCTGTCGGCGCTGATGGCGGAGAAGGGCATACGCGGCCCCAGCAGCATGTTCGAGGGCAAGGCGGGGCTCTTCAACACCTATTTCGACGGCCAGTACGACCGCGCGCGGATCCTGGAAGGGATCGGGCGCGATTTCACCGGGGCCTCGCTGCTTTACAAGGCCTGGCCCTCCTGCGGGGTGACGCATTCCTTCATCCAGGCCACATCGAGCCTGATGCGGGAGGAAGGGATCGCGCCCGACGACA
>JBBCJM010000155.1:0-5970 GCA_037190175.1 Paracoccaceae bacterium | reverse complement strand
CCCCCCCCCCCCCCCCCCCCCCCCCCCCCGGCCCAAGGGCGCGGAGCCGCCCGCAGGGTGGCGACAAGCCGCGGGAGGCCCCGGCGCCCGCCCGCCGCCCATTTACGCCGGGCCTTCCAGCCATTACCTCTGGCCCGACCGGAGATCCTGATGCCCGACCTGCCGCCGCTCACCCTCCATCTCGCCGCGCCCCGCGGGTTCTGCGCCGGGGTGGACCGCGCGATCCGCATCGTCGAGATGGCGCTGCAGAAATGGGGGGCGCCGGTCTATGTGCGCCACGAGATCGTGCACAACCGCTTCGTGGTGGACGACCTGCGCGCCCGCGGCGCCGTCTTCGTCGAGGAGCTGGACGAATGCCCCCCCGACCGGCCGGTGATCTTCTCGGCCCACGGGGTGCCGAAATCCGTCCCGGCCGAGGCGGCGCGGCGCAACATGATCGCGGTCGACGCCACCTGCCCGCTGGTCACCAAGGTGCACAACGAGGCCGCGCGGCATCATGCCAACGGGTTGCAGCTGATCTTCATCGGCCATGCCGGCCACCCCGAGACCGTGGGCACCATGGGCCAGCTTCCCCCCGGCGACGTGCTGCTGGTGGAAACGCCCGAGGACGTGGCCCGCCTCACCGTGCGGGACGAGCGCAGGCTCGCCTTCGCCACCCAGACCACGCTCTCGGTCGACGACACCGCCGCCATCGTGCGCGCCTTGCAGGAACGGTTCCCGGCCATCGCCGCCCCGGGGCACGAGGACATCTGCTATGCCACCACCAACCGGCAGGCGGCGGTCAAGGCCATCGCACCCCTGATCGACGCGCTGCTGGTGGTGGGGGCGCCCAATTCCTCCAACTCCCGCCGGCTGGTCGAGGTGGGGCGGGCCGCGGGCTGCGGCTATTCCCAGCTGGTCCAGCGCGCCGCGGACATCGACTGGCGCGCGCTTTCCGGCATCCGTTCGGTGGGGATCACCGCCGGGGCCAGCGCCCCCGAGGTTCTGGTGGACGAGGTGGTCGATGCCTTCCGCGCCCGGTACGAGGTGACCGTGAAGGTGGTGGAGACCGCGGTCGAGACGGTGGAGTTCAAAGTGCCCCGGGTGCTGCGCGAGCCGGCCTGACTTCCCCTCGCGCCGCCCCAGTGCCATAGTGCCGGGGGGAGGGCTCCGCGATGACCACCGCAGGCAGGGCATGGCTGGCCGCGCTGGCGCTGGCGCTGGGGCTTTCCGGCCCCGCCGCGGCGCAGGGGCCGGAATATGTCGCCACCTATTCCACCAGCAACGGCACGGTGCCGCCGCCCTTCCACTGGCGTCTCGATGCCGCGATCTCCGCCGACGGCATGGTCACGGTGCGGCACTGCACCGGCTATGACGACACCGGCTGCGGCATCGCCACCGCGCCCGCGCCCGAGGGGGCGGTGGCGGCGATCATGGCCGCGGTGCGGCAGGCCGGGCTGGTGGAGCGTCCGGCGGCCCAGGACAGCCATCCTCCGGTGGGCGGCAGCGCGACCTCGGGCTCGGTGCTGGTGGATGGCAGGCTGGTGCTGTTGCCGGCCTTTCCGGCCCCCGAGGATCGGCAGCGGGTGGGCGCGGTGCTGAACCTGCTCGGCGCCGTGATCCCCTCCGAGGCGCGCGCCGCCGCCGCGGCCGCCGCGCCCTGAACCCGGCTTGCCCCGCCGGACCCGCTGGCGTATCCCCGGCCGATGCCAGAACTGTTCGCCTATACCGACGGAGCCTGCTCCGGCAATCCCGGCCCCGGCGGATGGGGCGTGCTGCTGATCGCGCGCGAGGGGGACAGGGAACTGCGCCGGCGCGAGCTGAAGGGGGGCGAGGCGCTGACCACCAACAACCGGATGGAACTGATGGCGGCGATCTCGGCGCTGGAGGCGCTGTCGCGGCCGTCAGAGATCGTGGTCGTCACCGACAGCGCCTATGTGAAGAACGGTGTTACCACCTGGATCCACGGCTGGCGCAGGAACGGCTGGCGTGCCGCGGGCGGCAAGCCGGTAAAGAACGCCGAGTTGTGGCAGCGGCTGGCCGAGGCCGAGGCGCGGCACAAGGTTGAATGGCGCTGGATCAAGGGCCACGCCGGCCACGTCGAGAACGAGGAGGCCGACCGGCTGGCGCGCGAGGGGATGGCGCCCTTCAAGCCTCTCAAGCCCGCAACGGGCCTGGCATGATCGCGGCGCTGGACATCGCCGCGGTCCTCGTCTTCGCGCTGACCGGGGCGCTGGTGGCCAGCCGCTCGCAACTCGACATAGTGGGCTTCGTCTTCGTCGCCTGCCTGACCGCGCTGGGCGGCGGCACGGTGCGCGACCTGATCCTGGACCGCGATCCGGTGATGTGGGTGGCGCGGCCCCACATGCTGGGGGTGGCCACGGCGGCGGCGGTGCTGGTGTTCTTCACCGCGCACCGGGTGGAAAGCCGCTATCGGCTGCTTTTGTGGCTGGACGCCTGCGCGCTGGCCATCGCGGTGCCCGCCGGGGTGGCGGTGGCCCTGGCCGAGGGCGCGCCCTGGCCGGTTGTGCTGGTCATGGGCACGATCACCGGCTGCCTGGGCGGGCTGATGCGCGACGTGGTCTGCAACGAGGTGCCGCTGGTGCTGAAGGAGGGTGAGCTTTACGTCACCTGCGCCTTTGCCGGCTCGGCCGCAGGGCTGGTCGCCCTGGCGCTGGGCGCCGGCCAACCCCTCGCGCTGGCGCTCTGTTCGGCGGTGGTGGTGGCGCTGCGGGCCGGCAGCCTGGCCTTCGGCTGGCGCCTGCCCGCCTACCGGGCCCAGCCCCCGCGCCCAGAGGCGCCCAAGCGCCACCCGGAAAGCCGGCGCGAGCCATAGCCGGGGCGCTCATCGGCCCCTGCCGGGCCTCTTCGCAGCGAAGAGAGCCGTGAGGCTCGATGAGCGCCCCGGCGCAGGGCGGGCAGTCTGCGCCTTGATGCCCGGGGGCGGGGGGACTACCGTGGCTCCATGGCCCGCCCCCGCACCGTCCCCGATGCCGAGGTCTTCGCCGCCGTCCGCCGCCTGCTGGCCGAGGGCGGGGACAAGGCGGTGGCCTTCGCCTCGGTCGCCCGCGCCACCGGGCTGGCCGCGCCCACGCTGGTGCAAAGGTACGGCTCGCGCGAGGGGATGGTGCAGGCCGCGCTGCTCGACGCCTGGGATGCGCTGGACGCCGCCGCCGACCGGGCAGGAGCCGAGGCGCCCACCGGGCCGAAGGGCGCGCAGGCGCTCCTGAAGCTGCTGGCCGGGGCGGAGGGCCCGCTGCCCGCGCCCTCGGACCTGCGCGACCCGGTGCTGCGGGCGCGGGCCGAGGGCTGGCGTTCGCGGGTGGAAGCAGCGTTGGCCTTGCGGCTGGGGGGCGGGGACAAGGGCCGCACCGCCGCCGCGCTCCTGTTCGCCGCCTGGCAGGGGCAGCAGTTCTGGCAGGCCGCGGGCGGCAAGGGCTTCCGCCTGAAGGAGGCGGTGAAGCGGCTGGGGTGAAGCGGGCTCGGTTCAGGCGGATCGCCGGCAGGAAGGGCGCCTCCCCTCCCCTGGGGGGTGGGGAGGGGGGTGGGGCCTTTCCGCGGGGCCGGAAGCTTGCCCCCCTCCCCATCCCTCCCCACGAGGGGGAGGGATGTGCGATCCGGTGGTTCCTGAACCGATCTAGCGCCGTCCCTTCGGACCCCAGGTCTGCCACATCCAGATCAGCGCCATCGCGCCCGCCACCGCGCCCACCGCCCAGAGCGTCCAGCCCGCCACCGTGAGCAAGAGCCGCAGCGCCAGCCAACCCAGCAGCGCGCCGAAGATGCCGATGGCGATGGTGGTGAAGACGTCGGTCTGCACCCGCATGAAGCGCGTGGCCAGGAACCCGGCCGCCGCGCCGATGATGATGATGAACAGGACCGCAGGCATGGCCGCCCTCCGCTTGCTCCCCCGAACATAGGGGCCAGTGGCCGGGCGGGAAAGGGTCAGTCGAGCCGGGCGGGCAGCGGCAGGCCGCGCAGGGCCTCGGCCGCCGGCATGGGCCGCTTGCCCGGGCGCTGCAGGTCCAGCACCTCCACCGCGCCCTGCCCGCAGGCGACGACCAGCCCGCCCAGCACCTGCCCCGGGGCGCCCTCTCCGGCCGTCACCCGGGCGCGCAAGAGGCGCAGCCGTTCGGCCCCCATCAGGCACCAGGCGCCGGGGTGGGGGGACAACCCGTTGATCTGGCGGGCGACCTCGGCCGCGGGCTTCGCCCACACCACCCGCGCCTCGGCCTTGTCGATCTTGGCGGCATAGGTCACGCCTGCCTCGGGCTGCGGCTCGGGGGTAAGCCTATCCAGCCGCTCCAGCGCCTTCACCGCCATCCCGGCCCCCAGTGCCGCCAGCCGGTCGTGCAGGTCGCCTGTGGTGTCCTCGGGCCCGATGGGGATCGCCCGGCGCAAGAGCACCGGCCCGGTGTCCAGCCCCGCCTCCATCCGCATGATGCAGACCCCGGTCTCGGCATCCCCCGCCATCACCGCCCGGTGGATGGGCGCCGCCCCCCGCCAGCGGGGCAGGAGCGAGGCGTGGATGTTCAGGCAGCCCTTCGCGGGCGCGTCCAGCACCGGCTGCGGCAGGATCAGCCCATAGGCCGCCACCACCGCCACCTCGGCCCCCAGCGCTGCGAAGACCGCCTGTTCGGCCGGATCGCGCAGGCTGGCAGGGTGGCGGACAGTTAGGCCCAGAGCCTCGGCCCGCTGATGCACCGCCGAGGGGCGGGGCAGCTGGCCGCGGCCGGCGGGGCGGGGGGGCTGGGTGTAGACCGCGACCACCTCATGCCGTACCGCCAGCGCCTCCAGCGCCGGGACGGCGAAGTCGGGGGTGCCCATGTAGACCAGCCTCATCGCCGCCCCCTCGCCTTGTCGAGCAACAGCCGCCGCTTCACCGGCCCCAGCCGGTCGAAGAACATCCGCCCCTCCAGATGGTCGATCTGGTGCTGGACCGAGGTCGCCCAGAGGTCGCGGAACACCCGCTCGGCCTCCTGCCCGGCCTCGTCCAGATAGCGTACCGTCACCACCCGCGGCCGCTCCAGCCGGGCATGGACGCCGGGCAGGCAGGGGCTGGCCTCCTCATGCGCGAAGAGTTCCTGCGAGGCCGCCACCACCACCGGATTGGCCAGCCGCACCGCTTGGCCCCGACTGATCGAGCAATCCACCACCGCCAGCCGCAGCCCCAGCCCGATCTGCGGCGCGGCCAGGCCATAGCCCGGCATCGCCTCCATCACCGCCACCATGTCGTCCCAGATCCGGCGGATCTCGTCCGTCACCGCGGCCACCGGCGCCGCGGGGGTGCGCAGCAGCGGATGCGGCCAGCGCAGGATGCGCGGCAGGCTCACGCCAAGGCCGCCATCAGGATCGGCAGCAGCGCCACTCACGCCTCCCGCGCGCGCTCGCGCTTCAGCTTTTCCATGCGGCGGGTGATCATCTGGCGCTTCAGCGGGCCCAGGTAGTCGATGAAGAGCCTGCCATCCAGATGGTCGATCTCGTGCTGCACGCAGGTGGCCCAGAGCCCTTCGAACTCCTCCTCCTGCTGGGTTCCGTCCAGCGCCGTCCAGGCCACCCGCACCCGGGCGGGGCGGGTGACCTCGGCATACTGGTCGGGGATCGAGAGGCAGCCCTCCTCGTAGACCGCGCGGTCCTCGGAGGCCCAGGTGACGGCCGGGTTCACCAGCACCAGGGGGCGGGGGGGCGCTTCGGGGTCCTTCACGCAGTCCATCACGATCAGCCGGCGCATCACCCCCACCTGCGGCGCGGCCAGGCCGATGCCCGGCGCGTCGTACATGGTGGCCAGCATGTCCTCGGCCAGCTTGCCCACCTCGGGCGTGATGGCCGGCACGGGGTCGCAGCGCTTCTTGAGCCGCGGGTCGGGATGGATCAGGATGGGTCGGATCATGCGCCCGGATCTAAGGCAGGGCAGCCGGCCGTGCAATGGCGGCGACGCTGGCGGGGCGGGGCGGGTTGTGGCGGGATGAATCCCGCCCTACTCCGGCATGTAGG
>JBBCJM010000154.1:0-28970 GCA_037190175.1 Paracoccaceae bacterium | reverse complement strand
TCGCCGCGCTGCCGATGTACGACCCGCCGCATCTGCAGGCGGCGAACGACCGGCTCTGGGCCGCGATCCGCGACGCGCTGCGGGCGGCGGGCCAGCAGGCCCCCGACGCCCTGACCCGGGGCGGGGAGCTCTGGCCGCTGTGGCAGTCGCCCGACCTGGTGCTGGCGCAGACCTGCGGCCTGCCCTACCGGGCGCGGCTGCACGGGCAGGTCACGCTGGTCGGCACCCCCGACTATGGCGTGCCGGGCTGCCCGCCGGGGCATTACCGCAGCGTGCTGCTGGTGCGAAAGAACGATCCGCGGGGCGGCCCCTTCGATTTCGACGGCGCGGTGCTGGCCTTCAACGATCCGCTGTCGCAATCGGGCTATGCCGCGCCGCTGGCCCATGCGGCCGAACTGCGGATCCGGCTGGTGCCCGGCCCGGCCACCGGCGCGCATTCGGCCTCGGCCACCGCGGTGGCCGAGGGGCGGGCGGACATCGCGGCGGTGGATGCGGTGACCTGGGCGCAGCTGTCGCCGCTGCATCCGGCGGCCGCCCGGCTGCGGGTGCTGGCGATGACCCCGCCCACCCCGGGGCTGCCGCTCATCGCCGCCGCCGGGGCCGATGCCGAGACCCTCTTCGCCGCGGTCGGGGCCGCCATCGCCGGGCTTGACGCCGAGACCCGCGCGGCGCTGCACCTCAGGGGCCTCGTGCGCATCCCGGCGGCGGAGTACCTCGCCCTGCCCGTCCCGCCGCTTCCGGGCGGCTGATCCCGGTTGCAAAGCCGCCTGACTTGCGCCCTACTCCGCCAAAGCCGCAGGAAAGCCCCCGTGACAGACAGCCCGCCGGTCATCGAGATCAGGAACCTGCACAAGAGCTATGGCCCGCTGGAGGTGCTGAGGGGCATCGACATGGCAGCGCCGCGGGGGCGGATCGTGTCGCTGATCGGCTCCTCGGGCTCGGGCAAGTCCACGCTGCTGCGCTGCTGCAACCTCCTGGAGGACAGCCAGGACGGCGAGATCCTGTTCGAGGGCGAGGCGGTGCGCTGGCGGGGCGAGGGGCATGGCCGCCACCCCGCCGACCGCGCGCAGGTGACGCGGATCCGCACCAACCTGTCGATGGTGTTCCAGCAGTTCAACCTGTGGTCGCACCTGACCGTGTTGCAGAACGTGATGGAGGCGCCGGTGACCGTGCTGAAGCGCGACCGAACCGAGGTCGAAGAGCGCGCGCGCGGCTATCTGGCCAAGGTGGGGATCGGCGACAAGGCCGAGGCCTGGCCCGCGCAGCTGTCCGGCGGCCAGCAGCAGCGCGCGGCCATCGCCCGGGCGCTCTGCATGGAACCCCGGGCGCTGCTGTTCGACGAGCCCACCTCGGCGCTGGACCCCGAGTTGCAGCAGGAGGTGGTGCGGGTGATCAAGGACCTGGCCGCCGAACACCGCACCATGATCCTGGTCACCCACGACATGAAGCTGGCCGCGGACGTGTCGGACCACGTGGTCTTCCTGCACAAGGGCAAGGTGGAGGAGGAAGGCCCGCCCGCCCAGATCTTCGGGCAGCCCCGCACCGAGCGGCTGCGCGGCTTTCTCTCGGCGGCGGGCTGATGCGGCTGGCCCTGACGCTCGCGGCGCTGCTCGCCCTGCCCGCGCAGGCCGAACCCGTGCGGCTGGCGACCGAGGCCGCCTTTGCCCCCTACAACTATCTGGACGCGCAGGGCGAGGTCGCGGGCTTCGACCGCGAGTTCGGCGACGAGATGTGCGCCCGCGCGGGGCTGACCTGCACCTGGGTGGTGCGCGACTGGGATGCGCTGATCCCCGAGCTGATGGCCGGCAATGCCGACGTGATCCTGGCGGCGATGACCATCACCGCGGAGCGCCGGGCGGTGATCGACTTCACGCAACCCTATGTGCCGCCCGCGCCCTCGGCCTATCTGGGCCGGCCCGGCACCTACCTGGAGACCGCGCTGGTGGCGGCGCAGACCGGCACCGTGCACGCCGACCACGTCGCGGCCTCGGCCGCCACGCTGGTGGAGTTTCCCACCACCGACGACGTGCTGGCCGCGCTGCGCCGGGGCGAGGTGGACGCGGCCTTCGCCGACCAGCCCTTCCTGGAGGAGGCGGCCGGCGGCGATCTGGTCATCCTGCGCGGCGGGATTCCGCTGGGCGAGGGCTTCGGGCTGGGCCTGCGCAAGTCGGACGCCGCGCTTCGCCAACGAATCGATGCGGCGATCGGCGCGATGAAACAGGATGGAAGCCTGAACGCGCTTCTGCTCAAATGGTTCGGCCCGGGCGCCAGTACCTTCTGAGCGTCCAAGGAACAAACGCGGGCGCGTCATGCGCGACCCGCCCAACAAGGGGAGCAACGATGAGAAAACTGATCCTGTCCGCCGCGCTGCTGGCGCTCACCGCCGGGGGCGCGCTGGCCCAGACCGTGCGCCTGGGTACCGAGGGCGCCTATCCTCCCTACAACTTCATCAACGACCGCGGCGAGGTCGACGGCTTCGAGCGCGAGCTGGGCGACGAGCTGTGCACGCGGGCGCAGCTGACCTGCGAATGGGTGACCACCGACTGGGATTCGATCATCCCGAACCTGCAGTCCGGCAACTACGACGCCATCATCGCCGGCATGTCGATCACCGAGGAACGCGACAAGGTGATCGACTTCACCCAGAACTACATCCCGCCGACCGCCTCGGCCTATGCCGCGCTGTCGGCTGACGTGGATCTGGAAAACGGCATCATCGCCGCGCAGGTCGGCACCATCCAGGCCTCGCATGTCGCCTCCTCGGGCGCGACGCTGATGGAATTCGCCTCGCCCGACGAAACCGTGGCCGCGGTGCGCAACGGCACCGCCGACGCGGTGCTGGCCGACAAGGACTATCTCGCGCCCTTGGTGGCCGAATCGGGCGGCACGCTGGTCTGGGCCGGCGAGGACGTGCCGCTGGGCGGCGGCATCGGCCTGGGCCTGCGCGAGAGCGACACCGAGTTGAAGGCCAGGTTCGACGCCGCCATCCAGTCGATGAAGGACGACGGCTCGCTGAACGAGCTGATCACCAAGTGGTTCGGCGCCGAGGCGCCGTTGTTCTGAGCCCCATGGGCGGCCCGGCTCCCGGGCCGGGCCGCCCGAGCCCCCCGCCCCCATGTTCGTATCCTGCGCCGAGCCGAAAACGCTGGAAGGGTTGAGCTGGCTTGCCTGCTATCTCACCTCGGGCACGCATCTGGATTTCTATCGCTCGTTTCTGACGGTGCTGCTTCTGCTGGCCATCGCCGCGCCCTCGGCGATGGCCTTCGGCTTTGCCGGGGCGCTGGCCTCGCGGTCGTCCTTCCTGCCGGTCCGCTGGCTGGGCAAGGGCTATACCGCGATGGTCCGGGGCGTGCCGGACATCGTGTTCTTCCTGTTCTTCGTGATCGCGCTGGACCAGGGCATCGAATGGCTGGTGCATCAGGTGCGCTGCCCCGACTGGACCGAGCCGATCCGCAACGGGCTGGAGTTCCGCGTCTGCCCGCAGGCCAAGGTGCCGCCGGGCACGGCGCCGCAGGCGATCCATAACGCCTACGGCTTCGCGCTGGCCGTGGTGACCTTCGCGCTGGTCTTCGGCGCCTTCGCATCCAACGTGCTTTACGGCGCGATGCAGGCGGTGTCGCGGGCGCAGCTTGAAACCGCCGAGGCCTATGGCATGGCGCCGGGGCAGGTGTTCCGCCGGGTGCTGCTGCCGCAGATGTGGATCTATGCCCTGCCCGGCCTCTCCAACCTCTGGATGATCCTGATCAAGTCCACCCCGCTCCTGTTCCTGCTGGGCGTGCGCGATGCGGTCTACTGGGCGCGGGAGCTGGGGGGGACCAAGACCTCGATCTACGACTATCCCCACCCCGACTGGCGGGTCTGGTACTTCCTGTTCCTGCTGTGCTTCTACCTGCTGATGACCTGGGGGTCGGAAAAGCTGCTGACCCGCCTGTCGCGCCGGCTGTCGCGCGGGCAGGCCACCGCGGCGGGCGAGGCGCAGCGGCGCGACGCCGGGGGTGCCCCCGCATGACCTGCTGGGAGACCATCGCCACCTGGGCCTTCCGATCCTTGGGCTACGGCCCCCGGGTGCTGCCGACCGAGGACTTCACGCTCTGCCAGCAGTTCGTGCTGATCGGCTCTGGCATGATCTGGAACGTCTATTTCGGGGTGCTGGCGCTGGCCGCGGGGTTTCTCTTCGCCGTGGCCGTGGGCCTGGCCAAGACCGCCCGCAACCCCTGGGCCCGCAAGCCGGCGGAGTGGTTCGTCTTCGTCTTCCGCGGCTCGCCGCTCTTCATCCAGTTCTTCTTCGTCTACGAGGCGCTGGTGCTGCTGCCCCGGGCGGGGATCGAGATCTTCGGGCTGACCGTGCAGACCGCCTGGCTGACCAAGGCCTGGGCCGGGGCGCTCTTGGTGCTGTTCCTGAACACCGCCGCCTATTCGGCCGAGATCTTCTACGGCGCGCTGCGTTCCATCCCCAAGGGGGATCTGGAGGCCGCGGATGCCTACGGCCTGTCGGGCTGGTCGAAGTTCCGCCGCGTGCAATGGCCCACCATGCTGCGGCTGGCCTGGCCGGCCTATACCAACGAGGCGATCTTCCTGTTCCATGCCACCACGCTGGTCTATTTCTCGGGCTTCCCGGCCTTCCAGCAGCGGGGCGACGCGCTCTATTACGCCAAGTATTTCGTGGACAAGACCTTCAACCCCTTCATCCCCTACCCCATCGCCGCCTTCTACTTCATCCTGCTGACGCTGGCGCTGATCTGGGCTTTCGGCCGCATCAACCGGCGGCTCAACCGCCACCTGCCCGCCGCAATGCGACGGAAAATCCGCTTGCGCCCGTTGCTGATCCGATAGTAGCGTGCCATTTGATCAAATTCCCGGCGCCCGCCGGGGGATCCATGAACAGGAGAAGGGTCCGGGCCCGTCCCGCCGTCTGCCTGCTGATCCATGGGGGATTGGCGCGGACCGGGGTGCCCGCGCGCCCGCGACGATGACATCATGCTGAAGGACTGGCTGCGCAAGAACCCGCATGTCCGCACGATCCGTGTGGCGGCGGCGGACCTCAACGGACAGGCGCGGGGCAAGCGCATCCCCGCCCGTTTCGCCGACAAGGTGGTCAAGGACGGCACGCGGTTCCCGTTCTCGATCCTCAACCTCGACATCTGGGGCGAGGACATCGACGAGAGCCCGCTGGTCTTCGACCAGGGCGACCAGGACGGGGTGCTGAAGCCAACCGAACGCGGCTTCATGCCGATGCCCTGGCTGGAGGCGCCGACCGCGCTCTTGCCGATCTGGATGTTCCGCGAGAACGGCCAGCCCTACGAGGGCGATCCCCGCCATTGCCTGCGCGCGGTGGTGGAACGCTACAAGGCCAGGGGCCTGACCCCCGTGGTGGCGATGGAGCTGGAATTCTTCCTGATCGACGACAGCGGCAAGTCGTTGCAGGTGCCGCCCTCGCCGCGGTCGGGGAAGCGGCGCAAGGCCGCGGAAACCATGTCGATCCGCGCGCTCGACGCCTTCGACAGCTTCTTCACCGACCTCTACGACGCCTGCGAGGCGATGGACATTCCGGCCGACACCTCGACCTCGGAAACCGGCCTCGGCCAGTTCGAGGTGAACCTGATGCATTGCGACGACGCGCTCAGGGCGGCGGACGACGCCTGGCTCTTCAAGCTGCTGGTCAAGGGGCTGGCGCGGCGGCACGGCTTCGCGGCCAGCTTCATGGCCAAGCCCTACCCGGAATATTCGGGCTCGGGCCTGCACACGCATTTCTCGGTGCTGGACGACAGCGGCTCGAACGTCTTCGACAGCGGCGGGCCGAAGGGGACGGCGGCGCTGAAGCAGGCGGTGGCCGGCTGCCTGGACGCGATGCACGATTCGACGCTGCTGTTTGCGCCGCACGGGAACAGCTATGACCGGCTGGTGCCGGGGGCGCATGCGCCCACCGCGGTGTGCTGGGGCTACGAGAACCGCACCACCGCGATCCGCATCCCGGCCGGCAACCCGGCGGCGCGGCGGATCGAGCATCGGGTCGCGGGGGGCGACGTGAACCCCTATCTGATGCTGGCGGTGATCCTGGGCGCGGCGCTGAACGGGATGGAGGACGGGCTGGAACCGCCCTCGCCGGTCACCGGCAACGCCTATGCCATGGCCGGCCTGCCGCAGATCCCGCTGCAATGGGGCGAGGCGATCGACGCCTTCGAGGGGTCGGAGCGCATGGCGCGGATCTTCCCCCGCGAACTGATCCGCAACCTGGTGCAGACCAAGCGGCAGGAGGCGCATTACATCGCCGAGCTGAGCCCCGAGGAACAGGTGGAGCTCTACCTCGACACGGTGTGAGCGCCGATGGCGGGCTGAAGCCCGCCCTGCGGTGTGAGGGTACACCCGGGGGCGGCCGATTCGCAGGGCGGGATTCATCCCGCCATTCGTCCGGCCGCCGTTACAGGAAGTCCTCTTCCACCCCCGCCACGTCGACCCCCATCGCCTCCAGCCCGGCCTCCAGGTTCTCGGCCAGATGCGGCATCCCCATCAGATAGGTCTCGGTCGGCACCGTGGCCTCGGCATAGGCCGTCTCCACCGCGCGTTCGTAGTCCTCGGGCTCGAAGGCGCCGCGGCCCACCCAGGCCAGCGCGGTCAGATGCGCCTTCTCGTCGTCGTTCATGTCGGCGATGAAGCCGGTCAGCGCCGCCTCCGCCGTGCCGCCGCCCTCGCGCGACAGGAAGATGACCTGCACCACCTTTTCCGGGCTGATGTCCATCGTCTTGCGTCCCCTTGCCGTCGCTCCTGACGCCCCGATGGTCGCCCCATCCGGCGGCCATGGCAAGCGGTTTGCCCCCCTTGCCCGTCCCCCCGTCGCAGCGGTAGTCTGTCGCAGCAAACCCCCGGTGTTCCATGCGGATCGGCATCCTTCAGACGGGCCAGGCGCCCGACGCGCTCCAGCCAGAGGCGGGCGACTATCCCCAGATGTTCGAACAGCTGCTGGCGGGACAGGGCTTCACCTTCCGCACCTGGCATGTGGAGGCGATGGCCTTTCCGGCCAGCGTGCATGACGCCGACGGCTGGCTGATCACCGGCTCGCGCCACGGCGCCTATGAGGACCATCCCTTCATCAGGCCGCTGGAGGCGTTCATCCGCCAGGCCAGGGCCGAGGGCGTGCCGCTGGTCGGCATCTGCTTCGGCCACCAGATCGTCGCCCAGGCCCTGGGCGGCAAGGTGGAACGCTACGAGGGCGGCTGGTCGGTCGGCCCCACCGACTACGACTTCGGCGGCGAGGTGCTGACCCTCAACGCCTGGCACCGCGACCAGGTGACCGAGGTGCCGCCGGGCGCGCGGGTGATCGCCACGGGCGGGATCTGCCGCAACGCCGCGATGGTCTATGGCGACGACATCCTGACCGTGCAGCCCCACCCCGAGTTCCGCCCCGCCTTCATCGACGGGCTGATGCGCACCCGTGGCCCCGGCCTGGTGCCCGACGCGCTGATGGCCGCGGCGCGCGAGCGGCTGACCGAGCCCATCGACCAGCCCACGCTGGCCGGCCGGATCGCCGCCTTCTTCAAGATGCCGCGCGCCCGTCGGCCCGCGGCCTGACCCCTGTCGCCCCGAAGGGCGCGAACCCCGAGTATCCCCGATCATGTCCAAATGGACCGACAAGCTGCCCCCGAGCGCGCGCGACTGGCTGTCCGGCCGCCGGGTGGACGAGGTGGAATGCATCATCCCCGACATCGCCGGCGTGGCCCGCGGCAAGGCGATGCCGGCCTCGAAATTCGCCAAGCAGACGCATTACTACCTGCCGAACTCGATCTTCCTGCAGACGATCACCGGCGAATGGGCCGACAACCCGCAGGGCGCCTTCACCGAGCCCGACATGGTGCTGCTGCCCGACTTCACCACCGCCACCGCCGCGCCCTGGACCGCGGACGTGACCTTGCAGATCATCCACGACGCGGTGGACAAGGAGCACCGCCCCGTCCCCACCAGCCCGCGCAACGTGCTGAGGCGGGTGGTGGAGCTTTACAACGCGCAAGGCTGGCAGCCCATCGTGGCGCCCGAGATGGAGTTCTACTTCGTCGCCCGCAACACCGACCCCAACATGCCGATCATCCCGCCGATGGGCCGTACCGGGCGGCGGGCGGCAGCGAAACAGGCGTACTCCATGTCGGCGGTGGACGAATACGGCAAGGTGATCGACGACATCTACGACTTCGCCGAGGCGCAGGGGTTCGAGATCGACGGCATCCTGCAGGAGGGCGGCGCGGGCCAGGTCGAGATCAACATGGCGCATGGCGACCCGGTGCGGCTGGCCGACGAGATCTTCTTCTTCAAGCGGCTGATCCGCGAGGCGGCGCTGCGCCACGACTGTTTCGCCACCTTCATGGCCAAGCCCATCGAGGGCGAGCCGGGCTCGGCCATGCACATCCACCATTCGGTGATCTCGACCGAGACGGGGCGCAACATCTTCTCCGACCGGAAGGGTGGCGAGACGGCGGAGTTCCTGCATTTCATCGCCGGCTTGCAGAACCACCTGCCGGGCGCGGTGGCGCTGCTCGCGCCCTATGTCAACAGCTATCGCCGCTATGTCCCCGACTTCGCCGCGCCGATCAACCTGGAATGGGGCCGCGACAACCGCACCACCGGGCTGCGGGTGCCGATCTCGGGCCCCGAATCGCGGCGGATCGAGAACCGGCTGGCGGGGATGGACTGCAACCCCTACCTCGGGATCGCGGCCAGCCTCGCCTGCGGCTATCTGGGGCTGAAGGAGGGCCGGCTGCCGCGGGCCGAATGCACCACCGACGCCTACAACATGGAGACCGACCTGCCCTACAACCTGGGCGACGCCATGGACCTGCTGGAAGAGGACGCAAGCCTGCGCGAGGTGCTGGGGGTGGAGTTCTGCTCGGTCTATGACAGCGTGAAGCGCAATGAATACAAGGAGTTCCTGCAGGTCATCAGCCCCTGGGAACGCGAACACCTGCTTCTGAACGTATGAGGCTGCTTTATTCCAACGACCGGCGCGGGCAGTATCCGCCCTCCTGGTACGCCGCCACCGCGGTGCCGCACGAGGCCCTGCCCCCGCTGCGGGGCGAGGCGAGGGCGGATGTCTGCATCGTGGGGGCGGGCTATACCGGCCTCTCCGCCGCGCTGCATCTGGCCCGGCAGGGCCTCAAGGTGGTGGTGCTGGAGGCGCAGCGGGTGGGCTTCGGTGCCTCGGGGCGCAACGGCGGGCAGGTGGGCTCGGGCCAGCGGCTGGACCAGACGGCGCTGGAGCGCATGGCGGGGCGCGAGGACGCCCGCCGGCTGTGGGACATGGCCGAGGAGGCCAAGGCGCTGGTGCGGACCCTTTCCGCCGACATGCCCGGGGTCGACTATCGCCCCGGCGTGGCCCATGCCTGCCGCCACCCGGCCGAGGTGCGCGAGGAACATGGCGCCATCGAGAAGCTGGCCCGCGACTACGGCTATACCCGGATCGAGCCGCTGGACCTGGCCGGGATCCGGGCGCTCATCGGCTCGCGCCGCTTCGCCGGCGGGTCGCTGGACATGGGTGCGGGGCATCTGCATCCCTTGAACTACGCGCTGGGGCTGGCGGAGAAGGCCCGGGCCGCCGGCGCGGTGATCCACGAGATGAGCGAGGTCCATGCCATCGTCCATGGCCCCAAGGTCACCCTGCGCACCGACGCCGGCCGGGTGACGGCCGACCACGCCATCCTGGCCGGCAACGGCTATCTGGGCGGCCTGGCGCCGGAGGTCGAGGCGCGGGTGATGCCGATCAACAACTTCATCATCGCCACCGCGCCGCTGGGCGACCGGGCGCGGGAAATCCTCTCCCGCCCCGTCGCGGTGGCCGACTCGCGCTTCGTGGTGAACTACTGGCGGCTCAGCGAGGACGACCGGCTGCTGTTCGGGGGCGGCGAGAGCTATGGCTGGAAATTCCCCGCCGACATCGCGGCCAAGGTGCGCCGGCCGATGCTGGAGATCTATCCCCAACTGGCCGGCGTGCGCATCGACCATGCCTGGGGCGGCACGCTGGCCATCACCATGACCCGGCTGCCCTGCTTCCGCCGGGTGGCGGCGAACGTGCTTTCCGCCTCGGGCTATTCCGGCCACGGGGTGGCGCTGGCCACCCTGGCGGGCCGCATCCTGGCCGAAGCGGTGGCGGGACAGGCCGGCCGGTTCGACCTGATGGCCGGCCTGCCGCAGCCGCGTTTCCCCGGCGGCGTGGCGCTGCGCTGGCCGATGCTGGTCACCGCGATGACCTGGTATTCCCTGCGCGACCGGCTGGGGCTATGACCTAGGCGCATGGCCGCCACCGCACTTTCCATGACGATCCCTGACACTGGCCAAGCGAAAGGCGGAACGCTATGACAGCCCGGAGCACATCTCTGGGGAGTTGCCAGATGGCGCATGACGGCTCCGCAACGGCCCCGGCCGCGGCGATCAACCTGCACGAGGCCGACCCGATCCCGGCCGAGGCGCGAAGCGAGATCGACCGGCTGCTCTCGAACGGTGACCTCTTCCGCTATACCACCCCCGAGGCCGCGCCCGTCCCCCGGCTGGAGGCCGAGTTCGCCGCCCTGATCGGCTCGCGCTATGCGTTGGCCGTCTCCTCCTGCTCGGCGGCGCTGTTCTTGTCGCTGAAGGCGCTGGGGCTGCCGCGGGGGGCGCGGGTGCTGACGCCCGCCTTCACCTTCGCCGCCGTGCCTTCCGCCATCCTGCACGCCGACTGCACCCCGGTGCTGGTCGAGGTGGACGACTCCTTACGCATCGACATGGCCGATTTCCGGGCCAAGCTGCCGGGCAGCGCGGCGGTGATGATCAGCCACATGCGCGGCCATACCTCGGACATGGACGCGATCATGGCGGCCTGCGACGCCGCCGGCGTGCCGGTGATCGAGGACGCGGCGCATTCGCTGGGCACCCGCTGGGGCGGGCGGCGGATCGGAACCATCGGCGCCATCGGCTGTTTCAGCTTCCAGTCCTACAAGCTGGTCAATGCAGGCGAGGGTGGGATGCTGGTCACCGACGACGCCGACATCGCCGCGCGCGCCGCGATCATGTCGGGCGCCTATGAAACCAACTGGAAGTCGCATCCGGGGCTCCTGGAGGCCGGGGCGAAGTGGCAGAACCGCCTGCCGCTCTACAACATGCGGATGCAGAACCTGTCGGCCGCGGTGATCCGCCCGCAGCTGCCGCTGGTGGACGACCGCGCCCGGGCGGGGCTGCGCAACCATGACCGGGTGGCGGCGCGGCTGGCGCGGGTGAACTGGTTCCGCGTGCCCCCTGCCCTGCCGCAGGAGGAACGCGCGCCGGATTCGCTGCAATTCCTGCTGACCGGCGACTGGAGCGACGAGGAGGCCCGCGCCTTCCAGGCCGAGACCCGGGCCCTGGGCGCCCCCGTCTCGATCTTCGGCCTGACCGAGGGCAATGCCCGCGCCTTCTGGAACTGGGAGTTCCTGGGCGAGCCCGCCGATCTGCCCAAGACCCGCGCCATGCTGACCCGCACCTGCGACCTGCGCCTGCCCGCCCGGCTGACCGACGAGGATTGCGACACCCTGGCCGAGGCGCTGATCACCGCCGCCCGCACGGTGCGCGGCTGAGGGGGCGCCGATGGCCGAGCCCGCCTTCCACACCACGCCGCAGCGCCGCCGGATCGCCTATCACCGGCTGGACGGCGCCGGGCCGGGGGTGATCTTCCTGGGCGGCTTCCGCTCGGACATGGAGGGCACCAAGGCGCTGTTCCTGGAAGGCTGGGCGCAGGGCCACGGCCGCGCCTTCCTGCGCTTCGACTATTCCGGGCATGGCCAGTCGGACGGGTTCTTCGAGCAGGGCACCATCGGCGCCTGGGCCGAGGATGCGCTGGCCATGCTGGACCTGACCGAGGGGCCGCAGGTGCTGGTCGGCTCCTCCATGGGCGGCTGGATCGCGCTTCTCATGGCGCGGGCGCGGCCCGAAAAGGTGGCGGCGCTGGTGGGCATCGCCGCGGCGCCCGACTTCACCGAGGACGGCCTGTGGAACGACCTCTCCGACGCCGAGCGGCACGAGATGGCGACCACCGGCCAGGTGATGCGCCCCTCGGTCTATGCCGACGAACCCTACGTCTATACCCGCGCGCTGGTCGAGGACGGGCGCGAGCATCTGGTGCTGCGCCACCCGCTGGTGCTGCCCTTCCCCGTGCGGCTGTTGCAGGGTGCGGCCGACCATGACGTGGCCCCCGAGGTGGCGCTGCGGCTCTTCGACCATGCCGAAAGCCCCGACATGCGGCTGACGCTGGTCAAGGGCGCCGACCACCGCTTCTCCTCGCCCGAATGCCTGGCGCTCTTGGCCAGCACGCTGGAGGATCTCGAGGGCGCGGGTGCGTAGGGGATTCCTCTGGCTGCTGGCCATCCTTGCGCTGGCATCCTTCGCGGTCTGGGCCTTTGCCACCCAGCGCAGCACGATGGACCCCGCCCTGCGCTTCGACGCCGCCGCGCTGCCCGAGGATCTGGACGGCTGGCTGGCCGCGCGCGAGGCGGTGTTCGACGACCTGATCCCGGGGGCGGAGAAGCGGATCGTCTGGGCGGGCGAGCCCGGCGCGCGCGCCCCCTGGGCGGTGGTCTATCTGCACGGCTTCTCCGCCACCTCGCAGGAGATCCGCCCCCTGCCCGAGACGGTGGCCGAGGGGCTGGGGGCCAACCTCTTCTTCACCCGGCTGGCCGGGCACGGGCGCACGGGCGCGGCGATGGCGGCGGCCAGCCCCGAGGACTGGATGTCGGATACCGCCGAGGCGCTGGCCATCGGCCGCCGGCTGGGCGACCGGGTGCTGGTCGTCGCCACCTCCACCGGCGCGACGCTGGCCACCATCGCGCTGGCCGACCACCGGGGCGCGCGGGACGTGGCCGGCGCGGTGCTGATCTCGCCCAACTACCGGCTCGCGCCGCGGGCGGGGATGCTGCTGGACCTGCCCTGGGTGGAGGGCTGGGGCGGCTGGGTGGCCGGCGCGGAGCGCAGCTTCGCGCCGGTGAACGAGGGGCACGCCCGCTGGTGGACCACCACCTATCCCACCGCCGCGCTCTATCCGCTGGCCACGCTGATGCGCCACGCCCGCGGGATGGACCACCGGCTGATCCGCACCCCCGCGCTCTTCATCCAGGCGCGCGACGACCGGGTGGTGGACGCCGGGGCCACCGCAAGGGTGGCCGACCGCTGGGGCGGGCCGGTGCTGTGGCACTCGCCCGCACTCAGCGCCGAGGACGATCCCTGGCGCCATGTCGTGGCCGGCGAGGTGCGGGCGCCCGGGCAGACCGCCCCGCTGGCCACGCTGATCCTCGACTGGGCGCGGGGGCTCTGAGGCCCGCCCGCCGCGGCGCTGCCGTGACCGAAATATCCCGTCCGCCGTAGGGTGGGCAATCTGCCCACCATCGGATGACACAGCATGGTGGGCAGATTGCCCACCCTACCGGGGTGCAAAACCCCCGGCGCTTTCCACCGGCGCGACGCCTCAGGAGGCCGCGCCCAGGTCCACCACGTTGCCGCCGCGCCGCCGCGGGGCGGGGCGGCCGGAGTTGGCGTCGATGAAGCTCAGCACCAGGGGCCGGATGTTCAGCCGCCAGCTCTTGCCCGCGAAGATGCCGTAGTGCCCCGCGCCCGGCTCCAGGTGCTGGGCCTTCTTCGCGGCCGGCAGGCCGGTCAGCAGGTCCAGCGCGGCCAGGCACTGGCCGGGGGCCGAGATGTCGTCGTTGGCGCCCTCGACCACCTTCACCGCCACCTGGGTGATCGCCCCCATGTCCACCTGCTTGCCCGCCACCACGAACTCGTTCTTCGCGATCTCGCGGTTCTTGAAGATGCGCTCGACGGTGGAGAGGTAGAACTCGGCGGTCATGTCCATCACCGCCAGGTATTCGTCGTAGAAGCGGTTGTGGGCGTTGTGGTCGGTCGCCGTGCCCTGCGCCAGGGCCAGGATCTGGTTCTGGAAGGCGGTGGCGTGCCGCTCCATGTTCATGGTGATGAAGCCGGTCAGCTGCAGGAGACCCGGATAGACCAGCCGCCCCGCGCCCTTGTACTTGAACCCCACCCGCTGGACGGCCAGCTGCTCCAGCTGCCCCATGGTCACCCGGCGGCCGAAGTCGGTCACCTCGGTCGCCGCCGCGTCGGGGTCGACCGGCCCGCCGATCAGCGTCATCGAGCGCGGCTGGGCGCCGGGCTCCTCGGCGGCCAGATAGGCCACGGCGGCCATGGTCAGCGGCACCGGCTGGCAGACCGAGATCACATGGGTGTCCGGGCCCAGATGGCGCAGGAAATCCACGAGGTAGAGCGTATAGTCCTCGATGTCGAACTTGCCGGCCGAGACGGGAATGTCGCGCGCGTTGTGCCAGTCCGTCACGTAGACGTCGCAGTCGGGCAGCAGGGAATGGACCGTGGACCGCAGGAGCGTCGCATAATGCCCCGACATCGGCGCGACCAGCAGCACCTTGCGCGCCATGGCCGGGCGGCGGCGGACGCGGAAATGGATCAGGCTGCCGAAGGGCCGCTCCACCACCGGCAGCACGTCCACCAGGTGGTCCTGCCCGTCGCCGCCCACGATCGAGCGGATGCCCCAGTCGGGCTTCACCGTCATGCGGGAAAAGCTGCGCTCGACCACGTCGCCCCAGGCCGCCAGCAGGGGCAGCGCCGGGTTCATCGACAGCGCGAAGGCGGGGTAGGAAGCGAAGGCGCGCGCACTGGCGCCCATCCACTCGCTGGTGGTCCGGGCGCTTTCCAACAGGTCGTAGGTGTACATATACTTCATCAACGTCTCCATGCCCCGGAGGGAACCGGCCCTGCGTCGCTTTCCCCCCTCGACAGGCGACGATATGTTGCGCAGAGCCCCGTACGAGCGATGCGGATGCTGCGCAGCGGCGAATTTAGGGGGGAAACCTTTCCATGACAACAGACGACAGCGACGCGGGGGCACGGCTGGCGCGGCTGAACGCGAATCTCGCGCGCATCGAGGAGTTGTCGCAACGCATGGCCGCGGCGCTGGCCCGGCGGAAACCCGCCGACCCCGCGCTGCACGGACCCTCGCAGGATGTGTACATGAAGGCCGCCGCGGCCTGGATGGCGGAGATGATGCAGAACCCGGCGAAGGTGCTGGAGCATCAGGTCAACTACTGGGGCAAGACGCTGAAGACCTATGTCGAGGCGCAGCAGGCGCTGCTGAAAGGCGAGTTCAGGGCGCCCGAGGATCCGGGGCCGAAGGACCGCCGCTTCGCCAACCCGCTGTGGGACAGCCATCCGTATTTCAATTACCTCAAGCAGCAGTACCTCCTGAACGCCGAGGCGGTGTCGGAGGCGGTGGAGGGGCTGGAGAACCTCGATCCCGCCGACAAGAAGCGCGTGGCCTATTTCGCCCGCCAGATCGTGGACATGTTCGCGCCCACCAACTTCCTGGGCACCAACCCCGACGCGCTGGAAAAGGCGGTGGCGACCGATGGCGAGAGCCTGGTGCAGGGGCTGGAGAACCTGGTGCGCGACATCGAGGCCAATGACGGCGAGCTCTTGGTGACGCTGGCCGACAGGAACGCCTTCCGCGTGGGCGGCAACATCGCCACCACCCCGGGCGCGGTGGTCTACCGCAACCGGATGCTGGAGCTGATCCAGTACGCGCCCACCACCGAGAAGGTGCACCAGACGCCACTGCTGATCTTTCCGCCCTGGATCAACAAGTTCTACATCCTGGACCTGAAGCCGCAGAACTCGCTGATCAAGTGGATCGTCGACCAGGGCTATACCCTGTTCGTGGTGTCCTGGGTGAACCCGGACGCCAGCTATGCCGAGGTGGGGATGGACGACTACATCCGCGACGGCTACCTGCGCGCCATGGCCGAGGTGCGCCGCATCACCGACCAGAAGCAGATCAACGTGGTGGGCTACTGCATCGCCGGCACCACCCTGGCGCTGACCCTGGCGCATCTGAAGCGCGCCGGCGACAGGACGGTGAAGAGCGCCACCTTCCTGACCACGCTGACCGATTTCTCGGACCAGGGCGAGGTGGGGGTGTTCCTGAACGACGACTTCGTGGACGGGATCGAGCGGCAGGTGGCGCAGGACGGGGTGCTGGACAAGCTGTTCATGGGCCGCACCTTCAGCTTCCTGCGCTCGAACGACCTGGTCTGGCAGCCGGCGATCAAGAGCTACATGCTGGGCGAGGCGCCGCCGGCCTTCGACCTGCTCTACTGGAACGGCGACGGCACCAACCTGCCCGCGAAGATGTCGATCGAATACCTGCGCGGGCTGTGCCAGCGCGACGAATTCGCGAAGGGCGAGTTCCCGGTCTTCGGGCAGCCGGTGAAGCTGGCCGACGTCACCGTGCCGCTGTTCGCCGTGGCCTGCGAGACCGACCATATCGCCGCCTGGAAGGGCAGCTTCGCGGGCGTGCGGCAGATGGGGTCGGCCGACAAGACCTTCGTCGTCTCGCAGTCGGGCCATATCGCCGGGATCGTGAACCCGCCCTCCAAGGGGAAGTACGGCCACTGGACCAACGAGGCGCCGATGACCACGCCCGAGGAATGGATGGCCGGCGCGACCTTCCACCTCTCGTCCTGGTGGCCGCGCTGGGACGAATGGCTGGCCCCGCGCTCGGGCAAAAAGGTGGCGGCGCGGATCCCCGGCGAGGGGGCCGAGGTGCTGGCGCCCGCGCCGGGCACCTATGTCACCGCCGCCCCAAGCGGCTGACGGGCCAGCCAAATCCGGGCGCGGCTGCGACCTGCCGCCGCGTCACGCTGCATTGCAGAAATTTCACTTGAAATGCTGCGGCGCAGCATCTATCTTCCCGGTCATCAGGAAACGCTGCCGACCCCCCCTCCCCCCGGCGCCACCAGGAGATGACCATGACCAAGACCCCCGATTTCGCCAAAGCCTTCCAGGACGTGCTGGCCTCGTTCCCGGTCGACGCCTCGGCGCTGCAAAATGCGTTCAGGACCCAGGCCGCGATGGGCGAGAAGCTGTCGAAGGTGGCGCTGGAAGCCGCCGAGAAGTCGACCGAGATCTCGGCCGCCTGGACCAAGGCGACCCTGGCCAAGCTGGGCGAGGTGTCCAAGGCCAAGTCCGAGCCCACCGACTACACCAAGTCCTTCACCGACTTCGCCTCCGCCTCGGCCGAACTGACCGCCGAGAACCTGGCCGCCTTCGCCGAAGTGGCCAAGAAGGTGCAGATGGAGACCGTCGAGCTGCTGCTGGCCGCCGGCAAGGACTTCTCGGAAGACGCGACCGCCGCGGTGAAGAAGGCCACCGCCGAGGTGCAGACCGTGGCCAAGAAGGCCGCCGCTGCCGCCGCGAAGTGAGACCGGCCGCGTAACGAGTGCCGCGCGCCCGACCCTCCTCCCTCCCGGACTGACGCGCGCGCAGGGCGGGTTCCTCACGGAACCCGCCCTTTTCCTTTGCATTCCGCGGCCAAGCCCCTAATCTCGCCGCAAACGCAAAGAGTCCGGAGGGGGAACCGATGGCCGAGACCGAAAAGCCGCTCTTGATCAAGCGGTACGCCAGCCGCCGGCTCTACAACACCGAGACTTCGGACTACGTGACGCTGGAGGACATCGCGGGCTTCATCCGCGCCGGCCGCGAGGTGCAGATCATCGACCTGAAGTCGGGCGACGACCTGACCCGGCAGTACCTGTTGCAGATCATCGCCGAGCACGAGTCCAAGGGCGACAGCGTGCTGCCGATCAACGTGCTGACCGACCTGGTGCGCAGCTATACCACCGGGATGCAGTCGGTGGTGCCGACCTTCCTGGCCGCGAGCTTCGAGATGCTGCGCGACGGGCAGTCGAAGATGATGGAGAACCTCGCCGCGCTGCCGAACCCGATGGCGGCCATGCCGGGCTTCGACGCGATGAGAAAGCAGCAGGAAGCCTTCATGAAGGCGATGATGGGCGGGATGGGCAACTGGCCCGCCGCCACCGGCCCGGCGCGCGAGGACGAGGGCAAGCCGGGCGACGAGCTGGCGCAGATCAAGAAGCAGCTGGCGGAGTTGCAGGCCAAGCTCTCCAAGCTCTGAGGGCCGGGGGCCTCCCGCCCCCCTCGCGCTGGCGCGCTGCGGGCGTTGGGCCGGGCAAGGGGGGCCGAGCCCCCCTTGGACCCCCCGCCGCCTTTCCTGCTGACGTGGTGCCGGTGGAAAGCGCCGGAGGGTTTCACACCCCCCGGACCCCCCGTGGAGTATTTGGACCAAAGTGAAGACACGCTTGGGAGTTGCACGGGACCGCCCCCGTTGACTTCCCCCCGCCGCCGTCGCAGGAAGCGCCACCATACCCGCAGCCGGGCGTTCCGTGGGCGCCGAACCGACGAGGAGAGCCGCAATGGCCGAGATCACCCTGACCTTTCCCGATGGCGCGCGCCGCAGCTTTCCCGCCGGGGTGACCCCGGCCGAGGTGGCCGCCGGCATCTCGCCCGGGCTGGCGAAGAGGGCGATCAGCGCCCGGGTGAACGGGGCGCACTACGACCTCGTCTGGCCCATGGAGACCGACGCCAGCATCGCCATCCACACCATGGCCGACGAAGGGCCGGCGCTGGAGCTGATCCGCCACGACCTCGCGCATATCATGGCCCGCGCGGTGCAGGAGCTGTGGCCGGAGGTGAAGGTCACCATCGGCCCGGTCACCGAGAAGGGCTGGTTCTACGACTTCGACCGGCCGGAACCCTTCACCCCAGAGGACCTGGGCGCCATCGAGGCGCGGATGAAGCAGATCATCGCAGCCCGCGACCCGGTGCGCACCGAGGTCTGGGACCGCGCCCGCGCCATCGCGCATTACCAAGCGGCCGGAGAGCCCTACAAGGTGGAACTCATCGCCCGCATCCCCGAGGGCGAGCCGATCCGCATGTACTGGCACGGGGACTGGCAGGACCTCTGCCGCGGCCCGCACCTGCAGCACACCGGCCAGGTGCCGGCCGATGCCTTCCGCCTGATGGGCGTCTCGGGCGCCTACTGGTTCGGCGACACCTCGCGGCCGCAGCTGCAGCGGATCTCGGCCGTGGGCTTTCGCAACCGCGACGAGCTCAAGGCCCACCTGACCATGCTGGAGGAGGCGGCGAAGCGCGACCACCGCAAGCTGGGCCGCGAGATGGAGCTGTTCCATCTGCAGGACGAGGCGCCGGGCATGGTGTTCTGGCACCCCAACGGCTGGCAGGTGTGGCGGGGCCTCGAAGATTATATGCGTCGCCGGCTGCGGGCCGCGGGCTACAAGGAGATCCGCACCCCCCAGGTGGTGGACCGGGTGCTCTGGGAGCGTTCGGGCCATTGGGAGGCCTATCGCGAGAACATGTTCATCGTCGAGGTGGACGAGGAAGGCGCCAAGGAAAAGCGCATCAACGCGCTGAAGCCGATGAACTGCCCCTGCCATGTGCAGGTGTTCAACCAGGGGCTGAAGTCCTACCGCGACCTGCCCTTGCGGCTGGCCGAGTTCGGCTCCTGCCACCGCTATGAATCCTCGGGCTCCATGCACGGGCTGATGCGGGTGCGCGGCTTCACCCAGGACGATGCGCATATCTTCTGCACCGAGGACCAGATCGAGGCGGAATGCGCGGGGTTCATCGGGCTGTTGTCCTCGGTCTACCGCGACCTGGGGTTCGAGCGGTTCGACATCAAGCTGTCCACCCGGCCCGAGGTGCGGATCGGCACCGATGCGCAATGGGACAAGGTGGAGGGCGCGCTGACCGGCGCGATCCAGAAGCTGGGCCTGCCCTACGAGGTCAACCCCGGCGACGGCGCCTTCTACGGGCCGAAGCTCGACTTCAAGCTGACCGACGCCATCGGCCGCGAATGGCAATGCGGCACCTTCCAGGTCGACCCCAACCTGCCCGAGCGGCTGGGCGCCGAATATGTCGGCGAGGACGGCGCCAAGCATCGCCCCTACATGCTGCACCGCGCCATCCTGGGTTCGTTCGAGCGGTTCATCGGCATCCTGATCGAGAACTATGCCGGCAAGCTGCCCTTCTGGCTGGCGCCGCGGCAGGTGGTGGTCTGTTCCATCGTCTCGGACGCCGACGACTATGTGGAGGAGGTGGCCGCGGCGCTGATCCGGGCCGGGATCCGGGCCGAGGCCGATACCCGCAACGAGAAGATCAACTACAAGGTGCGCGAGCATTCGGTGGGCAAGGTGCCGGTGATCCTGGCCATCGGCCAGCAGGAGGTGGCGGCGCGCACCGTATCCTTGCGCCGGCTGGGCGAGACCCGGGTGCAGAGCCTGGGGCTGGACGAGGCCGTGGCGGCCCTGGCGGTCGAGGCCACGCCCCCGGATCTGCTGCCGCGATAGGCGCCGCCGGGCGGGGCCGGACCACTCGATTCGGGCCGCAAATCACATGCGGCTTGATTTTTTGCGGCGATTCGGCAGAGTCGGGCCGGTGACGGCAGCCTTTCTGAAATCTTCCTGACTGCGTTGCAGCCGGACGACACGAGGCCTGGCAACACACCCCCCGCGGCAATTCCGCCCGGGGCGGGACCGACAAGGGGGATACGGAATGCCGACCGGCACCGTGAAATGGTTCAACGCCACCAAAGGCTATGGCTTCATCGCGCCCGATGACGGCGGGAAGGACGTCTTCGTCCATATCTCGGCGGTCGAACGGGCGGGGCTGAAGGGGCTGAACGACAACCAGAAGGTGGCCTACGAACTGCAATCGGGCCGCGACGGGCGATCCTCGGCCGGCGACCTGCGGCTGCTCTGAAGACTTTCGGGGGCGCCTTTCCCGACAGGCGCCCGCCGAAATCCCTAACCGGGGAATTCGTCGCTTCGACGCATTCGGTTCAGCCCGTCAGCGCGGCCTCGGTGGTGGCGTCCCAGCCCAGCCACAGCTGCACCCCGTCGTCGATCACCGGGCGCTTCATCACCGTGGGCTGGGCGGCGATCTGGGCCTCGGGCTCGGCCGCCTTCAGGAAATCGTTGAAGCTGCGGTAGGTGGTGGACTGTCTGTTCACCAGCCGGTCGCCGAACCGGGCCACCAGGCGGGCGATCTCGGCCTCGCTCAGCGGGTTGGCGCGCACGTCGCGGAAGGTGACCTCGCGCCCTGCCCGTTCCAGCGCCTTCAGCGCCTTCTTGCAGGTGTCGCAGGTGGAAATGCCGTAGAGGATCATGCTGGCCTCCGTTGCGGGATAGCCCTCCGCTACACCGCCCGGCCGCCCGGGGAAAGCCCCCGGGGCCGCGCTATTCGGCCGGCTTGGCAGAGAGTTGCGCGCGTTCGAAGAACAGGATGACGAAGAGTGCCCCGATGAAGGGGATGATCAGGTAGAACAGCCGGAACACCAGCACCGCCACCAGCACGTCGGCCGGGTCGCCCTCGGGCAGTCCCATCAGGAACACCAGCTCCAGCACCCCGATCCCGCCCGGCGCGTGCGAGATCAGCGCGGCCGAGAAGGAGGCGAGGAAGATCCCCAGCACCACCGGATAGCCGGGGTTGCCGGCCTCGGGCAGCGCGAAATAGATGATGCCGGCGGCGGCCAGCAGTTCGGCCGGCCCCACGATCAGCTGCCAGCCCACCAGCGAGGGCGCGGGATAGACGACCGACAGCTTGCCCAGCCGCAGGGGCCGCAGGCGCAGGAAGCTGCCGGCGACATAGAGCCCCACCAGCGCCAGCAGGATGAAGCCGCTGGCGCGCGACAGATGCACCGGCACCACGTCGCCGAACCGCGCCAGGATGTCGGGCTGGAAGACCAGCAGCAGGCCGGCCAGCACCATGACCCCCAGCACGAAGGTGGCCGAGCACATGGCGACCAGCACCCCCACCTCGGCGCCCGAGAGCCCGCGCGAGGTATAGGCGCGATAGCGCACCACCGCGCCCGAGAAGACCGAGGCCCCCACGTTGTGCGACAGCGCATAGGTGGTGAAGGAGCAGAGCGTGATGAAGAGCCACCCCACCTTCCGCTTCAGGTGGGTCAGCGCGATGTGGTCATAGCAGGCCAGCGCCGCATAGGCGGCCAGCGTGCAGAGCCCGGCCATGAACCAGTCGCGGTTCGGGATGGCGACGAGACTGTCATGCAGGTCGGCGAAGGAAAGCCCGCGCAATTCGCGCGTCAGCAGCCAGCACGAAAAGACGATGGTCGTCAGACCCACCGCCGGCCACAGGTATTTCTTCCACGCCATCGTGTCCGGTTGCCCCCTGCCTCCCGAAGACCGGCCCCACCCAAGGCCGCCGCCGGACCCTACGCACGCCCCGGCCCGCAGCGCAACTGCCGATGCAGGGAGGTGACGCAGCGACAGCCCCGGGTGTTGCCGGTGCACATGCCTTCGGATGCTTCTGCAAGATCCTGGCGGGAATATGGTATTATCGGCAGCCGGGAGAAGGGGCGATCACGACTGCGACATTCTGGCCGATGCCCGCGGCGGTCAGGTCCAGACCGCCTCGAACTCGCGCCATTCGCCCTTCGACATACCGGAGCTTTCCTGCGTCACCGTCTCGCCCGCCAGCCGGCGTTTCAGCACCTCCACCGCCCGGGCGCTGAGCGTGACGCCGCCCATGCGGTAGTCCTCGAAGGCCGCGTGGGCCAGCGGCACCCAGTCCCTGACCATGGCCGAGATCGCCTCGGCATAGACGCGGATCTCGTATTGCGCATGGGCGTCGGCGCGCAGGCGCAGGAAGTGGAAGAGGTTGTGCAGGTCCGTCTTCCAGTACCATTGCGTATAGACGTTCATCGGCAGGTTCATCCGCGCCAGCTCGCGGGCCAGCCCCTGCTGGCCCTCCTGCGACAGCATCGCCTCGTAGCTGTCATAGGCCTGCCCCGCGTCGCGCTTGAGCAATTCCAGCACCCGCGCGGCCTCCTCGCCCTGCAGCACCGCGCCGCGGCCCTGGTTGTTGACGGTCGACTGCGCGGCCAGCGCCTCGGGCGCGGGAATGTAGAACTCGCGGTCCAGGATCGAGTAGCGGGCGGAGTATTCGTTCACGTTCGCGGTGCGGTGGCGGATCCATTGCCGCGCCACGAAGACCGGCAGCTTCACGTGCAGCTTCACCTCGCACATCTCGAAGGGGGTCGAATGCCAGTGCCGCATCAGATAGCGGATCAGCCCCTCGTCGTTCGAGACATGCCTTGTGCCCGCGCCATAGGACACGCGGGCCGCCTGCACGATGGCCGCGTCGTCGCCCATGTAGTCGATCACCCGCACGAAACCGTGGTCCAGCACCGGGCGGGCCAGGTAGAGATGCGCCTCCATCCCCTCGCTGACCGCCCGCAGGGTGGGCCGCGGCGTGGCGCGCTGGGCGGCGATTTCGGCTTCCTGTTCCGGGGTCAGCATGGCGGCTCTCAACATCTTGGGGGCTGGCGGCGGCAGACTACGACATCGCGCGGCAGCGCGGCAAGGCCACGCGACATTCCTGCATCATGCGCCACCACGGGGCCGGCCAAGCCCCCGGAAAAGATTGACAGAACCGGCCCGCCCCGGCAGCCTTCCCCGCAAAACGAGAACACAAAGAGCGGCGAGCAGTGCCCATGAACATGAAGTTGATCGCGCCTCTGGCGCTGTTGTTGCTTGCGTCCTGCGACGGCAATCCGTTCACCGGCACGCCCAACCCGACGGAGCCGGTGCCCGTGAACCCCGATCCGCCGCCGGAAGTTCCCGACGACTTCATGCCCGAGGACGCGGTTTCGGGTTCGGTCCAGTCGGTGGGCCTGTCGACGTGGTCCGATGCCGCGGGCACCATCAGGGTCAGCATGGACGCCCAGGTCCTGCCGGACGTGACCGGCGATTTCGCGCGCGATACCGCCTTCGACGTGACCAGCGGCGGCGTGACCTATTACGGCTACAGCTATCAAAGCTCGGCCGAGAACCGGAAGGCGGTCGTGCTCGTGCGCGGCTCGGGCGGAACCAGGGCCGCCATCGCCATGGAGCCGGGCCAGTTCGCCAATGGCGCACCCGACATGTATCATTCGGGCGGGGCGCTCTATCGTGCCGATGTGTATCAGGCGCCCAGCAAGGGCCTGTTCAACTACGCAGGCAGCTATGCCGGCCTTCTGAACATTGGCCCCTCGGCCGGCACGCCGCCGGGCAGCCTTGCGCCGACAGAGCCCTACCGTACCTCGGGCACCGCGCTGATCACGGCCGATTTCACGCGGATGAAGGTTTCGGGCGGCGTGACCGGCCGCCAGATCTTGGACACCGGCGAAGCACTGCCCGACATTGCGCTCTGGACCACCGGGATCAATGCAACAGGCGATTTCAGCGGCGTCGTCTATCGCGGGGATGATGCGCCGGCCCCCGATCCTCTCAATCAGCAATGGGCGGCGGCCGGGCGCTATGACGGGGTCTTTGCGGGGATCAACGCCCGCGACGTATCGATCATCATGCTGTTCAACCCCTTCAACAGCAACGCGGTGTGGGAACAGGGGATCATCGTCGGCCCCTGCACGGCGAGTTCCGAGCCTTCATGCCCGTGAGACGCCTGCTCCCGCTGCTGCTGGCGGGGGTGCTGGGCTTGGCGGGGGGCGGACTGCAATCCACTGCGGCCCGTGCCCAGTCAGGCCAGGAGGCTCATGTCTCCACCGATCTTGACGGCGCCGTCGAACTGGCCCGCCGGGCACTGGAGATGGGCCGGCCCGATGTTGCGGTTTCCGTCGCTCGACAGATCCTGGCGCAGGCGCCCGAGGACACCCGGGCGCATCTGATCCTTGCCGCCGCACTGACCCGCACCGGAGCGCCCGGGGAGGCGGCGCCGGTGGCGCGCGCCGGGTTCCGGCTGGCAGAAGGCAAGGAGGCGCGGTTCGAGGCCGCCTATCTGACCGCCGAGGCGATGGCGCTGTCCGGCCGCCCCCTCGCGGCGAAATACTGGCTGCGGCGGGCCGATCTCCACGCCCCCACGCCCCGGCACGAGGCGGTGCTGGCCCAGGCCTACCGGAACGTGGCCGCCCGGAGCCGGCTGAGCTTTTCCGTCGCGCTGTTCGGCGGGCCGTCCAAGAACGTCAACGGCGGCAGCCTGCACGACTATTTCTACTACTACGGCATCCCGATCCCCGTGGAGCAGGCCCTGCCCGGACAGGTCTGGGGCGGGACGGTGCAGCTGCGCTACCGGCTGACCCCGGCGATCGAGGCACAGCTGGTCTGGGCGCATCGCGAGGTGGTGCTGGGCGACCGGGCGCGGGCGATCCATCCGGAGGCGCGCGCCGCCGACTATCGCCAGGACGGGCTGACCTTCGGGCTCTCGCATGTCTGGCAGGACGCCGAAGGGCGCACGGCCGTGCTGGCGGGGCTGTCGGCCGGGCGGCGCTGGCGGGGCGGAGAGGTCGCGACCGATGTCGCCCGGGCCGAACTGGCGGTGACGCGGGTATTGTCGCCCGACTGGCTGGTCGGCGGCGGGCTGGTGCTGGAGAACGCGCATGTTCCCGGCCGCCCGGTGGCCGACAGCCAGACCCGCCGGCTGGAGTTCCGCGTCTCGCACCGCGCGCCGCGGCTGGGCGCGGTCAGCCTGGAACTCGGCGCGGTCGAGGTGGACAGCGACGCCGCCGGGATCGCCTGGCGGGGGCCGTCGCTGAGCCTCGGCTGGCGCCCCGTGCTGGGCACCGAGGCGCTGGGGCTGAGCCTGGGGCTGGAACTCGAGCGGCGCGACTACTGGCTGAGCGAGGGTTTCGACCCTGACAACCGCGCGAGCCTCTCGGCCACGGCGGAGCTGAAACGGCTGGAACGGGCGGGCTTCACCCCCACCGTGACGCTGTCGGCGGCGCGCACCCGGTCGGACGTGGTGGTGCGCGACACGCGCGAGCTGGGCGTGAGCTTCGGGCTGTCCAGCAGCTTCTGACCCCTGTTCCCCGCCGCCGCGGCCGCTATGATCGCGGCGAGGCAAGAGGAGGCTCCCGATGCAGATCCGCTATCTTCACACCATGGTCCGGGTGCTGGACCTGGACGCCAGCATCGCCTTCTTCCGCCTGCTGGGGCTGGAGGAGACCCGGCGGACGGAGAGCGAGGCGGGGCGGTTCACGCTGGTGTTCATGGCGCCGCCCGGCCAGCCGGAATGCCCGGTGGAGCTGACCTACAACTGGGGCGGCGACCCCGGCCTGCCCTCGGACAGCCGCCATTTCGGGCACCTGGCCTATGAGGTGGAGGACATCTATGCGATGTGCGCGCATCTCCAGGCCAATGGCGTGACCATCAACCGCCCGCCCCGCGACGGCCGCATGGCCTTCGTCCGCTCGCCCGACAACGTGTCGGTGGAGCTGTTGCAGATGGGCGCGGCCCTGCCCCCGGCCGAACCCTGGGCCAGCATGGGCAATACCGGGCACTGGTAGTGCGGGTTGAGAGCGCCGGGGGGCTTCGCGCCCCCCGGACCCCCCGCGGGATATTTGGAACACCAAAGAAAGCCGAAGGGAGGCAATTTGAATCGAATGCCCTTCTTCCCGATCAGAAGGACCAGCGGCTGAGGGTGTCGGGGCCGAGGGTTTCCATGCCGATCAGCCGCGGGCGGGGGGCCTCGGCGAGGCGGGCCAGGCCGAGGGCGGCGAGCATCGGGTGGCCCTCGGCGCCGATCGCCACGCCCCCCTGGAACAGCGCCAGTTCGTCCACCAGCCCCTCGCGGATCAGGCTGGCGGCCAGGGTGGCGCCGCCTTCGCAGAGGACGCGGGTGATGCCTTCGGCGGCGAGCGCGCGCAGGGCGGTGATGGCGGTGGCGTCGGGGAGTTCCAGAAGCCGGGCGCCGGTGGCGGCCCAGCCGGCGCGGGCCTGTTCCGGCGCGGCGGGGCCGTGCAGCAGCCAGACCGGCGCGGCCCCGGCGCTGCGGCCCAGCCGGCTGTCGGGGCTGTGGCTGAGGCGGGGGTCCAGCACCACCCGCACCGGCTGGCGCGGGGCGCCGAGATCCCGCACGGTCAGGTCGGGGTCGTCGGCCCGCGCTGTCCCCGCCCCCACCAGCACCGCGTCATGCGCCATCCGCATCGCGTGCACCCGCCGGCGCGCCATGGGTCCGGTGATCCAGCGGCTTTCGCCCGAGGCCATGGCGGTGCGGCCATCGAGGCTCGCCGCCAGCTTCAGCGTGACCAGCGGCAGCCCCCGCGTCACCCGCTTGATGAACCCGGCGTTCAGCGCCCGCGCCTCGGGCCCGCAGACGCCTTCGGTCACCGCCACCCCGGCCGCCCGCAGGATCGCATGGCCGCCGCCCGAGACGCGGGGGTCGGGGTCGGTCAGCGCGGTGACCACCCGCGCCACGCCGGCACCCACCAGCCCCTCGGCGCAGGGCGGGGTCTTCCCGTGATGCGCGCAGGGTTCCAGCGTGACATAGGCCGTGGCCCCCGCCGCCAAGGCGCCCGCCTGCGCCAAAGCCACGGCCTCGGCATGCGGCCGCCCGCCCGGCTGCGTCCAGCCGCGGCCCGCCACCCGGCCCCCGGCCAGGATCACGCAGCCCACCGCCGGGTTCGGCCAGACGTTGCCCAGCCCCCGGGCCGCCAGCCCCAGGGCGTGGCGCATGGGACCCTCGTCGCTCACTCCTCGGGCTGGGGCTGGGGCCGCAGCCCCTCGACGAAGCGGTCGAAGTCGTCGGCGGCCTGGAAGTTCTTGTAGACGCTGGCGAAACGCACATAGGCCACGGTGTCGATCCGTGCCAGGCTCTCCATCACGATCTCGCCGATGACCTTGGAGGGGATGTCGGTCTCGCCCAAGGACTCCAGCCGCCGCACGATGCCCGAGATCATCTGGTCGATCCGTTCGGGGTCGATGGGGCGTTTCTGCATCGCGATGCGGATGGAACGCTCCAGCTTCGAGCGGTCGAAATCCTCGCGCTTGCCGGAGGACTTGATGACCACCAGGTCGCGCAGCTGCACCCGCTCGTAGGTGGTGAAGCGCCCCCCGCAGGCAGGGCAGAAGCGGCGGCGGCGGATCGAGACGTGATCCTCGGCCGGGCGCGAGTCCTTCACCTGGGTGTCGATATTGCCGCAGAACGGGCAGCGCATATGCCCTCTCCCCCTGTTGTGACCCTTGCCTGCCTCTCGATGCCGGGGTGTGCCCCCCGGTCAGCCACAAAGGTTAGCGGCGCCCCGCAGCATTGGCCAGCCTCAAGCGGCGCCCCCCAACATCGGGGGGCGGATTGTGGCCCGGCGGACTCACGCAATCGTGGGGCGGCACAGGCTTTCCGCAAGGGCATGATGGCGCCGGGATGATGCAGGAGGAGCCACGATGACCCGGATGACCGCCAAGGACTTTGCCCCCGAACTGCTGGAGCTTTACGACTTCTACGCGCACGGGCGCATCACCAAGCGCGAGTTCCTGGACCGCGCCGGGCGCTATGCCGTGGGCGGGCTGACCGCCGTGGCGATCCTGAACATGATGAGCCCGGATTACGCGCTGGCCCAGCAGGTCAGCTTCACCGACCCCGACATCCTGGCGGAATACGTGACCTACCCCTCGCCCGAGGGGCATGGCGAGGTGCGCGGCTATCTGGTGAAGCCCGCGGGCGAGGGCCCCTGGCCCGCGGTGGTGGTGGTGCACGAGAACCGCGGGCTCAATCCCTATATCGAGGACGTGGCGCGGCGGCTGGGCAAGGCCGGGTTCCTGGCGCTGGCGCCCGACGGGCTGAGCAGCGTCGGCGGCTATCCCGGCAACGACGACAAGGGGCGAGAGCTGCAGTCGCAGGTCGACGGCGGCAAGCTGATGAACGATTTCTTCGCCGCGGTGGAATGGCTGACCGCGCACGAGGCCTCGACCGGCCGGGTGGGGATCACCGGCTTCTGCTATGGCGGCGGCGTGGCCCATGCCGCGGCGGTGGCCTTCCCCGACCTGGGCGCGGCGGTGCCCTTCTACGGCCGCCAGCCCGCGCCGGAACAGGCCGCGCAGGTGCGCGCGCCGCTGCTGATCCATTTCGCCGAGAACGACACCAACGTGAACGCGGGCTGGCCGGCCTATGAGGCCGCGTTGCAGGCGGCCGGGGCCACCTACGAGGCGCATTTTTATCCGGGCACCAACCACGGCTTCCACAACGACTCGACGCCCCGCTACGACGAGGCGGCGGCCGAGCTGGCGTGGGAGCGGACGCTGGAGTTCTTCCGCGCGAACCTGGGCTGAAGCGCGGTCACCGCCGGCGGATCAGCA
>JBBCJM010000153.1:0-14936 GCA_037190175.1 Paracoccaceae bacterium | reverse complement strand
GAGACGGCCAAGCTCAACGCCGTCGATCCCCACGCATGGCTTGCCGACACCCTCGCCCGCATCCCCGACTACAAGATCACAAAGGTCGACGACCTGCTGCCATGGAAATGGCGCGCGTAGCGGTCAGACCGGACGGTTACGAGACGACCGCCTTTCACCTTTGGTCGCAACCAATGCCCCTTCCGCTGCGGTGGCGCGGGCCTCTGCCGCAGCGGTCCTCGCCATCGCCCTCTTCGTGGTCATCGAGCGCCGCCTTGCGGCCCGCTGAACCCCGGTCCCCGGCCGTTTAGGCGCGGCCGGGCTCCTGCATCAGGGCCGATGCGCCATCCGGTCATTGCTCGGCGAACTGCTTTCGCCCCCCGGCTGATAGAGCGCGGCGTAGCGGTCGCGCAGCACGCCCTTCTGCACCTTGCCCATGGTGTTCCTGGGAAGCTTGTCCACGAAGAGGATGGCCTTGGGCTGCTTGTAGCGCGCCAGCCTGTCGCGGATCCCGGCAAGGATCGTGCGTTCGTCGATCTCCGTGCCCTCTTCCCGGACGACCACTGCGGTGACGCCCTCGCCGAAATCAGGATGCGGGACGCCGATGACCGCGCTTTCTACGACCCCGTCGAGCGCGTCGATCTCCAACTCCACCTCCTTGGGATAGATGTTGTAGCCGCCGGAGATGACGAGATCCTTGCCGCGTCCGAGGATGTGGACATAGCCCCGCGCGTCGATCTTCCCGAGGTCGCCGGTGATAAAGAAGCAGTCCGGGCGGAGTTCGGCTTCGGTTTTTTCCGGCATGCGCCAGTAGCCCTTGAATACGTTGGGGCCCCTCACTTCGATCATCCCGATCTCGCCTTCGGGGACGGCGCCGCCGCTCTCGGGATCCGTCACGCGCAGCTCCACCCCCGGCAGCGGGAACCCGACCGTTCCGGCAATCCGGTCGCCCTCATAGGGGTTGGAGGTGTTCATGTTGGTCTCGGTCATGCCGTAGCGTTCGAGAATCGTGTGGCCGGTGAGCGCCCTGAAGGTCTCGTGCGTTTCCGCAAGGAGCGGCGCCGAACCGGAAATGAAGAGCCGCATCCCGCGCGTGACATCTCTGGTGAGCCCCGGATGCTGGGTGAGCCTGACATAGAAGGTCGGCACACCCATGAGCACGGAGGCGCGCGGCAGGAGCCGCAGCACCTCTTCCTCATCGAACTTCGGCAGAAAGATCATCGACGCCCCGGACAGGATGACGACGTTGGAGGCGACGAACAGCCCATGTGTGTGAAAAATCGGCAGGGCGTGAATCAGCCTGTCCGCCGCGGTGAACCGCCAGTAATCGCGGAGCGTGAGCGCATTGGACAGCAGGTTTCCATGCGTCAGCATGGCACCCTTTGAGCGCCCAGTCGTTCCAGAGGTGTAGAGGATGGCGGCGATATCGTCGGGACCACGCTCGACGTTCTCGAATACCGTGGGTTCGGCCTCGGCCAGCACGATCAGCGAGCCCCCGCCACGCGTGTCGAGCGTTTCGAGCCGCGCGCCGTGGCGTTCGGCGATGCTGAGCAGGGCGTCGCAGGAACGGGGCGAGACGACGATCAGCCGTGGCTCTGCATCAACGATGAAATAGTCCAGTTCGGCGAGCGTGTAGGCTGTGTTGAGCGGAAGATAGACGGCCCCCGCCCGCAGGCAGGCGAGATAGAGCATCAGTGCCTCGGGGCTCTTTTCCACCTGCACGGCGACCCGGTCGCTTGGCCGCACGCCAAGCTTGCGCAGGGCTCCGGCAAGGCGTGCGGAGGTCTCCAGCATGTCCCCGTAAGACCAGTGCTTTCCCTCGACCGTCTCGATGAACAGGGCCTCCGGCCTCGCACTGGCCGCGACTGCATCGAACAAGTGATTTCCCATCAGGCTGTCTCCGATATCCGTCTCTTCTGACCGACTTCAGCCGGCCCGGGCGCCGGTGGACGGGTCCGGTTGGGGAACAAGGCTGCGCGTCTCGCGGCGATTCAGGAGCTTGGTCAGGGCGGGGACGGTGGCAACTTCACCGCGGGTCGCGAAGGCTTCGTGATTGGCCTCAATTTCATCCAGCTTGTAGAGGTAATTGACCATAAGCCCGTGGGCCTGCCGCGTCGCGCGCGGGGATGCGTCGCCCAGGAAATTGATCCGCACCAGACGCGCACCGTTGCCGAGATGGAACCGCGCCACCGGATCGATGACCTGCCCACGGCGATTGCGGGCTTTCAGGAAATACCATGCGGCGGCGGACATCATTGCGGGGCGGACGGTCTCCACGCTCTTCGGATCGTCCTGCCAGCCGGCATTGTCCAGGACGTCCAGCCGGTTCCGCTCCTCCTCGCCCAGCGCGTCCGAGGCTTCGGCGCTGCGCTCGCGGGCCAGCCATTGCGCGAAACCGGGGACCGGGGACAGCGTGACAAAGGTGGTCAGATCGGCGAGTTCGCGCCGCAGATCCTCGACCACCTGCTTGATGAGGAAGTTCCCGAAGGAGATCCCCCGCAACCCGTTCTGGCAGTTGGAAATCGAGTAGAAGACGGCCGTGGTGGCCTCGTGCGCCGGGACGATGCTGCGCTCCTGCCCCAGCACGTCGGAAATCGACGAGGGCGTGTCGCGCATCAGTGCAACCTCGACGAAGATCAGAGGATCGTCGACGAGCTGCGGGTGGAAGAAGGCGAAGCACCGCCTGTCCTCCGGGGCCAGCCTGCGGCGCAGCTCTTCCCAGCTGTCGATCTCGTGCACCGCCTCGTAGCGGATGATCTTTTCGAGGATGTCGGCCGGGGTGCTCCAGCTGATCGGCCGCAGCATGAGAAAGCCGCGGTTGAACCATGATCCGAACAGATGCGCGAAATCCGCATCGACGGGATCGAGGTCGGGCCGATCCACCTTCATGCGCAGCAGTGCCTCGCGCATGCTGACGAGGGTGGCGATGCCCTTGGGCGCGAGGTTGAGGCGGCGTATCAGCTCCTGCCGCCGTGGCTCGGCGGCTTCGTGCAACTCGCGCAGGGTCTTCGGCGAGCGGTCGGCGTGATAGGCATCGATGGCGGCGCCGAGCCGGGCGTCGTCCGGGCCGAAGCTCTCGAGCAGCATGACCATGAAACCGAGCTGCTGCTCGGCGTCCATGACCTCCCACCGGGCCATGATGTCCCGGGCGATCGCCATGCCAGACGCCTCGCCATGGCTGGAAAGCAGCAGTTCGCACCATTCGTAGGTGGTCTTGTCCTTGCGCCGCCCCTGCTCGCGTGGCCCGGACGGCAGAAGCTGCCGGCCGCGCTCGGCGATCGCCTGCATCAGCTCACCGAAGAAGGAAACGCTTCGCATCGTATCATCGTCCTCGTGAGGCGTCGCTACGGCAGTCTGGAAACCGATTCGAGAGACGTCGCGCGGCTCTTACACATCGCGCCCGGTGGGACCTGCCCGGGTGGCAACATGGCTCGTTTTTGGGCGTATAGAGCCGAGCGCCTCATGAAAACCAACTCCCGACTATCCAGACCTCCGGCGCTGCTGTTATAAGGGATCGCCCAGCTTACACCCAATGTCAACGATTTTGTATGCACAGAAGGGCATCGTGCATAATCAAGGGCGGATATGGCGGTAAACACGGTCCAGATACTGAGGGACAAGATCGAGAACGGAATCGTCACCGGAGAGTTCCCGCCCGGTGAGCGGCTCGACGAGATGCAGCTGGCAAACCGCTTCGGCGTGTCCCGCACCCCGATACGGGAGACGCTGATGCAGCTCAGCGCGATCGGTCTGGTGGAGATCCGGCCCCGCCGCGGCGCCATGGTGGTCGAGCACGGCCCCCAGCGCGTGTACGAGATGTTCGAGGTGATGGCCGAACTGGAAGGTCTGGCCGGCGCGCTCGCGGCGCGGCGCCTGTCGGAGACCGACCGCGTCGCGCTGCTCGAGGCGCATCGCAGGTGCGAGGAGTCCGCCGGCCAGGGCGATTCGGATGCCTACTATTACGACAACGAAATCTTCCACCACGCCATCTATACGGCCAGCAAGAGCGACTTCCTGATCGAGCAATGCAAGATGCTCCATCGCCGGCTGCGCCCCTATCGCCGTCTGCAATTGCGCGTCCGCGGGCGGATGAGCACGTCGCTGGCCGAGCATATGGCCATCGTGGAGGCGATCCTGGCCGACGATGCCGAACAGGCGCGCGAAAGGCTCCGCGCGCACGTCGCCGTGCAGGGCAACCGATTCAGCGACCTGATCGCCTCGCTCGACCAGATCAGGCCCGCAAAATCGAGCAAGTAACGTCACCGTCCGGCCCGGCACTTCATCTTGCGCGAGCCGACACAGATGGAGTTCAATTGCGAGAGGGGTTGGAAGAAAAACGATCTCTTGTATACGTAAACGTTGACAAAGCATACATAACGTGCTGACTAGCTACCGGGAGGAACATGGCCGGCCAGCGGAACGGGTAACGACCCGCCGCTAGAACGACCGCCCGCCGCTCGCGGCGAGGTCAGGCGTCTGGTCAGTCTGCCAGGGAGGACGAGCTGGAATGCCTGCGCTTGTCGAAGCAAGACCCGCACCCGGTGCGCGGCAACAGCTCGGGTCGCGCGGCCCGGGCGCTCCGCTTCTGTCGGTGCAGGATCTGCATCTGCATTTCGTCACCTCACGCGGGGTGGTGCGCGCGATCGAGGGGATTTCCTACGACGTGCATCCCGGCGAGATGGTGGCGATCGTCGGCGAATCCGGCTGCGGCAAGTCGGTCTCCGCGCTGTCGATCATGCGGCTGCTTCCTAAGCACACCGCCCGCATCGTGGGCGGGCGCATCATGTTCGACGGGCGCAACCTGCTCGACCTGCCCGACGGCGAGATGCGCAACATCCGCGGGCGCGACATCTCGATGATCTTCCAGGAGCCGATGACGAGCCTTAACCCGGTGCTCAAGATCGGCTTCCAGCTGACCGAGACGCTGTTCATGCACCAGAAGATCAGCAAGGAGGCGGCGCGCGCCCGCGCCATTGAGCTGCTGAAGATGGTGGGCATCCCCGACCCCGAACGCCGGCTCGACCAGTATCCGCACCAGTTTTCCGGCGGCATGCGCCAGCGGGTGATGATTGCCATCGGGCTGGCCTGCAACCCCAAGCTCATCATCGCGGACGAGCCCACAACCGCGCTCGACGTCACGATCCAGGCGCAGATCCTCAAGCTGATGAAGGATCTCTCGCGCGATCTTGGCATCGCGATGGTGGTCATCACCCACAACCTCGGCATCGTCGCCCGCTATGCCGACCGGGTAAACGTGATGTATGCAGCCAAGATGGCCGAGCAGGCCGATGCGGTGGAGATCTTCAGCAAGCCGCGCCACCCCTACACGATCGGGCTCCTGCGCTCGGTCCCGCGGCTCGACCGCCCGCGCGAGGGCAAGCTCGCCACCATCGAGGGGCTGCCGCCGAACCTTCTCTCACCGCCCAAGGCGTGCCGTTTTGCCGACCGCTGCAAGGCGGCCGTGGATCGCTGCCGCGAGGTGGCGCCCGAGTTGCGCGAGGTGGCGCCCGATCATCTGGCGCGCTGCTTCCGGGTGGAGGAGATCGTGGCGCAGGGCCCCGAGGCGCTGGGCCTCGCCCCGCCGCCCGAGGCCGCCCGCGCCACCAAGATCGTCGACACCAGCGCGCCGCTGCTGCGGCTCGGCCGGCTCCAGACCTTTTTCGATGTCACCTCCGGCTTCCGCCTGTTCGGCGGCGAGAAGACGATCGTGCGTGCGGTCAACGATGTGTCCTTCGACATCTATCCGGGCGAGACGCTGGGGCTGGTGGGCGAATCCGGTTGCGGCAAGACGACGGTGGGGCGCACCATCCTGCAACTGGAAAGGGCCACCGGCGGCACCATCCGCTTCCGCGGCAACGATCTTGCCCAGCAGTCGGGCGAGCAGATGAAGAAGCTGCGCCAGGAGATCCAGGTGATCTTCCAAGACCCGTTCTCGTCGCTCAACCCGCGCATGACCATCGGCCAGATCATTGCCGAGCCGATGCTGGTCTACCGCAAGCAGCCCGACCGCAAGTCGGCGCGGCGGCGGGTGGAGGAATTGCTGAACGAGGTCGGGCTCTACCCCTACATGGCCGACCGCTATCCGCACGAGCTCTCGGGCGGGCAGCGCCAACGGGTGGGGATCGCGCGGGCCCTGGCGCTGGAGCCCAGCTTCATCGTCTGCGACGAGCCGGTCTCGGCGCTCGACGTGTCGCTCCAGGCGCAGGTCATCAACCTTCTGGAGGATCTGCAGGAGCGGCTGGGGCTCACCTACCTGTTCATCGCCCACGACCTGGCCGTGGTGCGCCACATCTCGGACCGGGTGGCGGTGATGTATCTGGGTCGGATGATGGAGCTGGCCGAGCGCGATGCGCTCTACGACAACCCGCTGCACCCCTACACCAAGGCGCTTCTTGATGCCGTGCCGGTGCCCGATGCGGCGCAGGAGCGCAAGCGCGACTATCACATCCTGGGCGGCGAGGTGCCGAGCCCGCTGCGCCCGCCCTCGGGCTGCGTGTTCAGCACGCGCTGCCCGATGGCCGTCGATGCCTGCCGGGCCGAGGTTCCCGCCCTGCGCGAGATCAAGCCGGGCCACTATGCGGCCTGCATAAGACTTTGAAGCTTCCGCCAAGAGAAGCGCCGATACCCGATCCCGGCCGCCAAGGGCCGGGGCATCAACAGAAACGGAGGAGACCCCTATGAAACGCTGCCTGCTAGCCTTTGGCACCAGCCTGTTCGCCCTCTCTGCGGGCACGAGCGCGGCGCTGGCCGACGACCCCCAATACGGGGGCATCCTGAATTTCGCGGTCAGCGCCGAGCCGCCGAACTACGACTGCCACGCCAACACCTCCTTCGCCTTCGTGCATCCGGTGCGCCCCAGCTACAACACGCTGATGCGCTTCGTGCCGGACGCCTATCCCGAGATCGAGGGCGATCTGGCCGCGTCCTGGGAGATTTCGGAGGACGGGCTGGTCTATACCTTCCGCCTCCATGAGGGCGTGACCTTCCATGACGGCACCGCCTTTACCTCGGCCGATGTGAAGGCGACCTACGACCGGATCCGCAACCCACCCGAAGGCGTGGTCTCGATCCGTCAGGCGTCCTATATCGACATCCAATCGATCGACACGCCCGACGACCATACCGTGGTATTCACCCTCTCGGCGCCCAACGCTGCGATGCTGGCCAACTTCGCCTCGCCTTGGGATTGCATCTATTCCGCCGACCGCCTCGCCCAGGATCCGAACTTCCCGCGGCAGAACATCATGGGCACCGGGCCGTTCGTCTTCGGCGAACATGTCGCCGGCTCGCACTGGACCTCGACGCGGAACGAGAACTACCATGTCGAGGGCCTGCCCTATCTCGACGGCTTCCGCGCCGTGTTCATCGGCGGTGCGCCGATGGTCAACGCGCTGTCGGCGGGTGAGGTCATGGCCGAGTTCCGCGGCCATTCCCCGGCCGATGCGCAGCGGGCCATGCAGCAGCTCGGCGCCAACGGCGTGCAGGTGGAAAGCCCTTGGACCTGCGTGCTGATCGTGGCGCTGAACGTCAATCACGGGCCGTTCCAGGACGCTCGCGTGCGCCGGGCGCTGTCCCTGGCGATCGACCGTTGGGGCGGGGCTGAGGCGCTGTCGCGCATTGCGCTGGTGCGCGATGTGGGCGGCATTATGCGGCCGGGCTACGAATACGCTGCGACGAACGAGGAGCTCGAGGCGCTGCCGGGCTTCGGCCGTGACGTCGCGGCGAACCGGGCCGAGGCGCGGCGACTCCTGGAAGAGGCGGGGTATCCAAACCTCTCCTTCACCTTCACCAACCGCAACGTTGCCATGCCCTACACGCCGGTGGGCGTGTTCCTGATCGACCAGTGGCGGCAGATCGGCGTGAACGTGGAGCATGAGCAGCTGGAGACCCGGCTCTACACCGACAAGCTGCTGAGTGATGCGATGGAAGCCTCGCTCGACTTCGCCTGCGACTTCATGGACGAGCCGAGCATCCAGCTCATCAAGTATCTGTCCTCGGACATCTCCACGATCAACTACACCAATTCGAAGGACCCGTTGCTTGACGACCTCTACGAGGCCCAGCTGCGCGAGCTTGATTTCGATGCGCGTCGTACGCTGATCCGCGAGTTCGAGGCGCATCTGATGAATGAGGCCTACCAGTTCCCGACCATCTGGTGGCACCGGATCATCGTGCATCACGAGCGGATGCGGAACTGGCACATCACGCCCAGCCACTACCTCAATCAGGATCTGGCCGAGGTCTGGCTGGCGCAGTGACACCGCGACCGACAAGCCCCGGGACCGCAACGCCCGGTCCCGGGGAACCCCGCGCTATCCTGCGCACGCGTCCGTGGCCCGAGCCACGTCCGCGCCCTCTGCCCGACAACCAGCGCAGCTGCGGACCTGCCGGAGATCCAGCCCGATGCTCACCTATACGATCCGACGCATCCTGCTGATGATCCCGACGCTGTTCGGCGTCGCGGTGCTGGTATTCTTCATGATGCGGGTCATGCCCGGCGACATCGTCGAGACGATGCTGCGCGAGGGTGGCGGCAACATCCCCCAGCAGGTGATCGAGCAGGAGCGTGCCCGGCTGGGGCTTGACCAGCCGCTCTACGTGCAATTCTTCAACTGGTTCGGCGGGATCCTGCGGGGCGATTTCGGCACTTCGATGTGGACCGGGCGGCCCGTGCTCTACGAGATCGGCATCCGGCTGGAGCTGTCGCTCCAGGTGGCGCTGATGGCGACCGTGCTTGCGGTGCTGATCGCGCTGCCGCTCGGCACGCTGGCGGCGATCTTCAAGGATACCATCATCGACCATGTGATCCGCGTCATCTCGATCGCTGGGCTCGCGGTGCCGTCCTTCTGGCTGGGGATGATCATCATCCTGCTGCTGCTGAGCATCTACAACTGGATCCCGCCGTTGACCTTCACCTCGTTCTTCGACGATCCGTGGCGGAACCTCAGCCAGCTGATCTGGCCCGCCATGGCGGTGGGCTACCGCTATTCCGCCGTCGCCGCCCGAATGACCCGCTCCTCGATCCTCGAGGTGATGCAGGAAGATTACATCCGCACCGCCCGCGCCAAGGGCGTCTACGAGCGGCTCGTGGTCGCCCGCCACGGGATGCGCAACGCGCTGCTGCCGGTGATCACGGTGATCGGGCTCGAATTCGCATTCCTGATCGGCGGGCTGGTTGTGACCGAGCAGGTGTTCAACCTCAACGGCATCGGCCGGCTCTTCGTGCAAGCCACGGCGCGCGGCGACTTCACGATGGTCCAGGGGCTGGTGCTGCTGGTCGCCGTCACCTTCATCCTCGTCAATTTCGTGATCGACCTGCTCTATGCCGTGCTCGATCCCCGCATCCGGTACAAATGACATGACCGAGACAGCCCCCGCCGTCACCTACAAGGTCCGCAAGCGCCGCCATCCGATTATGGCCTTCGTGGTCGAGCAGACGCTGGGCGCGCTAGGGCTGCTCGTCATCATCCTCATGATGCTTGCGGCCTTCTTTGCCGAGATCGTGGCGCCCTATGATCCACTCCAGACCGACTACATGGCGATCATGCAGGCGCCTTCGGCCGATCACTGGATGGGCACCGACGATTTCGGCCGCGACATCTTCTCGCGCGTGATCTACGGCGCCCGCACCGCGCTGGCGGTGGGCTTCATCTCCTCGCTGGTGGGATGCTCCATCGGGGCGCTGATCGGCATGATCTCGGCCTATTCCGGCGGCTGGATCGACACCGTGATCCAGCGGCTGATGGATGTGCTGCTGTCCTTCCCGATCATCGTGCTGGCGCTGGCCGTGGTGGCGGTGCTGGGCAAGAACATCGTCGGCGGCATCGACATCAACCTGATCATCGCCATCGGACTGCCGATCATTCCCAAGGTGGCCCGCGTGGTGCGCTCCTCCACCCTCTCGATCCGCGAGTTGCCTTATATCGACGCCGCGCGGGTGGCGGGCTTTTCGCACAGCCGCATCGTGCTGCGCCATATCACGCCCAACGTCACCGCGCCCTTCCTGATCATGCTGACGGCCTATGTTGCGCAGGCGATCCTGCTGGAGGCATCGCTGTCCTTCCTCGGCCTGGGCGTGACCGAGCCGACGCCTGCCTGGGGGCTGATGCTCTCGGGCTCGGCCGCGCAATACTATCAGGAAGCGCCCTGGATGATCCTGTTCCCCGGCATCGCGATCAGCCTCGCGGTCTTTGCCTTCAACCTCTTCGGCGACGCGCTGCGCGACTGGCTCGATCCGCGGATCAGGACGTGAAGGCGGCAGGCGGCATGGGTTTCGCTTCGGTTCCCGCGGCGCTGCGCGGCGGCGCGTTCGAGGCGCTGGGCGCGCCCGCGCTGGTGCTGGGGGCGGGCTATGTCGGCTTCGGCGCGCTTGCCGCGGATGCGGATGTGTCGCTGCTGCTGGCGCTGGTCACGACCCTGACCATCTATGCGCTGCCCGCCCAGATCGTGATGATCGAGCTGTGGCAGATCGGCTCGGCCCTGCCGCCGCTGGTGCTGGCGGTGATGATGACCGGCGCGCGTTTCCTGCCGATGACGGCCACGCTGATGCCGCTCCTGCGACATCCGCGCTGGCGGGCGCCGCATTACATCTTTGCCGCGCATTGCGTGGCGATGACCGGCTGGGCCGTGACCATGCGGCGCGGGCGCGAAATGACGGCCGAGCATCGGCTGCCCTATTTCTGCGCCTTTACCGTGGCGCTGTGGGTGGCCTGCCTGATCGGTACGCTGGCGGGGTTCTATCTGTCGCGGCTCTTCACCGGGCAGGTGACGCTGGGACTCGTATTCCTCAATCCGATCTATTTCCTGCTGATCCTGATCCGCGAGACGGGCGGGCGCATGGCCGTCACTGCGCTGCTCTGCGGCGCGGTGCTCGGCCCGCCGGTGCATCTGCTGATCCCGGATTGGAGCCTGATCGCCGGGGGCGTGCTGGCCGGCACGCTCGCCTTCGCGATCACCGAGGCCGCGGGGCGGAACCGTGCCGGCCGGGGCTGAACTGTGGCTTCTGGTGGCGCTCTGCGCCGCCGCGACCTTCGTGTGGCGGGGCGGGGGGCTGCTGCTGTCGCAGCGGCTGGCGATGGACGGGCCGGCGATGCGGCTCTTGGCCTGCATCGCCTATGCTACGCTCGCCGCGCTGATCGCGCGTATCATGTTCCTGCCCGCGGGGATCCTTGAGGATACCGCGATGTGGCAGCGCCTCACTGCCGCCGGGATTGCGCTGGCGCTGTTCATGGCCACGCGCATGAACCTGTTCGTCGGCGTGGTGACCGGCGGCGCGGCCCTTATCGCGATCGTCACCATATTCGACACCTGAAGCAGGGCCAGCGGAGGCGTCGCTGCGGCGACCGATCCGCAATGTTTCCTGGTGGGGTAATCTAGTATGCAATAAATGCCATTCTTGCGCACAAAAATTATTGACTCACGGTCAGGTGCAGCAGATAAGTTATACGAGACAGACTTCAGGGCCAAAAAAGCAGATGCTTGGCCCGGTCCCCAAGGCCCGCATTTTTGCGCCACAACAGACCTCACCACATAGGCGGCGCTTATTCCTACGCGACCAACAGGACCGGCCGGCGTCTGAAACAGAAAAGCGGAGTGCACATAGTTCCTGTCGGGTCTGTCTCAGCAACCTGAATAAGCGCCCTGCGGTCGGAACCGCAGCCGTGCTTGAGAAAGAGGGGAATGGGCTATGCGGAGGAACGTTGTGGAAACTCCATCGGAACCGGATCAGATGCCCGAGGTCCAGCCGGAAGGCGGGGTCTCGCGTAGAAGCGTGCTGATGGGCTCGGCCGCGATCGCCACCGGCGCGGTCGCTGCGGGCATGGCACTCGACGGGCTGACAAATGCCGCCGCCGCGCAGGGCGCGGCCGCCGCGGGTCCCAATGAGATCGTCCTGCTGGACGCGCTCGACCTGTCGCGCGCCATCCAGCGCCGGGAGTATTCCTGCGTGGAGGTGATGGAAAGCTATCTCGACCACATCCACCGCGTGAACCCCGAGGTCAATGCGATCATCGCCATGGCCGATGACGGCGTGCTCATCGAGCAGGCGGCAGAGCGTGACGCGCAACTTGCCCGCGGCGAGTATTTGGGCTGGATGCACGGCTTCCCGCAGGCCATCAAGGACCTCACGGCCGCTGCGGGCTTCCTTCATACGGGGGGCGGCGACCCGGAATACGCGGATCGCATCGCGACGACCGACGCGCTCCTCGTGCAGCGAATCAAGGGGGCCGGCGGGATCGTCATCGGCAAGACGACCTCGCCGCAAGGGGGGCTCGGTTCGCAGACCTACAGCCCGGTCTGGGGGGCGACGGGTTCGGCCTACGATCCCTCCAAGACCGCCGGCGGCAGCAGCGGCGGTGCCGCCTCGTCCCTGGGCCTCCGGATGCTGCCGGTCGCCGATGGCGGCGACTATATGGGCTCGCTCCGCAACCCCGCGGCGTTCAACAACTGCCTCGGCTTCCGGCCGAGTTGGGGGCGGATGCCGGCCAACGGCTTCATCGCCCAGGCCTCCACCTCCGGCCCCATGGCCCGCACGGTGGCCGACCTGGCGGCGTTCCTCTCCGTCATCGCGGGGACGACCCGCGAGTCGGCGCTGGGCATCGTCGAGGATCCGTCGATGTTCCGCGTGCCGCTGGAGCGGGACTTCCGGGGCACCCGCATCGCCTGGGTCGGGGACTACAACGGCCACCTGGCCATGGAGCCCGGCATCCTCGAGCTCTGCGAGGCGTCCTTCTCCGCCTTCGAGACCCTCGGGGCGACGGTGGATCTCGTCGTTCCCAACCAGGACATGGAGCAGCTCTTCGAGACCTTCATGACCTGGAGGGCCCTCGCGCAGATCGGCAACTATGACCGCTACATGGATCCCGCGCGGCGGGTGCACCTGAAGCCGGAGCAGATCTGGGAAATCGAGCGTGCCATCCCGATGTCGCTGCTCGATTTCTCGCGCGCCAACGCCCAGCGCAACGCCTGGTATGCCGAGGTCATGCGGATCTTCGAGACCTACGACTACATCCTCGCGCCGAGCGCCCAGGTGTTCCCCTTCGACAAGAACACCAACTGGCCGACGGAGATCAACGGCCGCCAGATGGACACCTATCACCGCTGGATGGAGACGGTGGCGCCCTGGTCGCTCAGCAACCTGCCGAACATGGGGATGCCGGTCGGCTTCAACGATGCCGGGCTGCCGGCGGGGATCCAGCTGATCGGGAAGGACAACGCAGACCTCAGCGTTCTCCAGATGGCCCATGCCTACGAGGGGGTCACCGGCTGGGCGCGGCGCCTCCCCCCGCTGCTGAGAGCCTGAAACCTTCGCCTCTCCGGCCCGGTGCCGGGGGGCGACCCGCGCCTGCGCGATCTATGCGCTGCGCCCGATCTCCTCCGTAAGTGCTGTCCTGACCGCACCTTCCTGCTGAGTCTGTAAGCTGCGATGCGGTCCCGTGTGGAGATTTGCGCGGGAGGTCTCATTGGGAGTCCATCGGGAGCGCAGCATGGAGGCCGTTGGGTTCGTGGAGCTTTTGGCGGCTCCTGCAGCCAAGCGGCGTTGGTCGGATGAGGCGAGGGCCGGATCGTGGCCGAACGCTGGTGGGTGGCGTTACGGTGAACGAGGTGCGCGTCGTCATGGGGTGAAGGCCAACCACCTGTCCTCGTGGCGGACGTTGGCGCGGCGGGGCAAGCTTGTCGTGCCAGAGGTTGCGGGGCCGAATTTGACGTGGCGGTGCCGGCGGTGCAGCCGCGGGATGCGCTGTCGACGACAGCCTCGATTGAACTGGTCATCGGCCCTGTGACGGTGAGACTGGATGCTGCCGCGCCTGCGTCCCGGGTTGCGGAACTGGCCATGGCACTGCGGGTCTGCTCGTGATCTTCCCGTCGAACCGGGTGCGCATCATGGTGGCGACGAAGCCGATCGACTTCCGCAAGGGCCATGACAGCCTGGCCGCGATGGTGAAGAATGAGCTGCGCAAGGACCCATTCACCGGGACGGTCTTCATGTTCCGGGCCAAGAAGGCGGATCGGCTGAAGCTGCTCTACTGGGACGGCACCGGGCTGGTGATGGCCTACAAGCGGCTGGAAGAGCATACGTTTACCTGGCCGGCCGTGAAGGACGGGCTGATGCTGATGAACCACGCGCAGTTCGAGGCGCTGTTTGACGGGCTTGATTGGCGGCGGGTTCGGGCCATCGAGGCGAAGGCTCCCGAAGCGGTGGAATGACCGGTTCTGCCCCGCGGCAGGATGACTCGGTCGGTTCTTTGGGCGGGCATCGGCAAAGCCCCCATGGTAGACCCGCGCCATGCCGAAGACCGCTGATCTTCTTGAGGAAATCGCCACGCTGAAGGCGATGCTGATCGCCGCAGAGGCGCGCGGCCAGCGTAAACGGCAAGGAGATCCCGTGGGTTAGCGACGTTGCGGGTCTGGAGTAGTCTGGTGGCGCTGGTCTGACGCCAGGTTTCTATGCCTACGACTAGTTCTACGCCTATGCCGGCGACTGGTAACTTACAGTTGGTCGAGGCCGTGATTGAGCGGTTCGATGGCGCTCCGGTTGGGAACGCCATCGGTGGTCGGATGAGTTCAAGGCGCAAGCGGTCGCGGCAGCGCTGGAGCCGGGCGTGAACGTTTCCGCGCTGGCGCGCCGCCTGGGATTTCACCGCCGCAGCTGTTCGGCTGGCGCAAGGCCTTTTTGAGGAAGCAGAACGCAGATGTCCCGGCGGGCGCACCCGCTCCCACGGTGGAGATTGTAGTGGGCGAGGTATTGATCCGCGTCGGTGCCGACGTCAGCGAGGCTGCGCTGCGTCGGATCCTGCGTGCGGTGCGCTCGGTATGATGCCGTCGGGCGTAAAGATCTATCTGGCCAGCGAACCTGTGGATTTCCGGAAGGGTCCGGACAGCCTGCTGTCGCTGAGAGTGTCAGTTCTTCTGTGTATGAGAGTTTTGGTCCATGCTTCTTCGAAAGGAAGCATGGACCA
>JBBCJM010000152.1:0-2464 GCA_037190175.1 Paracoccaceae bacterium | reverse complement strand
CGGCGCAGCCCGCATCGGCGATGCAGCGTGCGCTCGAGCATCATCGCCGCCTGATCGGTTGACCGTGCCGGAAGCTCCGTTCCGTATCCTCCCGCTGGACGGGCGGGACAGATCGCCGTTTTCCTGCGGCAACGAATCCCTTGATCGCTATTTCCGGACCCAGGTCAGCCAGGATATCCGGCGCAGGGTCGCAGCCTGCTATATCGCCGTTCACACTGAAAGCGGGGCGATTGCCGGCTACTACACGCTCTCTGCGGCAGATATAGCGCTGACTGACCTGCCACCGGACCTCGCAAAGCGTCTGCCGCGCTATCCTGGCCTGCCCGCCGCGAGGCTGGGACGCCTCGCAACCGATGCACGGTTTCGCGGGCAGAAACTCGGAGCCGCATTGCTGGCGGATGCGGTGCTGCGCGCCGCCGGTAGCCAGATCGCCGTCTATGCCATGGTCGTGGATGCGAAAGATGAGCAGGCGGAAGCCTTCTATCGGCACCACGGCTTCATTCTGTTGCCCTCCGCCCCTGGGAAGCTCTTCGCTCCGCTTGCGGCGCTGATAGCGTCGGGATGATGGCGGCAGAAGTCAGCCCCGCCCGGGGTGATCCCGGGCAGGGCCTGTCTTGCGTCAGTTGTCGCCGTTGGTCTGGCTCTTCGGGCGCGACCAGACCAGGCTGTAGCTGCCCGGGCTGCCCTCCTCGTCGAGCAGGCTGGCGAAGATGGTCGCGCTGAAGCTGGGGTCGTCGAGCTTCAGCGACAGGAAGGGCACACCGTCGCGCGAGACCTTGGGCCAGGCCGCGCCGATTTCGACCCGGCCGGCATAGACCCGGTGGCTCGGGGCATTCTCGCCGCTCACGCGGGTCTCGGGGGTGATGCGCACATTGCGCTGCAGTTCCAGGGTCGCGATCGCGCCGGTGTATTCGTCGCTGTTGGGGGATTTGCGGAAGGTGCCGATGGTGGCCATGGTGTTTCTCCTCGATGGCGAACTCGAGCCGCCCCTTGCGGCCTCGATGGGGATCGCAGGGCCGGAGGCGATCGCTGACGCACCCGCGCCTGCGCGGGCCTGACAGCACAGGAGCGAGTTTCTTGCCGCGCGAGGAATGCCGGCCGCTCGCGGACGGCAGGGGAAGAAAGTCGCGACGACGCTGTTGCGTCGAAGCGATCGAGGCGCGCCCGCGCGCCGTCCTCCGGCCAGATCAACCCATCGCAGAGGCCGCTTCGGGGTGGCTCCGGACCGGCCATCGACAGGGCAACCCTTGTCCACCCGCACCTGCCTCCGCTCATCCGCCCCTTGCAGCGACCCGATCCGGCATCGTCCCACCTGCCCTGCCAACAGCAAGGTCCGCCTCAACGCCTCCCGCGTCGGCAGGGCGATAGGCCGTAGCCTGACTGGCTCGTCCGGCCAGGATCACCACCGTGGGCTGGCGCCGGAGATCTCGAGGGCCGGGCCTGCCGGGCAGCCGAAACGATGGCACCCGCCGCCGTCCAGCTCCGCCAGTCTGGTCCGGTGGCGGGGATGCAAGTGCGGCTGCGCTCACAGGAGACGCGCCGGGCCAATGGTGCCGGCGGATCAGTCCTGGAGCGCCCGAGATCACACGGGTAGCGGGGCAGCCGAGCAGTGCTGGCAAACCAGGGCGACCTGCGCAGCGCTTCAAACCGCTCGACCCCATTGCAGGCATCGGCTCCGGCGACCGCAGACTCCCGCAGAGCCCCTCACGAAGACTGCAAAGCCAAGCGGAAACCGCTGGAAATACGGCGCCGGTCGTGCCGCCTGGCCATGGCTTGCTTCGGCTGGTGCCATCACGGTCCTGAATCCTTCCAGCCCAATCGATTCAGCAAAGTCATTGGACCTGGCACAAAGCCCGATGCGATAGTGCCGGCATGCAAGGTCCTGACAGCAACGACATTCATCTTCATCGGATAGATGCCGGGCAGAACATGCGCCGCTTCTATGCAGCCAGCGTGCAGCCTACCCTCTTCGGCAATGTCTCCGTCATCCGCTATTGGGGCAGGATCGGCACAGCAGGCAGGACAATGATCGAGACCTTCGACGACGCGGCGGCTGCCCGGCACTCCTTCGACAAGCTGATCGCAGCCAAACGGCGGCGAGGCTATTGCATGCCCCGCCCCTCTCAAGTCACGAGCGTGCCGCGGTAACGGTTGGTCGAAGGGAATATCGGGATGCTGATACAACCAAGGGCACGCGCATACATATCCGCATCGGCGCGCCAAGACATCCGCCGACGGGCTGCATGGTCGCTCTTTGTCCTTGCCACTCTCCTTACGGTTCCGGCCTCCCCGACGATCGGTCCGGCCCAGGCCGAGTCGAGCCTGGCGGGCCGCGCGAGCGTGCGCGATGGCGATACGCTGGAAATCCAGGGCAAGAAGATCAGGCTCCATGGCATCGACGCACCTGAAGCCGGACAAACCTGTCAACGGGCCGATGGCACAGCATGGCGATGCGGACGCGATG
>JBBCJM010000151.1:0-23770 GCA_037190175.1 Paracoccaceae bacterium | reverse complement strand
GAGACGGCCAAGCTCAACGCCGTCGATCCCCACGCATGGCTTGCCGACACCCTCGCCCGCATCCCCGACTACAAGATCACAAAGGTCGACGACCTGCTGCCATGGAAATGGCGCGCGTAGCGGTCAGACCGGACGGTTACGCCCTCCTCGCGAGGGCGCGGATCGAAACAGGTCCCGATCACTCGGGACTTTGCGCAGGGTCTGTCGCCCTCCTCGCGAGGGCGCGGATCGAAACATGGCGGCCCGCCCTCGACCGGAAAATCAGGGCCGTCGCCCTCCTCGCGAGGGCGCGGATCGAGACCGCGGAACACCGGCGAGGTGGAGGCGGTGCGCCTGTCGCTCTCCCGCGCGGATGCCGATCGGAGCGCCTGCCGCTTGGCCGGATCGGCCGGCGGGTGCGTTCGGCGGCCGTCGGGGCAAGCGGCCGGGGTTGGGCTTGCCGGCCCGCCCTCGCGGGCTCCCGCACGATTGGCCATTGTCAATCCCGCCGGCCTGCCTTTATGGTCCGCCAACGCAGGTTCGCCTGCCCGGAATTCTCCGTCTGATTTCGCAGGACGTGCAGCGCGCGCCGTGGCGGCGGACGGTCGGATCGGCCGCAAGGCTGTCAGCTTTGCCCGCGCGCCATGGTGTACGGGCACTCGAAGGCGGGGGTCCGCAAGGCCCCCCGGATGTGAACCGCGATGATGCGCGTGAAAGCGATTGCCAGACCCGAGGTGTGCCCGCGCGGCACCGCCCGGGCTTGCGCCGGCCGCGTGCTCGCCCGAACAAGCCGCCCCGCCCCGCAACCCTCCCTGACGGCGCAACCGCCGGGGAGCCTGCGGCCGGGGTGCAATGGATTGACATGCCCAAGAAAATGCTCATCGACGCCACCCATGCGGAAGAGACCCGCGTGGTCGTGGTGGACGGAAACAAGGTCGAGGAATTCGACTTCGAGACCGTCAACAAGCGCCAGCTGCAAGGCAACATCTACCTTGCCAAGGTAACCCGGGTCGAACCCTCGCTGCAGGCGGCCTTCGTGGACTATGGCGGGAACCGGCACGGGTTCCTGGCCTTTGCCGAAATCCACCCCGACTATTACCAGATCCCCGTGGCCGACCGGAAGGCGCTGCTGGAGGAGGAACGCGCCCTGGCCCGCGCCGAGGAGGACGAGGAGAACGGCCGTCCCCGCCGCCGCGCCCCGCGCCCCGCGCCCGAGGCCGTGGCGCCCGAGCCCGGGGCTATCGCCGGGATGGACCTGGTGGATCTGGGCGAGGAGACCGGGGCCGACGGCCTGGTGGCCTCGCCGGCGGGGCAGGACGACGACGACCGCCCCTTCCGCGCCATGGACCACGCCAGCGAGACCGACGACGAGATCGAGTCGGTGGCCGAGGAGGACGTGGCCGAGGAGATCCGCGCGCCCAGAAAGCCGCGCGCCCGGCGCTACAAGATCCAGGAGGTGGTGAAGGTCCGGCAGATCATGCTGGTCCAGGTGGTGAAGGAGGAGCGCGGCAACAAGGGCGCGGCGCTGACCACCTATCTGAGCCTCGCCGGCCGCTATTGCGTGCTGATGCCCAACACCGCCCGCGGCGGCGGGATCAGCCGCAAGATCACCAATGCCGCGGATCGCAAGAAACTCAAGGAGATCGCGGGCGATCTTGAAGTGCCGGAAGGCGCCGGCCTGATCGTGCGCACCGCGGGCGCCAAGCGCACCAAGCCCGAGATCAAGCGCGACTACGAATACCTGATGCGGCTCTGGGAGGAGATCCGCGAGCTCACGCTGAAATCCATCGCCCCGGCGCCGATCTACGAGGAAGGCAACCTGATCAAGCGCACGATCCGCGACCTCTACAACCGCGAGATCGACGAGGTGCTGGTGGAGGGCGAGGCGGGCTATCGCACCGCCAAGGACTTCATGCGGATGATCATGCCCAGCCACGCCAAGGACGTGAAGCGGTACGAGGAGCCGATGCCGCTCTTCGCCCGCTATCAGGTGGAAAGCTACCTGGGCGGGATGTTCAACCCGGTCGTGCAGCTGAAATCCGGCGGCTATATCGTGATCGGGGTGACCGAGGCGCTGGTGGCGATCGACGTGAACTCCGGCCGGGCCACCAAGGAGGGCTCGATCGAGGAGACCGCGCTCAAGACCAACCTCGAGGCGGCGGAGGAGATCGCCCGGCAATTGCGCCTGCGCGACCTGGCCGGGCTGATCGTCATCGACTTCATCGACATGGAGGAGCGCAAGAACAACGCCGCGGTCGAGAAGCGCCTGAAGGACAAGCTGAAGACCGACCGCGCGCGGATCCAGGTCGGCCGCATCTCGGGCTTCGGCCTCTTGGAGATGTCGCGCCAGCGGCTGCGCCCGGGGATGCTGGAATCCACCACCCAGCCCTGCCCGCATTGCCATGGCACCGGCCTGATCCGCTCGGACGACAGCATGGCGCTGACCATCCTGCGCGCGCTGGAGGAAGAGGGCACCCGGCGGCGGTCGCGCGAGGTGCTGCTGAAGGCGCCGGTGGGGATCGTCAACTACCTCTTCAACCAGAAGCGCGAGCATCTGGCGCTGATCGAGGCGCGCTACGGCATGGCGGTGCGGATCGAGGCCGACCCGCGGCTGGTCAGCCCCGACTACAGCCTCGAGAAGTTCAAGACCGCGACCCGCCTGGTGCCCGAGGCGCCGCCGGTGATCCAGGGCAACGCCAGCCTGATGGGCGCGGCGGTGGCCGAGGAAGACGAGATCGAGGTCGAGGACGACGAGGATCTGGTGGAGGAGGCCATCGAGGCCGAGGCCGAGGGCGCCGAGCCCGCCGGCGAGGGCGCGCCGGGCAAGAAGAAGCGCCGCCGCCGCCGGCGCCGCCGCGGCAGCGGGGCCGGGCAGGGCGCCGCCAGCGGGCAGGCCGGGGCCGAGGAGGACGAGGGCGAGGGCGAGGACGACGAGGAGGACGCGCCCGTCGCCGTCGAGCTGACCGCGGTCGCGGTGGCCGTCGAGGTGGTCGAGGCCCCCGCGGAGCCCGCCGGCGAGGTGATCGAGGCGGTGGCCGAGCCGGTCAAGCCCAAGTCCACCCGCAGCCGGGCCAGGAAGCCCGCGGCGGAAGCGGCGGAGGTTCCGGCCCCGGCGGAGCCCGAGGCCAAGCCGGCGAAGAAGCCGCGGGTGTCCCGGGCGAAGAAGGCCGAGCCTGCGGAGGTTCCGGCGGAGGTCGCCGAAGCCCCCGCCGAGGCGCCGGCGAAGCCGAAGCGCACCCGCACCCGCGCGCCCAGGGCCACGGCCGCGGCGGAACCGGCCCCGGTGCCGGAACCCGCCGCCCTGCAACCCGATCCCGGCGAGGGGCCGGCCAATGCCGCGGACCTCGCCCCCGATCCGGGGCAGGAGACCGTGGTGGCCGAGGCCCCGGCCGAATCCGACCGGCCCAAGCGCAAGGGCTGGTGGTCGCTGGGCCGCTGAGCCCTGACGCAGACGTGACGCCCTGCCGCGCTGACGGCGGGCGTCGCGCGCGCTAGATCGGGGATCGGTTCATGCGGAACCCAAGCCGTCGGCACCACCTGATGGAGTCTCGCGCCTCCCTCCCCCCTCGTGGGGGAGGGATGGGGTGGGGGGGCGGCAAAGGTTCCGGGCCGCGGGCAAGCCCCCTCCCCCATCCCCTCCCACGAGGGGAGGGGAGGTGCCCTTCCGGCCCACGGTTCCGCCCGGGCCGTTCCCGCGCTAGGAGGGCGCATGCTGGGCCTTGACCTGATCGACGCCACCCTGCTGCCCGCCCTGCTGATCGCGCTCGCGGGCGGGGTGCTGTCCTTCCTCAGCCCCTGCGTGCTGCCCATCGTGCCGCCCTATCTGGCCTATATGGGCGGGGTCTCGGCCACCCAGCTGCAGGGGCAGGGGCTGCGGCGCGGGCCGGTGGTGCTGGCCGCGGCCTTCTTCGTGCTGGGGCTCTCCACCGTCTTCATGTTCCTGGGCATGGCGGCCTCGGCCTTCGGCCGGGCGATCCTGCAATGGCAGGACTGGTTCACCACCTTCGCCGGGATCGTGATCATGGTCTTCGGCGCGCATTTCGTGGGGGTCTTCCGCATCCCCTTCATGGACCGCGAGGCGCGGATGGACGCGGGCGACCGCGGCGGCTCGGCCTTCGGGGCCTATGTGCTGGGGCTGGCCTTCGCCTTCGGCTGGACCCCCTGCCTGGGCCCGATCCTGAGCGCGATCCTGTCGCTGGCCGCCACCGAGGCCGAGATGAGCCGCGGCGCGGTGCTGCTGGCGGTCTATGCGCTGGGGCTGGGCCTGCCCTTCCTGCTGGTCGCGGCCTTCCTGCCGGCGCTGGGCGGGGCGATGGGCTGGATGAAGCGGCACATGGACCGGATCGAGCGGATCTCGGGGCTGCTGCTGTGGACCGTGGGGCTGATGATGCTGACCGGGCAGTTCTCGGCCTTCGCCTGGTGGCTCTTGGAGACCTTCCCCTTCTTCGCCACGGTCGGCTGAGGCACCTTCATTTCGCCCCTATTTCCCGGCATCCTGCCGCGATGGACGGGGAGAGGGATCAGCGCGCGTTCCGCCGGCGGGTGTTCTACATCCCCGGCTACGACCCCTTCCACCCCCGCCGCTATCGCGAGCTTTACCGCAAGGAAGGGGCCGAGCAGGCCCGGCTGTCGGGGTACGAGTTGCGCCTGCTGCCGCGGGCGGGCGGGCCGGCGCATGGCTGGGTGGCCGAGACGGTGATCGAGGGGCAGACCGGGCAGGGCGCCTTCGAGGTCATGGTCTGGTCGGACATCGTGAAGGGCTCGATGTCCGCCGGGATAGCGGCGACCTACGGGCAACTCCTGCGCACCGCCTGGGCCTATATCGGCTCCGGCGCGCTTTCCCGGCTGATGCGGCTGCGCAAGGGGCCGGTGATCGCCGCGCTCTATCCGGTGCTGGCGCTCTTGCTGCAACTGGCGGTGGCGGTGGGCGTGGGCCTGGGGGTCTGGCGATTGGCCATGATCATCCCCGGGGGGGCCGGGCATCTGGTCGGCATCCTCGGCGGGGCGGCGGCGGCCTGGGGCGTGCTGCATCTCTGCCGCCGCCACGACAACCGGCTGATGGCCTGGTATCTGATGCACGACTATGCCTTCACCGCCCGCCTGCACGGCGCCGACCCGCCGGAGCTGACCGCCCGGATGGCCGAGTTCACCGCCCGGCTGCGGCAGGCCCTGGCCGAGGACTGGGACGAGGTGCTGGTGGTGGGCCATTCCTCGGGCGCGCATATCGGCGTCTCGGTGCTGGCCGACCTGCTGCGGGCCGGGCTGCCCGAGCGGCGCCCGGCGCTGGGGTTCCTGACCTTGGGGCAGGTGGTGCCGATGGTCAGCTTCCTGCCCAGGGCCGACCGGCTGCGGGCGGATCTGGCCTGGCTCTCCACCCGGCCGGAGCTGACCTGGATCGACGTGACCGCCCCCGGCGACGGCTGCGCCTTTGCCTTGTGCGACCCGGTGGCGGTCTCCGGCGTGGCGCCGCAGGGCAAGTGCTGGCCACTGGTGGTCTCGGCCGCCTTCACCCGGACCCTGAAACCGGAAACCTGGGCCCGGCTGAAGCGCCGCTATTTCCGGCTGCATTTCCAGTATCTCTGCGCCTTCGACGCGCTGCCGGGGCAGGCGTGGGACTACGACTATTGCCGCATCACCGCCGGGCCGAGTACGCGGGCCCGGCACTTCGCCGGCCGACCGCCCTCGGCCAGCCGGATCGAGCGGGCGGTGAACCGGCATACCGGAGTGGCCCATGCCGCCGCCGAAACCTGAGCCGCGGCCCGACCGGGTGAGCCTCTGGCGCTACCTGCGGCTCTTCCGCCGCGACATCCTCTCGGCGCAGCCGGCGCGGCTTTATCGCGCCTGGATGGCCGAGTTCCGCACGCCGTTCTTCCGCAGCTATCTCTGCAACGACCCGGCCCTGATCGACCTGGTGCTGAAGGCGCGCCCCGACGACTTCCCCAAGTCGAAACGCATCCGCGAGGGGCTGAGCCCGCTGCTGGGCAATTCGGTGTTCGTGACCAACGGCGAGGTGTGGAAGCGGCAGCGGCGGATCATCGACCCGGCCTTCGAGGGCGGCCGGCTGCGCGACACCTTTCCGGCCATGGTCGCGGCGGCCGAGGCGGCGGTCCGGCGCCTGCAACCGTGCGAGGTGGAGGCCGAGGAACTGGCCAGCCATGCCGCGGCCGACGTGATCTTCCGCACGCTCTTCTCGATCCCCATCGAGCACGCGGTGGCGGCGCAGGTGTTCCGGCAGTTCCGCGCCCATCAGCGCACCCAGCCGATCCTGAACCTCGCCGCCTTCCTGCCCCTGCCGCGCTGGTTCCCCCGCTTCCACCGCCCGGCGACGATCCGCACGGCCCGGGCGATCCGCCGGCTGATCACCGACCTGACGGAAGGAAGGGCGGCCGAGATCGCCGCCGGCACCGCGCCCGACGACCTGGCCACCAAGATCATGACCACCGCCGATCCCCTGACCGGCGAGCGGTTCGCGACCGCGGAGATGGTCGACCAGGTGGCGATCTTCTTCCTGGCCGGGCACGAGACCTCGGCCTCGGCGCTCGCCTGGTCGCTCTATCTGCTGGCCACCCACCCGCAGGCGCAGGAGCGGGTGGCGGAGGAGGCAGGCGGATTCTGGGAAAACCCTTCCTTCTCGGGGCTTTCCGCGCTGAAGTTCACCCGAGACGTGTTCCGCGAGGCGCTGCGGCTCTATCCCCCGGTGCCGATGATGGTGCGGCAGAACCTGAGGGCCGAGGACTTCCGCGGCCGCCAGGTGGCCCCCGGGGCGCAGGTCGTGCTCAGCCCCTGGCACCTGCACCGGCACGAGCGGCTGTGGGAAAACCCCGACGGCTTCGACCCCGCCCGCTGGCAGACCGAGGCGGGCCGCAAGTCCGCGCGCGACGCCTTCATGCCCTTCTCCGCCGGCCCCCGCGTCTGCACCGGCGCGGGCTTCGCCATGGCCGAGGGGGTGATCCTGCTCTCCGCCCTCGCCCGCGCCTTCCGCCTGACCGCCGAGCGCATACCGGTGCCCGAGGCCCACCTGACCGTGCGGGCGCGGGAGGGGATATGGCTGAAAGTGGAGCGGCGATGAGACCTCAGCCCGCCAGGGCCCGCTGCACGGCCGCGGGTTCCCGCTCGATCACCCGCAGCAGCGTCGCCGCCGGACCCGAGACCCGGCGCTGGCCCTGTTCCCATTTGCGATAGCCCGACAGGCTCATGCCCATCAGCGGGGCCATCTGGGCCTGCGTCAGCTTCGCCTTGCGGCGCACCGCCCTGGGATCGATGGGTTCGTGAACGACGGCGGGGCCTTGGCCCTTCGCATGGGCCAGCGCCTCCTGCATCGCCTGGATCAGGTCCTGGCCAAAATCGCTCATCCTCGCTCCTTTCTTGCCGCGGCCTTGATGGCTTCCGCCAGACTGGCGACCGCCCGCCGCTCGTCGCTGGTCATGTCCGTCCGCTCGCCCTTGGCATAGACCAGAAGCGCATAGAGCGGCACGGTCTCGTCAAGGAAGTAGTAGATCACCCTTGCGCCACCCCGCTTTCCGCGCCCCGAGGATGCGAACCGGAGCTTCCGCACCCGCCCGTGCCGGGGATTTCGTCACCGGCCAGCGGGTTGAGGGCCAGAAAGTCGATCAGCGCCCGCTTTTCGTCCTCATTGAACAGCCTGTCGGCCTGACGGGTGAAGATGGGTGTCTCGGCCACGGACTGCATGGGCTCATATAGCCCATCGGGTTACCGGGTTCAATCCCGGCCGATGGCGCGGTTTCCCGCCCGACGCCGAATTCCGCGCGGAATTCGTGACGGTTTCCGCGCGGAAACCGCCCCCGCGTCAACCACGCCGCGCCTATCGCCTTGCACTCGCCCGCGCCCGCGCGCATGATGGCGGCCAGCAGGGGCGCCCGTTGACACCACCCCCCCGCGTCACCAGATAGGGTGCCGAGTGGGGAGGACCGGGGGCTGCCGATGACCGGGGCCGTGGTCTTCCTGCCAGACAAGGAAACGAGATGACCGAAATTTCCCCCAGCCATCCCGTCCTGCCGCTGCGCGACATCGTGGTCTTCCCCCACATGATCGTGCCGCTGTTCGTCGGGCGCGAGAAATCCGTGCGCGCGCTGGAAGAGGTGATGGCCGAGGATCGCCAGATCCTGCTGTCCAGCCAGATCGACCCCACGGTGGACGATCCCGGGCACGACGGGATCTACAAGGTCGGCGTGCTGGCCTCGGTCCTGCAACTGCTGAAACTGCCCGACGGCACCGTGAAGGTGCTGGTCGAGGGCAAGCGCCGCGTGCGCATCACCGAGTTCCTGGAGAACGAGGCCTATTTCGAGGCCCGCGTCGAGCCGCTGGACGAGACCCCCGGCGACCGGTCCACGGTCGAGGCGCTGGTGCGCGCGGTGACCGACGAGTTCGAGAAATACGCCAAGGTCAAGCGCAACATCCCGGAAGAGGCCGTGGCCTCCATCGTCGAGACGCGCGAGCCCGCGAAGCTGGCCGACCTCGCCGCCGGCCACCTGGGCATCCCGGTGGCCGAGAAGCAGGCGCTGCTGGAGACGCTGGACGTGGCCGAGCGGCTGGAGCGCGTCTATGGCCACATGCAGGGCGAGATGTCGGTCCTGCAGGTGGAGAAGAAGATCAAGTCCCGCGTCAAGACCCAGATGGAGAAGACGCAGCGCGAGTACTATCTGAACGAGCAGATGAAGGCCATTCAGAAGGAGCTCGGCGACGGCGAATCCGAGGGCGAGGTCAATGAGCTGGAAGAGCGGATCCGCAAGACCCAGCTCTCCAAGGAGGCGCGCGAGAAGGCCGAGGCCGAGCTGAAGAAGCTGCGCTCGATGTCGCCGATGTCGGCCGAGGCCACGGTGGTGCGCAACTATCTCGACTGGCTGCTGGGCGTGCCCTGGGGCGTGAAGTCGCGCATCAAGAAGGACCTGGGCGCGGCGCAGAAGGTGCTGGACGCCGACCACTTCGGGCTGGAGAAGGTCAAGGAGCGGATCGTCGAATACCTGGCGGTGCAGGCCCGCAGCGCCAAGCTGAAGGGGCCGATCCTCTGCCTCGTCGGCCCGCCCGGCGTGGGCAAGACGTCGCTGGGCCGCTCGGTCGCCAGGGCCACGGGGCGCGAGTTCATCCGCATCTCGCTGGGCGGGGTGCGCGACGAGAGCGAGATCCGCGGCCACCGGCGCACCTATATCGGCTCGATGCCCGGCAAGATCATCCAGTCGCTGAAGAAGGCCAAGACCACCAACCCGCTGATCCTGCTGGATGAGATCGACAAGATGGGGCAGGACTTCCGCGGCGACCCGGCCTCGGCGCTGCTGGAGGTGCTGGACCCCGAACAGAACAACACCTTCGTCGACCACTATCTGGAGGTGGAATACGACCTCTCGAACGTGATGTTCATCACCACGGCGAACTCCTACAACATGCCGGGCCCGCTGCTGGACCGGATGGAGATCATCCCGCTGGCGGGCTACACCGAGGACGAGAAGCGCGAGATCGCCAAGGGCCACCTGATCCCCAAGCAGGTGAAGAACCACGGGCTCAAGAAGGGCGAGTTCAAGGTCACCGACGCCGCGCTGACCGAGGTGATCCGCACCTATACCCGCGAGGCGGGGGTGCGGAACCTGGAGCGCGAGATCGCCAAGCTGGCCCGCAAGGCGGTGACCGAGATCATGAAGGGCAAGGTCAAGACCGTCGAGGTCGCGCCGGAAAGCCTGGAAGGCTGGCTGGGGGTCAAGCGGTTCCGCTATGGCCTGGCCGAGAAGGAGGACCAGGTGGGCGTGGTCACCGGCCTGGCCTGGACCTCGGTGGGCGGCGACCTGCTGCAGATCGAGGCGCTGAAACTGCCGGGCAAGGGCCGGATGAAGACCACCGGCAAGCTGGGCGACGTGATGAAGGAATCGATCGACGCGGCGTCGAGCTATGTCCGCTCGATCGCGCCCTCCATCGGGGTCAAGCCGCCGAAGTTCGACACGATCGACATCCACGTCCACGTGCCGGACGGGGCGACGCCCAAGGACGGGCCCTCGGCGGGCCTGGCCATGGTGACCTCCATCGTCTCGGTGCTGACCGGCATCCCGGTCAGGAAGGACATCGCCATGACCGGCGAGGTCAGCCTGCGCGGTAACGCCATGGCCATCGGCGGGTTGAAGGAGAAGCTGCTGGCGGCGCTCAGGGGCGGCATCAAGACCGTGCTGATCCCCGAGGAGAACGCCAAGGATCTGCCCGAGATCCCCGAGAACGTGAAGGCGGGGCTGACCATCATCCCGGTCAGCCACGTGCGCGAGGTGCTGAAGCAGGCGCTGGTGCGCCAGCCCGAGCCGGTGGAATGGGACGAGGCCGCCGAGGAGGCCGCCGCGGCCGCCCGTCGCGTGGCCGCCGAGGCGGAGCGTTCGCAGACCGCCCACTAGAGAAGCCGCGCGGCGGGTCGGCCCGCCGCGAGCGACCGAAACCCGGCCGCCCCCTAGGGCAGGCCGGGTTTCTCATGTCTGGAAGGGGATCAGTCGCTGGCCACGGCCGCGGCGATCAGCAGCAGAAGCAGCAGCGGCACCAGGATCCCGCCGGCCGAGGTGCCGGTCTGCTGGGCGACCACTTCGGTCTCCATCACGGGCTCCACCCAGCCGCCAGCCAGCGCGGCGCCGGCGCTGAGCCCCAGCACGGCCACGGTCGTCACCAGAGTTTTCCGCATTTTCATTCCCTTTCCTCGTTCAGTTGCTGCGTACCGGACGCACGCCGATCCCGCCGTGAGCAACAACGGCGGAAAGTCGCTTCGGGTTCCCGGCCGGATGCGCTTTCCCGCGAAGGTGCCGGTAACGGGCAACACATCCTAACCCCTTGACCCGAAATGCCTGCCGATGTTGCCGCGCCATCACGGATCCGTCAACGGATTCCTCGGGCGCCCGCGGCAGGGGCCGAAAATGCAAAAAACCCGAGGCGAGCATTTACAAAAACCGCGGCTTTCGACCATTGTTGCCCAAAGGCAAACAGCGGCGGCCGGCAAGGGGCAGGGCGGCGCGGAGCGAGGAGGGCACGATGGCAGAGGCCGTTCCGGCCGGGGAAAAACCGGCGGGGGAGAAGAAGGCCGAGGCCGGCGGCAGCCGGCTGGCCAAGAAGGCGCTGCTGGCGCAGGTGGTCGCGGCCACCGGGGCCAAGCCCAAGGACGTGAAGCCGATCCTGGAGGCCACGCTCGACGCCATCGCCCAGGCGCTGGGGCGGGGCGAAAGCCTGGTCCTGCCGCCCCTGGGCCGCCTCACCGTGCGCCCGCAGCGCGAGGGGGCCAATGCCCGGGTGATGACGGTCAAGGTCCGCCGCACCGCCGACAAGGCGGAACATGCGTCGCAGGCTCTTGCAGAGGCAGACGAAGCCCATTAAGAGCACCGGCACCGGGCGATTAGCTCAGCGGTAGAGCGCTTCGTTCACATCGAAGATGTCAGCGGTTCAAATCCGTTATCGCCCACCATCATTCGACAGGGGCCGCACCCGCCGGGTGGCGGCCCCTTTCCATTGCGCGGGGCGGGACGATGCGGTTGAGCTGTTTCAAGGCCTATGACGTGCGCGGCCGGCTGGGCGCGGAACTCGACGCCGCCATCGTGGCGCGCATCGCCCGGGCGCTGGTGCAGGTGCTGGGCGCGCGGCGGGTGGTGCTGGGGCGCGATACCCGCGCCTCCTCGCCCGAGCTGGCCGCGGCCGCGGCGGCGGCGATGGTGGCGGCGGGGGCCGAGGTGCTGGACCTGGGGCTCTGCGGCACGGAAGAGGTCTATTTCGCCACCGGGCATCTGGGCGCGGGCGCCGGGCTCTGCGTCACCGCCTCGCACAACCCGATGGATTACAACGGGTTGAAGATGGTCAAGGCCGGCGCTGCGCCGCTGGACCCCGCCACCGACATGGCCGCGGTGCAGGCGCTGGCCGAGAGCGGCGCCTTCGCCCCCGACCGGCCGGGCGGCAAGGTGACCGACGCGCGCGGCACCCGGGCGGATTACGTGGCCCGCGTGCTGTCCTTCGTCGATCCGGCGGCGCTGCGGCCGCTGCACATCCTGGTCAACGCCGGCAACGGCGCCGCGGGGCCGACGCTGGACGCCATCGCCGCGGGGCTGGCCGGCACGCCGCTGCGCTTCACCCGGCTGCACCACGACCCCGACCCGGCCTTCCCGAACGGTATCCCCAACCCGCTGCTGCCCGAGAACCAGCCGGTCACCGCGCAGGCGGTGGTGGCGGCGGGGGCGGATTTCGGGGTGGCCTTCGACGGCGATTTCGACCGCTGCTTCCTCTTCGACCACCGCGGCCGCTTCATCCCCGGGGAATATGTGGTGGGCCTGCTGGCCGAGGCCTTCCTGGCCCGCCATCCGGGCGAGACCATCGTGCACGACCCCCGGGTGGTCTGGAACACGCAGGACGTGGTTGCCCGCGCCGGCGGCCGGGCGGCGATGGCGCGCACCGGCCACGCCTTCCTCAAGGCCGCGCTGCGCGAGACCGGGGCGATCTATGGCGGCGAGATGTCGGCGCACCACTATTTCCGCGACTTCTACGCCTGCGATTCGGGGATGATCCCCTGGCTGCTGGTCGCCGCGCTGCTCTCGGCCCGCGGGACGGGGCTGGCCGACCTGGTCGAGGGGCGGATGGCTGCCTTCCCCTCCTCGGGCGAGATCAACTTCCGGCTGGAGGATCCCGCCGGCGCCGTGGCGCGGGTGGAGGCGGCGCTGGGGCCGCAGGCGGCAGAGCGCGACGACACCGACGGGCTGAGCCTCGCCTTCCCCGACTGGCGGCTGAACCTGCGGCGGTCGAACACCGAGCCGCTGTTGCGGCTGAACGTCGAGGCGCGCGGCGACCGGCGGCTGGTCGAGGACGGCGTGGCGCGGGTGCGGGCGCTGATCGGGGCGTGAGGCTGGCGGCCCGGCAGGCTTGACGCGCACCCGCCGAGGCCGCACGACGGGGCCGAAAGGGAGGACGCCATGACCGAAGCGATGCAGGCCGAGAAGGAGCGCGCCTCCGCCTGGTTCCGCGCCCTGCGGGATCAGATCGTGGCGGCCTTCGAGGCGCTGGAGGACCGCCAGCCCTCGGACCTTCCCCCCGGCCGGTTCGAGGTCACCCCCACCCGCCGGCAGGCCGAGGATGGAGCCGAGGCCGGCGGGGGCCTGATGAGCGTGATGCGCGGCGGCCGGGTGTTCGAGAAGGTGGGGGTCAACGTCTCCACCGTCCACGGCCGGCTGGGGGCCGAGGCGCAGCGCGCCATGGCGGCCCGCGGGGTGCCGGGCATGGCGGAGGATCCGCGGTTCTGGGCCTCGGGCATCAGCCTGGTGGCGCATATGCAGAACCCGCTGGTGCCCTCGGTGCACATGAACACGCGGATGTTCTGGACGCCCAATGCCTGGTGGTTCGGGGGCGGGGCCGACCTCAACCCCTGCATCGAGTTCACTGATGACACCGCGCATTTCCACGCCACGCTGAAGGCCGCGCTCGACCCCTTCGGGGTGGAGATCTACCCCCGGCTGAAGGCATGGGCGGACGAATATTTCTTCATCCCCCACCGCGGCCGCGCCCGGGGCGTGGGCGGGGTCTTCATGGATGACCGCAATTCGGGCGCCTGGGAGGCGGATTTCGCGCTGACCCAAGCCATGGGCCGCGCCTTCCTGCCCGCCTGGCTGCCCATCGCCGACCGCCGCCGGGAACTGCCCTGGGGCGCGGCGGAGAAGGAGGCGCAGCTGATCCACCGCGGGCTCTATGCCGAATACAACCTGGTCTACGACCGCGGCACCAAGTTCGGCCTGGCCACCGGCCACGACGCCAATGCCGTGCTGATGAGCCTGCCGCCGCTGGCGAAGTGGGTGTGAGCACCCTGCGGTAGGTGCCCCCCCCCCCCAGCCCCTCCCCCCGTGGGAGGGGATGGGGGAGGGGGCCTTGCCGCCGCCCGCCGTCTGCCGCCTGACCTACTCCGGCAGCCCCGCCAGATAGTCCATCACCGCCGGCCGCGCGCTGGGCGCGCCGGCGGCGCGGGCGCTTTCGACCACGGCCCGCAGGTCCTGCAGGTTCACCCGCCGGATCAGCGTCTTGACCGGCCCGACCGAAGCCGGCCGCATCGACAGCGACCGGAAGCCGATGGCGGCGAAGACCACCGCCTCGACCGGCCGGCCGGCATCCTCGCCGCAGAAGGACAGCGGCGTGCCGGTCTCGGCGCAGCGGTCCACGATGGTGGCGAGGAACGACAGGAACGACAGGTTCAGCACGTCATAGCGCCGCCGCACCCGTTCGTTCTCGCGGTCCGCGGCGAAGAAGAACTGCCGCAGGTCGTTGCCGCCGACCGAGATGAAATCGGCCAGCTCGAAGAAGGCCCGCGGCGCGAAGGCGAGGCTGGGGGTTTCCAGCATCGCGCCGATCTCCAGCCGCGAGGGCGGCGGCGTGCCCATGCGGATCTCGCGGTCGAGCTGGGTCATGACATGGGCGCGGGCCTCTTCGAACTCCACCGGCTCGGTGACGAAGGGGAACATGATGGCCAAGGGCCGCCCCGCCGCACCGCGGATCAGCGCCTGCGCCTGCATCCGCAGCACGCCGGGCTTGTCGAGCCCCACCCGCAGCGCGCGCCAGCCCATGGCCGGGTTGGGCTCGTCCTGCGGCTTCATGTAGGGCAGCACCTTGTCCGAGCCGATGTCGAGCGTGCGGAAGGCCACCCGCCGGCCGCGGGCGGCGTCCATCACGCGGGAGTAGAGCCGGGCGAGCTCGTCGCGCCGCGGCATCTGGTTGCGGATCAGGAACTGCAACTCGGTGCGGAACAGGCCCACGCCCTCGGCCCCCGAGCCCTCCAGCGAGGGCAGGTCGGCCATCAGCCCGGCGTTCATCTGCAAGCTGACCACCGCGCCGCAGCGGGCCTGGGCCGGCAGGTCGCGCAGCCCGGCGTAGCGTTCCTGCGCCTTGGCGGCCATGGCCATCTTGTCGCGGAAGGCGGCGGCGACGGTTTCCTCGGGGCGCAGGTGCACCAGCCCCTGGTCGCCGTCGACCAGGATCGGGTCGCCGTTCAGCGCCTCCTGGGTGATCTTCTCGGCATGGATCACCAGCGGGATCGCCAGGGCGCGCGCCACGATGGCGGCATGGCTGCCGACCGAGCCCTCCTGCAGCACCACGCCCTTCAGCTTGCGCCCGTAGTCGAGGAGCTCGGCCGGCCCGATGTTGCGCGCCACCAGCACCGGGTTCTCGGGCATCTCGGCGCCGGTGTCGGCGCCCTGTCCGGTCAGGATCCGCAGGAGCCGGTTCGAGAGGTCGTCGATGTCGGCCAGCCGCTCGCGCAGATAGGGGTCGGCCACCTGCGCCATGCGGGCGCGGGCCTGCGACTGTTCCTTCTCCACCGCCGCCTCGGCCGAGAGGCCGCGGGCGATGTCCTCCTCCATCCGCCGCAGCCAGCCGCGCGACTGGGCGAACATGCGATAGGCCTCCAGCACCTGCCGCTGGTCCTTGTCCAGGCTTTCGGCCGCCAGCAGGTCGTCGATCGAGACCCGCAGCCGCGAGACCGCATCGCGGATCCGCTCGATCTCGGTCAGCGGATCGTCGGCCACCGGGTTGGTGACCACCACGCGCGCCTCGTGCAGCCAGACCCGGCCCTCGGCCGCGCCCTCCTGCCCGGTGCCGCCGCGGAACAGCACCGGCTGCTTGTGCCGCGCCCCCAGCCCGTCGTTGCCGAAGGCGCCGAGCTCGGTCATCTCGGCCAGCACCATCGCCACCACGTCCAGCGCGTCGATCTCCTCCTCGGAATAGGTGCGCGCGGTGCGGGACTGCACGACCAGCACGCCCAGCGTCTCGCCCAGCCGCTGGATCGGCACGCCGAGGAAGGAGGAATAGATTTCCTCCCCCGTCTCGGGCATGTAGCGGAAGCCCTTTTCGCTGGGGGCGTCGGCGGTGTTGACCGGCTGGCCGGTGCGCGCCACCCGGCCCACCAGCCCCTCGCCCAGCTTCATCCGGGTCTGGTGCACGGCCTCCTTCTTCAGCCCCTCGGTGGCGCAGAGCTCCAGCGTCTCGGGGTCGCGGAAGAGGTAGATCGAGCAGACCTCGGTATGCATCGAATCGGCGATCAGGTGGACGATGCGGTCCAGCCGCTCCTGCCCCTTGGCGGGAATGGCCAGCACGTCGCGCAGACGGCGGAGCAGCTTGCGGCTGTCGCTTTCGGTCCGGTCCGGCATGTCCCCCGATCCTTTGCCCCAGCCATAACGGGTTCGCGGGGGGGAGGGGAAGTGGGGATCGGAGGGCGGCGGCGGCGCGGCGCCGGGAGCGGACCATCGCCCGCCATGTCATTGTCGCGGGTCATATCGCGGGATTCCAGCATTTGCGACGATGATGTGCGTGGCGGTATTGCAGGCTTCAGGAGTTACGCGACAACGGGCCAGGATCCTTCGGCATTGACAATTTTTTTTGTCAATGCTAGCCTGCCCGCATGATCGAAGTAGACGTGATCAAGACCGCCGCTGCGGCCACGGCCGCGCTCGACCCGATCCGATCCCGGCTTCTGGCTGAACTGACGCAGCCCGCTTCTGCGGCAATCCTGGCCTCGCGAGTGGGACTTGCCCGCCAGAAAGTGAACTACCACCTGCGCGCCCTGGAGGATCATGGGTTGGTTGTGGCGGCTGAGGAACGCCAATGGGGCGGCCTCACCGAGCGGCTGATGGTGGCGACGGCTTCGTCCTATGTCGTGTCGCCGGCGGCATTGGGTGCGATCGGTGCCGATCCGGCCCGCAACGGCGACCGCCTGTCGGCCAGCTACCTGATCGCCCTGGCGGCGCGGGTCGTCCGTGAAGTGGGCGATTTGTGGCGCAGCGCCCGCGAGAAGGACAAGCGACTGGCCACGCTGTCGATAGACACCACCATCCGTTTCCGATCGCCGGCCGAGCGTGCGGCCTTCACGTCCGATCTAACCAGCGCAGTGACCGCGCTTGCGGCTCGCTATCACGACGAATCTGCGTCCGGCGGGCGTCCGCACCGGCTTGTTGTGGCGGCCTACCCCGCTCCCCGCGACGCCCAGACCTGAAAGGAAGTCCCATGCCCGTCAAGAAGGACGAAACCGGTAAACGCTGGGTTGAAATGGAGTTGATCGTGCCCGGCACGCCTGAACAGGTGTGGCAGGCGATTGCGACAGGCCCCGGCTATACAGCATGGTTCACGCCGGCCACCATCGCAGAGCACGTCGGCGGCGCGATCCGTTTCGACATGGGCGGAAACGGGGAATCCAAGGGCGAGGTGACGGCTTGGGAGCCTCCCGTTCGCTTCGGTTATGTCGAACGCGACTGGGCCGAGGGCGCGCCCCCTCTGGCGACAGAAATCACCGTGACCGCCAGATCGGGCGACCGCTGCCTCGTCCGCATGGTCCATTCGTTGTTCGCTTCGACCGACGATTGGGACGACCAGATGGAAGGCTTCGAGGGCGGCTGGCCCGGCTTCTTCGAGGTCCTGCGCCTCTACCTCTCGCATTTTGCCGGCATGAAGGCGGCCGTGGTCCACGCGATTGCCAGCGTCGAGGCGTCCCAACTCGAAGTCTGGAAGAGACTGACCGAAGGATTCGGCCTTGCGAGTGTCGACGCCGGCGAGGAAATGACGGCCCCGCAGACGCCGGAGCAATTGTCGGGCGTTGTCGAGCGCGTGCAGCAGAGCGACAAGGAACGCTATGTCCTGCTGCGCCTGCAACGGCCATCTCCCGGCATCGCGCTGATCGGGACCTATGGTATCGGGGAAGCCACCAACGCCAGCATGGCCTTCTACCTGTATGGCGACGATGCCGAGCAACGCGCTGCGGCGAGCGAAACGCGGTGGCAGGACTGGTTCCGCGAGATGTTCGGGCAGGCTCGAAACTAGAGCCACAGGCTCGGCGGGAAACTGTCGCGAAAATCCTGCCCGAGGGAGGGCAATGGCGGAGGCCCCTACGCCTTTGTCCAGATCGAAGGCGTCGTGCAGCGCCTGGACCGCCGGTTCCATGCACTTGCGGTCGATCAGCACCGACCCTTGATCTCGCTATAGGCGCCGCCGAGCGCACCCCGCTCAGCCTGGCCCCTCCGGCCCTGCCACGAAGCGGTCGAGTTCGTCGAACAGCACGGGCCATGCCCTTTCCTGGGGCAGGATGACGTGGTTGCGGCTTTCCAGCATCAGGAACTCCGCGCCCGGGATGCCCGCCGCCAGCCGGACGCCCTGGTCGAGCGGCTGCACGGCATCGTCGCGGGCGTGGATCACCAGCGTGGGCACCGCCACCCGGCCCAGCAGGTCGCCGACATCGAACCTGTCCACCGCCGCGCGCAGCGACGCGGCGTTGCCGGCCGAGGTGGTCAGCCGCTGCAGCTCGACCAGCGAGTCGATCTGTTCGCGGTTGCCGTCGGGCATGAACAGGGTGGCGAAGGCGTCGATGAAGGCGCTGTTGGCCTTGCCCCAGCCGTGGCGGATCAGGGTCAGGATGGCCTCGCCCTGCGCGCGCTCGGCCTCGGTGCCCCTGACCAGCCGCCCCTGTTCGTAGCCGCCGTGCAGGATCAGGTGGCTGACCCGCCCGGGGTGGCGGCAGGCATAGGCGACCGCGATCGGCGCGCCCTGCGAGGTGCCGTAGAGCGCGAAGCGGCCCACCCCGCTGGCCTCGACCACCGCCTCCAGATCCTCGACGAAACGGTCCTGGGCGAAGTCGTCGACCTGCCATTCCGACAGGCCGTTGCCGCGCTGGTCATAGCGGATCACCTGGAACTGCCGGCTCAGCCGGTCGAGGAAGGGGCGCCAGACCGGGCTTTGCCAGTCGTGCTCCAGATGGGTCAGCCAGTGGCCCGCCTTGACCAGCGGGGGGCCGCTGCCGCTGGTGGCATAGGCGATCCGCGTCCCGTCGGCCGAGCGGCAGAAGGCGACGCGCTGATGCTGCGGCCGGGCGGGCACGGGTTCCGGGGCGGCGCCCACCGGCTCGACCGGCCCCACGAAGCGGAAGCCGCGCCGGGGCAGGGTGCGGATCCAGTCCTGCCGCTTGCCATCGTCGCCCAGCGCCGCGCGGGCGGCGCTGATGCGGGCGCTGATCGCGGAATCCGAGACGATCCGCCCGCCCCAGATCGCCGCCACCAGCTCGTCCTGGCTGACCACCCGGTCGCGCTCGCGCACCAGGAGGTGCAGCAGGTCGAACACCTGCGGCTCGACCGGCCGCGCCACGCCCTCGGCCAGCAGCTCGCGGGTCTCGGCAACCAGTTCGTATCGGCCCAGGCGATAGCGCATGGCCGGTTCTAGCACGGGGCAGGGCGCGGGCGTAGGGCCGACAGGGCGGGCGGGCACAAGACAGGGAAAACACAAGGCCACCGCAAGGTTCCGGCAAAGCGCGGAGGGCCGACCCGTCCTATCCAGGTCTCATGCCCGCAAGGAGGCCGGCCATGACCGCGACAGAGGGACCCGCCATCCGCCGCAGACCCGACGGATCGCCCGACATCGACCACCACGCCCGCGAGGCCCTGCGCGCCCGCTCCGCCGCCATGCGGCAGGCCATGGCGCGCGTTTTCCGGGCGCTCGTCCGAGCGTTGCAGCCTAGCCGCCGCACCGCCGCCCGCTGACTCAGCCCTTGTCCAGCTCGAAGGCGTCGTGCAGGGCCTGGACCGCGAGTTCCATGTACTTGCGGTCGATCAGCACCGAGATCTTGATCTCGCTGGTCGAGATGACCTTGATGTTGATCCCCTCGTCGGCCAGCGCCTGGAAGGTGCGGCTGGCCACGCCGGCGGCCGAGCGCATCCCGATGCCGACGACCGAGACCTTGGCCACCTCGGTGTCCACGATCAGCTCGTCGTAGTTGATGAGGCCCGCGGCCTTGGCCTCCTCCATCGCGCGGGTGGCGCGGGCGACCTGGGCGACCGGGCAGGAGAAGGTCATGTCGGTGACCGCGCCCGGGTGGGCCTCGTCATAGTCCTTCTCGGAAATGTTCTGCACGATCATGTCCACGTTCACCCCCGCCTCGGCCAGCGGCCCGAAGATCGCGGCGGCGATGCCCGGCCGGTCCTCGATGGTGAAGAGCGTGATCTTGGCCTCTTCCTTGGAAAAGGCCACGCCCGAGACGACCTTCGATTCCATGATGTCCTCCTCGTCGCACACCAGGGTGCCGGAATTTTCGTCGGTATCCTCGAAGGAGGACAGCACCCGCAGGCGCACCTTGTAGCGCATCGCGAGTTCGACCGAGCGGGTCTGCAACACCTTGGCCCCCAGCGAGGCCAGTTCCAGCATCTCCTCGAAGGCCACGCGGTCGAGCTTGCGCGCCTTGCGCACGATGCGGGGGTCGGTGGTGTAGACGCCGTCGACGTCGGTATAGATGTCGCAGCGTTCGGCGCCGAAGGCGGCGGCGAAGGCCACCGCGGTGGTGTCGCTGCCGCCGCGGCCCAGGGTGGTGACCCGCCCCTCGGGGCTCAGCCCCTGGAAGCCCGCCACCACGGCGACCTTGAAGCCCTCGGCGAACTTGGCGTCCAGGTGCTCGCGCGGGATCGACACGAACCGGGCCGAGCCGTGCTGGCTGGTGGTGTTGATCGGCACCTGCCAGCCCTGCCAGGAGCGCGCCGGCACCCCCATCTCCTGCAGCCTGAGCGCCATCAGCCCGGCGGTGACGTTCTCTCCGCTCGCCACCACGGCGTCGTATTCGCGCGCGTCGTAGAATTTCGAGGTCTGCTCGACCCAGCCCACCAGCTCGTTGGTCTTGCCCGACATGGCCGAGACGATGACGATCACGTCATAGCCCCGCTCCACCTCGGCCTGCACCTTGCGGGCGGCATTGGCGATGCGGTCGAGATCGGCCACCGAGGTGCCGCCGAATTTCATCACGAGAAGCGGCATGAAGTCCTCCCGGCCCCTTGAGGTCGGGCGCGGCTTTAGCGGGGGGCGGGCCGGGGTGCAAGGGGGAGCCGCCCTCGGGGGCATCGAACCCCCTCGGCCGGCGCTGCCGCGGGATGTGCCTCCGGTGGCGGGGCGGGTGGAGAGCGCCGGGGGGCTTCGCGCCCCCCGGACCCCCCGCGGGATATTTGAGACACCAAAGAAAGCAGGTTCGGGGTCAGAGCGCCCGCCAGCCGATGTCGCGGCGGCAGAAGCCTTCGGGCCAGTCGATGGCGTCGACCATGGCATAGGCGCGGTCGCGGGCGGCGGCCAGGGTGGCGTCGCGGGCGGTGACGTTCAGCACCCGGCCGCCGGTGGCGACCAGCTGCCCATCCCGCATCGCGGTGCCGGCGTGGAACACCATGGCGCGGCTGGTCGCCGGCAGGGCGTCGAGGCCGCGGATCGGGGTGCCCTTTTCGTAGGCGCCGGGATAGCCGCGGGCGGCCATCACCACGGTGATCGCATGGTCTTCGGCCCAATTGACCGCCATGCCGGAAAGCCGCCCCTCGGCGCAGGCCAGGATCAGGTCCAGCGCCTGCGCCCCCAGCCGCATCATCAGCACCTGGGCCTCCGGGTCGCCGAAGCGGACGTTGAATTCCACGAGGCGCGCGCGGCCGTGCTGGATCATCAGCCCGGCGTAGAGCACGCCCTGGAACGGGGTGCCGCGGCGGGCCATCTCGGCCAGCACGGGGCGGACGATCTCGGCCATCGCCTGCGCCTCGATGGCGGGCGTCAGCACGGGGGCGGGGGAATAGGCGCCCATGCCGCCGGTATTGGGGCCGGTGTCGCCCTCGCCCACCCTTTTGTGGTCCTGCGCCGAGCCGATGGGCAAGGCCTCCGCCCCGTCGCAGAGCACGAAGAGGCTGGCCTCCTCTCCGGCCATGAACTCCTCGATCACCACCTCGGTCCCGGCCGCGCCCAGGGCGCCGCCGAGGATGTCGGTGACCGCCGCCTCGGCCTCGGGCAGGGTCATGGCCACCACCACGCCCTTGCCGGCGGCGAGGCCATCGGCCTTGACCACGATGGGGGCGCCCCGCTGGCGGATGTAGGCGAGCGCCGGGGCGAGCGCGTCGAACCGCGCCCAGGCGGCGGTGGGCGCCCCGCAGGCGTCGCAGATCTCCTTGGTGAAGGACTTCGAGGCCTCCAGCCGCGCGGCCGCTGCCGAGGGGCCGAAGGCGGGGATCCCGGCCGCGCGGCAGGCATCGGCCACCCCGGCGGCCAGCGGCGCCTCGGGCCCCACGATCACGAAGTCGATGGCGTTCTCGGCCGCAAAAGCCACCACCGCGGCGCCGTCGAGGATGTTAAGGTCGGCGCATTCCGCGATGGCGGCGATCCCGGCATTGCCCGGCGCCACCACCAGCCGGTCGCATTTGGGGTTCTGCTTCACCGCCCAGGCCAGCGCATGTTCCCGCCCGCCGCCGCCCAGGATCAGGATGTTCATGCGCGCCCCCGCTTGGCCGAAATCGCACAAGGCCATAGGGTGAGCGCGGCGGGAGGGCAAGCGGATGGAGATTTTCCTTGGTCTGATTGCTCTCGCTCTCTTCGTGTGGCTGACCGGGTCTGGCGGCACGCCACCCGTTCCGCCTCATCAGGGGCCGGCGATGTGCGCGGCGCCGGAGATGTGGCAGCGGCTGATGGAGTGGCGGGACAGGGCCGATGGCAAGGACTTTGTGCGATTATTGGAGAAGGAGTTGAACCTGAAGCCCGCCAACGCCCCTCGGCTGGCCGACGAGTATCTTCGTTTCCTCGCGCTGGCGGTGGCAACGGACGAAGCGGCAGCGCCCCCCAAAATCATTGATCAAGCCTGGCGCCTGCACCGCCGGGATGAATGGGGCTATGAGGTCTTCTGTCGGCGAGTGTTGGTCGGCCATCCGCACCACACCTTTGATCGCCCGCCACCCGACCGCGACCCGGCCTATGAACAGATCCGGGCGCGCTATGCGGAGATGTTTGGTGTTCCGCCCCCACCGGACTTGTGGCCCGATGCGAGCGCATATCGAAAGCAGCGCCGCATGGATTGGTTCTTTGCCTTGTTCCTTGTCAGCTTTATGGCTGGCATTTTCGGAATGACGGCGGAATTCTACAGTGTAGGCGGATCGCTGCTGCTTTTCGCGCTGTTACTTCTTCCGGTGCTGTTCTTCCTTTCAAGGGGTGCGCCGGTGGCGAGGGGCGAAGGGGGCGATTGACCTGTTCGGGCTGCGACTGACCTGCTTTCCCCCGCCGGCCCGGCCCGCTAGGCTGCCCCCCATGGACCTGATCGAAGACACCCCCAGCAACCGCCCGGAATTCACCGTCTCCGACCTCGCCGGCGCGGTGAAGCGGGCGATCGAGGGGGAGTTCGGGCTGGTGCGGGTGCGGGGCGAGGTGGGGCGGGTGTCGCGGCCCGCCTCGGGGCATCTCTACTTCACCCTGAAGGACGACCGAGCCTGCCTGGATGCGGTGTGCTGGAAGACGCAGGCGGGCCGCCTCACCGCCCGGCCGGAAGAGGGGATGGAGGTGGTGGCGACCGGCCGGCTGACCACCTTCCCCGCCGGATCGAAGTACCAGATGATCGTGGAGGATCTGGTGCCCGCCGGGGCGGGCGCGCTGATGGCGATGCTGGAGAAGCGGCGGCAGGCCCTGGCGGCCGAGGGGCTGTTCGAGGCCGGGCGCAAGAAGCCGATCCCCTTCCTGCCCGGGGTGATCGGGGTGGTGACCTCGCCCTCCGGCGCGGTGATCCGCGACATCCTGCACCGGCTGCGCGACCGTTTCCCGCGCCATGTGCTGGTCTGGCCGGTGCCGGTGCAGGGCCAGACCTGCGCCGCCGAGGTGGCCGCCGCCATCCGCGGCTTCAACGCCATCGCGCCCGGCGGGCCGGTGCCGCGGCCGGATCTGATCATCGTGGCGCGGGGTGGGGGGTCGCTGGAGGACCTCTGGGGCTTCAACGAGGAGGCGGTGGTGCGGGCGGCGGCGGCCTCGGTGATCCCGCTGATCTCGGCGGTGGGGCACG
>JBBCJM010000150.1:0-14315 GCA_037190175.1 Paracoccaceae bacterium | reverse complement strand
CCCCCCCCCCCCCGCCTGCACGAGCCGAAGATGACCGACGTCGCCACCGCGCCCCTGACCACGACCGACGGCCGCCCGCTGAAATCGGCGCTGGCCCGGGCCAATGCGCGGGCGCGGCGGCGGGCGCTCTTGCTGGTGCTGCCGCTTCTGCTGTTCGTGCTGCTGACCTTCGTGGTGCCCATCGGGCAGATGCTGCACCAGTCGGTCCATCATCCCGGCTTCGCCGCCAATGCCCCCGCCATCGCCGCCTGGTTCGATGGGCGTCAGCCCGGCGACGCGCCCGACGAGGCCGCCTTCGCCGCGCTGGCCGAGGATTTCCGCGCCATGCGCGCCAACCGCACCGCGGGCGAGGCGGGCACGCGGATCAACTATACCCTGCCCGAGACCCGCTCGCTGGTGACCAAGACCGCGCGGGTGGCCGACGACCTGGCCCCGCCTTACCGCGACGCCTTCCTGGCCGTGGACCCGAAATGGGCCGACCCCGCGGTGTGGGAGGCGATGCGCTCCTCCTCCCGCGCCTATACGGCCGACTTCTACCTGATCGCCGCGGATCTGGAGCGCGCCACCGACGGCAGCATCCAGCGGGTGGAGCCGAGGAGCCGCATCTACCTCTATCTCTACGTGAAGACCTTCCTGCTCTCGGGCCTGATCACGCTGATCTGCCTGGTGCTGGCCTTTCCGGTGGCGCATCTGCTGGCCACGCTGCCGATGGCCAGGACCAACCTGCTGATGATCCTGGTCCTGCTGCCGTTCTGGACCTCGCTTCTGGTGCGCACCACCAGCTGGATCGCGCTGTTGCAGGGGCAGGGGGTGGTCAACGGCGCACTGGTGGCGCTGGGCATCGTGGACAACGCCGGGCGGCTGAACATGATGTACAACCAGACCGGCACCATCATCGTGATGACGCATATCCTGCTGCCCTTCATGATCCTGCCGCTCTATTCGGTGATGCGGGTGATCCCGCCCAGCTATGCCCGCGCCGCCCGCTCGCTGGGGGCGACCAGCTGGACCACCTTCCGCCGCATCTACCTGCCGCAGACCCTGCCGGGGATCGGGGCGGGGGGGCTTCTGGTCTTCATCCTGGCCGCGGGCTACTACATCACCCCGGCGCTGGTCGGGGGATCGGACGGGCTTCTCTTCTCCAACATGATCCAGTTCCACATGTCGAAGTCGAACTGGTCGGTCGCCGCCGCGCTGGCCGCCATGCTGCTGGCCGGCGTGCTGGCGCTCTACTGGCTCTATGACCGGCTCGTCGGCATCGACAAGCTGAAGCTCGGGTGACCGCCATGGCGCTGCCCACCTATGCCACGCCTCTGGAACGCATCTGGCGCTGGGCCTTCCGCATCTTCTGCGTGGCGGTGTTCATCTTCTTGATCTCGCCGATCCTGGTGGTCATCCCCCTGTCCTTCAACGCCGAGCCCTATTTCACCTTCACCGAGAAGATGCTGCGGCTGGACCCCGAGGGCTACTCGCTGCGCTGGTACGACAGCCTCTTGACCGTGGGGATGATGGCGCCCGAGGGGCCGCGGGGCGCCGCCTGGTGGGCCGACATGTGGGCCAACGCCACCTGGGTGAAGGCCGCGCGCAATTCGGTGATCGTGGGGTTCTGGGCCACTATCCTGGCCACCGTGCTGGGCACGCTGGCCGCGCTGGGCCTCAGCCGGCCCGAGATGCCCTATCGCCGGGCGATCATGGCCATCCTGATCTCGCCCATGATCGTGCCGATCATCATCGTGGCGACGGGGATGTTCTTCTTCTTCTCCAACCCCTGCTCGATCCTGGGCTTCGAATGCGGGCGGCTGACCTCGACCTACCTCGGCGTGATCCTGGCCCATACCGTGCTGGGCATCCCCTTCGTCATCATCACGGTGACCGCCACGCTCTCGGGCTTCGACCAGTCGCTGGTGCGGGCCGCGGCCAGCCTCGGGGCCAGCCCGCGCACCACCTTCTTCCGGGTGATCCTGCCGCTGATCCTGCCCGGGGTGATCTCGGGCGCGCTCTTCGCCTTCGTCACCTCCTTCGACGAGGTGGTGGCGGTGCTGTTCATCGCCGGGCCCGAGCAGCAGACCATCCCGCGGCAGATGTGGAACGGCATCCGCGAGCAGATCAGCCCCGCGATCCTCGCCGTGGCCACGATCCTGGTGGTGGTCTCGGTGGCGCTGCTGACCACGGTGGAACTGCTGCGCCGGCGGTCGGAGCGGCTGCGCGGGATCTCGCCCGCCTGAGCCTGCGGAGAGCGCCGGGGGCCAGCCCCCCGGATCCCCCGGGATACCTGTCGCAAGAAAGAGGGGCAGGCGGGGACGATTTCAGGCGGATTGTCCCTAGGGCAGCAGTTGCAGCCAGCCCCAGGCGGTGAGGATGCAGGCGGCGGTGGCGAACAGCACCGCCGAGGCCGAGACCCGCATCGCGGTGCCGTAGAAATGCGCGAAGAGATAGGCGTTGACCCCCGGCGCCATCGCCGCGGTCACCACGGCCGAGCGCAGCGCCTCGACCGGCAGGTCGATAAGCCGCCCCAGCGACCAGGTGACCGCCGGGTGCAGGATCAGCGAGACCGCGCAGATCATCGCGATGGTCAGCCGGTCGCCCTCGGGCCGGTAGCGGGTCAGCACGCCGCCCAGGCCGAAGAGCGCCACGGGGATCGCGGCGGAGGCCAGCATGTCCACCGCCTCCCACCCCACCCCGGGCACCGGCAGGCCGGTCAGGTTCACCGCCAGCCCGGCGGCGATGCCGATCAGCAGCGGCTGTTGCACCAGCCCGCGGGCGATGCGCGCGGCCACCCGGCCCGGCCCCGGCTCGCCCTGCCGCGCCCGCGCCCATTCCATCGCGGTGATGCCGATCGTGTACATCAGCGGGCTGTGGAAGGCGATGATGGCGAAGTTGCCCGCCAGCGCCCCCGCCCCGAAGGCGCGTTCGGTGATCGGCAGGCCCAGCAGCAGCGAGTTGGAGAATGCCGCGGCAAAGCCGATGGCCACCGCATCCGGCGGCGTCCGGCCGAAGATCCGCCGCGCGCCGACATAGCCCGCCGCGAAGGCCCCGAAGGCGCCGAGGTAGAAGGCCGCCAGCAACAGCGGGTCGAAGGCCGCCTCCAGATCCAGCCGGGCGATGCCGCGGAACAGCAGGCAGGGCACCGCGAAGTTCTGCGCGAAGCGCATCACCCCGTCGACCGCGCCTTCCCCGAACAGCCCCGCCCGCGCCGCGGCATAGCCGAAGCCGATCAGCAGGAAGACCGGCAGGATCACCTGCGCCAGCGCCTGCATCTCAGTCGGCCGCGAGGTCGATCACCATCCCGTCATGGGCGGGCGTGACATGGGCCGGCGTCTCGGCCGCCACGGTGTCGTGGTCGAGATCCACGTGCATGTTGGTCAGCACCGCCCGGGCCGGCCGCACCCGTTCGATCCAGTCCAGCGTCAGGGCCAGATGCGCGTGGGTCGGGTGCGGGCGACGGCGCAGGGCGTCGACCACCCAGACCTCCAGCCCCTGCAGCGCTGACCAGGTCTCCTCCGGGATCGTCACCGCGTCGGGCAGATAGGCCAGCCCGCCGATGCGGAAGCCCAGCGCGGCCATGCTGCCGTGGCCGACGTGGAAGGGGGTCAGCGTCACCATCCCGCCCGGTCCCTCCACCCGCACCGGCCCGTCGATGGTGTAGAGGTCGAGGATCGGCGGATAGGGCGAGCCCGCGGGCTGCACGAAGGCATAGCCGAACCGGCCCAAGAGCGCGTCCTGCGTCGGCCCGTCGGCCCAGACCTTCAGCCGCCCGCGCATGTTGAAGACCACCTGCCGCAGGTCGTCGATCCCGTGCACGTGGTCGGCGTGGGAATGGGTATAGACCACCCCGTCCAGCACCCCCACCCCGGCGTCCAGCAGTTGCTCGCGCATGTCGGGCGAGGTGTCGATTAGCACCCTTGTCACCCCCTGCGCCCCGTGCCGCTCGACCAGCAGCGAGCAGCGGCGGCGGCGGTTCTTCGGGTTCGCGGGGTCGCAGTCGCCCCAGTCGTTGCCCAGGCGAGGCACCCCGCCCGAGGAGCCGCAGCCCAGGATCACGAAACGCAGCCGGTCGCTCATGCCGCCTGTCGCCCCCGGGCCGCGCGGGTGAACAGCCGGTCGAAATTGGCCGAGGTGGCGGCGGCGAATTCGGGCAGCGTCAGGCCATGGATCTCCGCCCCCGCCCGGGCGGTATGGGCGACATAGGCCGGCTCGTTGCGCCGCCCGCGGTGGGGCGGGGGGGCGAGGTAGGGGCTGTCGGTTTCCACCAGGATGCGGTCCAGCGGGGCGGCGGCGAAGATCGCCCGCAGATCGTGGCTTTTCGGGAAGGCGGCGATGCCCGACATCGAGAGGTAGAAGCCGAGGTCCAGCGCGGTGCGCGCCAGGTCGGGGCCGGAGGAAAAGCAGTGCATCACGCAGGAATAGGCCCCGGCGCGGTGTTCGGCCGAGAGGATCCGCGCCATGTCCTCGTCCGCGTCGCGGGCGTGGATCACCAGCGGCAGGCCGGTGCGGCGGGCGGCCTCGATATGGATGAGCAGGCTCTCCTGCTGCGCGACCTTGCTTTCGGCGGTGTAGTGGTAGTCCAGCCCCGTCTCGCCGATCCCCACCAGCCGCGGATGGCGGGCGATGGCGACCAGTTGTTCCACGGTCACCGGCGCCTCGGTCGCCACGCTCATCGGGTGGATGCCGAAGGTCCAGAACACGCCCTCGTGGGCCTCGGCCAGCCCGCGCACCACCGGCACCTGTGCCAGGCGGGTGCAGATCGAGACCATGCGGGTGACCCCGGCGGCGCGGGCGCGGGCGATCACCGCGGCCTCTTCGCCCGCGAAGTCGGGGAAGTCGAGGTGGCAGTGACTGTCAACCAGTTCCGGCGTCTCGGGGGGCATCAGGGGCTCACCTGGGGGCGAGCGCGCCCGCCGTCTCGTCGATCCTGAGCAGGATATCGGTCAGAAGCACGGCAGGGTCAAGGTTCACCGCCCGCCCCCGCCGCGCCCTTTGCCCCAGGGTCTGGGCCAGGTCGGCCCAGTGCCGGGCGTGGGTTTCGCCGGGCGAGAGGCGGGCCAGCACCGCGGGCTCCTCGGGCGCGGCCGGGGCAGGGGGGCGGCCGGTGGCGCCGGTCAGCGCGGCGCGGGCCAGGAAGCGGTCGATCAGACCCACGGTCAGGTCGAACCTTTCCTCCTGCCCCCGGGCGGCCGCGGCCTCGGCCAGGCTGAGCGCCCGGGGCCGGTCCATCCCCGGCAGCCCGCCCATCAGCGCCACCAGGTCGCGGTAGAGGCCGAGCCCGTCCAGTTGCGCCAGCCGCACCGCCTCGCCCGGGCTGCCGCCGGACAGTTCGGCCAGCGCCGCGGGGCTGTCGGTGGCGATCCCGGCGCCGGAGAGCGCCCGGGCGAGGTCGGCGGGCTCCAGCGGATTGAGCCGCAGCGGACGGCAGCGCGAGCGGATGGTGGGCAAAAGCCGCGCGGGCTGGTGGCAGACAAGGAAGAAGGTCACCAGCCGCGGCGGTTCCTCCAGCAGCTTCAGGATCGCATTGGCGGCGGCCGGGTTCATCTCGTCGGCCGCGTCCACGATCACCACCCGCCGCCCGCCGTCCGCGGCGCTGAGGCCCAGGAAGTCGCGCAGCCCCCGCACCTCGTCCACCGCGATCACCTGCGAGAGGCGGTCGCCCTTGTCGGTCGGCCCCCGGCGCAGGAGGTGCAGGCGGGGTTCCGACAGCGCCCGCATCCGCCGGGCGACCGGGTGATCCTCGGGCACGTCCAGCGACTGAGGGGGCGTGCCGAAGAGGCTGTCGGTGGGTTCCTCCTGCGTCAGCAGGAACCGCGCCGCGCGCCAGGCGAAGGTGGCCTTGCCCACCCCGCGCGGCCCGGTCAGCAGCCAGCCGTGGTGCAGCCGGCCCCCGGTGGCGGCGGCCAGGAACTCGGCCTCGGCCTGCGCCTGCCCGTAGAGCACCGGCGTCTCCCGCGGATGGGGGGCGCCCGGCACGCGGTCGGGCTCGGGCAGGTCGGGGGCTTCCCTGGGCGCGCGGGCCATCTAGGCGGCCTCGAAGGCGGCCAGCACGTCGGCCGCCACCGCCTCGGCCGGGCGGGCGCCGTCGATCACCCGGAAGCGGGGATGCCGGGCGGCCAGGGCGAGGAACCCCGCCCGCAGCCGCTCCTGCAAGGCGTCGCCCATGTCCTCGAACCGCAGCTCGTCGCCCTGCCGGCCCCGGGCGCGGGCCAGGCCCAGCCGCGGGTCGATGTCGATCAGGAAGGTCAGGTCCGGCTCCACCCCGATCATGGTCCGGTGCAGCTCGTCCACCAGCCCCCGCAGCCGGTCGCCGTCCTGCCGGGCGGTCCCCTGATACATGCGGGTCGAATCCGCGAAACGGTCGGTGATCACCACCTCGCCGCGGGCGAGCGCCGGCTGGATCGTGCGTTCCAGATGGTCGCGGCGGGCGGCGGTGAACAAGAGGATCTCGGTCTCGGGCGACCAGCGCGCGGGGTCGCCGGTCAGCACCAGCCGGCGGATCTCCTCGGCCCCCGGGCTGCCGCCGGGCTCCCGCGTCAGCGTCACCGCCCGGCCCCGCGCCCGCAGCGCCTCGGCCAGCATCCGCGCCTGGGTGGTCTTGCCCGAGCCGTCGATCCCCTCGAAGCTGAGGAACATCACGACCCCGGGCTGCCGCCCTGCGCCAGCGCCATCAGGTGCTGCCCCGCCGTGGTCAGCCGGGTGACGAAGCCACCGCGCGCCACGCTCGCCTCGGCCACCAGCGGCACCCGTGTCTCGGGCAGGTCGGGGACGCGGACCACCAGTTCCGCCACCGCCTGCCCGGCGGTGACCGGGGCGGTCAGCGGGCCGGTATAGATCACCTCGCCCTGCACCCCGTCCTGCACCAGGGCGGGGACCAGCACAGTGATGTCCTCGGCCGGCATCAGCCCGACCGAGCCGGCGGCACCCATCCAGACCTCGGCCTCGGCCACCCGCACGCCCTTGCGCGCCACGGTGCGCTCCACGAACTGGCGGAAGGCCCAGTTGACGATGGCCGCACTTTCCTCGGCCCGCGCCTTTTCGCTGGAAAGTCCGGTGACTACGAAGATCACCCGCCGGTCGCCGCGCTTGGCCGAGCCCACCAGCCCATAGCCCGCTTCCATCGTATGCCCGGTCTTAAGCCCGTCCGCCGTCCAGTCGCCGCCCGAGATCTGCAGCAAGGGGTTGCGGTTGCGGGAATTGGCCGGCGCCCGGTCCATGAAGTTGAAGTCGGTCATGGCGAAATAGGGATAGTATTCCGGGAAATCCACGATCAGCCGCCGCGCGATGATCCCCAGGTCGCGCATCGACTGCGCGTGACCGGCCGCGGGCCAGCCCGAGGAGTTCTTGAAGACCGAGTTGGTCATCCCCAGCGCCCGGGCGCGCTCGGTCATCTGGATGGCGACGTTCTCCTCGCTGCCCGCCAGCCCCTCGGCCACCACCACGCAGGCGTCGTTGCCCGAGTTGATGATGATGCCCTTGATCAGATCCTCGACCGTGGGCCGGTCCATCTCGTTCAGGAACATGGTCGAGCCGCCCATCGACTTGGCGCGGGTGGAGACGGGGAAGACGGTCTCCATCGTCACCCGGCCGTCCTTCAGCGCCTCGAAAAGCATGTTCAGGGTCATCAGCTTGGACATCGAGGCCGGCGGCAGCGGCACGTCGGCGTTCTTGTCCAGAAGCACGGTGCCCGACTTCACGTCATAGACCCAGGCCGCCTGCGCCTGCGTGTCGAAGGCGCCGGCCATGCGGGGCAGGGCGAGCGCGGCGGCGACAGCCAGGATCAGCAGGCGGGACATGGGCGGTTTCCTCCTTAGCGGGAGACGTAATAGGCGTCGGTGAAGCCCGCCTCCTTCACCGCCAGCAGCATGTTTTCGCGCTGGGGCGAATCCGGCGCGGGGCCGGCGAGCACGCGCCAGAACACCTTGCCCTGGCTTTCCTCGCGCAGGATGCGGGCGGGGATGCCGGCCTTCTCCACCGTCTGGGCCGCGCGGCTGGCATTGGCCTCGACCGAGAAGATGCCGATCTGGATCAGGTTGCGCCCGGCGGCGGCGGGCGTCGCGAGGGCCTTGGCCGGGGTGGGGGCGGGCGCCGCGGTACCGGCCACCGCGGCCGCGGTCATCACCGGGGCGGCGGGTGCGGTGGGCTTTGCGGCCGGCGCGGCCGCCTCGGCCCGGTCGATGGCGCTGCCGGCCACCGCGGCCAGCGCCGTGGTCTCCACCGTCTCGGCGGTGGCGAGGATCGGCGCCTCGGCGACCACCGGCGGGCCGTCGGGCACCTCCTCGCGGCGCAGCGCGATGACGCTCAGCTTCGTGGGCTGGCCGGCAAGGATGCCCAGCGCCCCGGCGGCGTCGGAGGAGATCTGGAGCGTGGGCCCCGGGTTCAGCCGCTCGCGCCGGAACAGCGCGCCGATCACGAACTTGCCGTTCTCGGTGTTGCGCAGGATCACCCGTTCGGGGTCGACCGCTTCCGGAGAGGCGACCCAGACCCCGCCCAGCGAGGGCCGGCCGTCCCACAGCGCCTGGTCCTCGGCCTTGAACACGTCGGGCGCCTCCACGTCGCGCTCGACCAGCCGCACCGAGGTCTCGGCCCGCGAGACCTGGGCGCCGTCCTTCGCGCCCGAACCCATCTGGCAGCCGGCAAGCGCAAAGCCCGCGGCGGCGGTGAATACCACTGTCCTGATCGTTGCCTGCATCGCGGCCCGTGCCCTCTCGCGCCCCTAAGTCGCACGCTCTGGCGGCGTGCTTCACGTTCTGCCCCGCGGGGTCCCGAGGGGGACCGGCGCAGGGCGCTGCCCGTCGCGCGATTTGCCCGCGCGCGGCGGATCATACCGGCAAGAGGGCCGGCTGGGAAGGGCGCCGGTAAGGCTCGGCGAAAATCGCCCCGCTTGCATCCCGCCCGCCCGCTGCCGTAAGTCACCCGACGCCCGCCGGGGCCCCGGCGCAGCGACGGATGAGTGGCCGAGCGGTTTAAGGCACTGGTCTTGAAAACCAGCGAGGGGCGACCCTCCGTGGGTTCGAATCCCACCTCATCCGCCATATATCGTTGATCTTGTTGATATTTTTTACCATGCATTTTGTGCTTGAATGCAACGGGTTCCGACACGAGGCTCTGCGCGCCTGGGGTTGTAGTGCCGGCACCAGCCCTAAATGACGATCTTCTGCCATCTTCCGAACGGGCCGACCCCGGGTAACCGCGCGCGCCGCTGCGCCCGTTGCGGGCCGCACGTCAGAGTTGCGTGACGGTTTGGTCCGGGCGGGTGACCTCGGCGCTGACATGGGGGAACGCGGCCAGAAGGCGCCGGCCCGCCTCGGGGCCGGCGACATGGATCGCGGTCGACAGCGCGTCGGCCAGCGTGGCGCGCGGTGCGGTGACGGCGACATCGAGCACTCGGTTGGCGCTGAGGCCGGTGGCGGGGTCGAAAATGTGGTGCAGGCCGGGGCCAAATCGCAACCCGTAGCCGCCCGACACCGCCAGCGCGGCATCGGCAAGCGCGACCTCGCGGCCGATCCTTTCGGGCGCCAGCGGGTCGAGAAGGGCGATCCGGAAAGGCTCCCCTCCCGGGGCCGCGCCGACGGCCCGGGTCTCGCCCAGCTGCACCAGCGCCCGGTCGAAGCCCTCGTTGCGCAAGAGGTCCGAGATGCGGTCGGTGACGTAGCCCTGGGCGATGCCGTTCAGGCTGATCGCCATGCCGGGCGCGAGGCTGGCGGCAGCACGGGCGGCGCCGATCCGGGTATGGTCCACGGCGGAGCGGGCCGCGGCGACCTCGCGCGCCGGGGGGCCGGCAGGGTCGGCGCCGACACGCGCGAAATGGCCGGCATAGAGCCTCCATAGCGGCTGGATCGTCGGGTCAAAGGCGCCACCGCTGGCCTCGGACACGATCCGCGCGAAGTCGAGCACATCGAGCAGGTCGCGCGACGGGCGCTCCAGCCGCCCCGAGGCGTTCAGGCGAGATATCTCGCTGTCGCGTCGGTTGAGGCTGAACACCGCATCCAGCCGGGCAATCTCGTCCGTCAGCCAGCCGATGGTGCGGCGCGCAAGGTCGGGATCCGGGTGCCACAGCGTCATGCCGGCGACAGCGCCCAGCACCTCGCCATGCCACGAGACCGGCACGGGGGCGGGGGCCGCCCCGCGCAGCAGGGCTGCGCCCGCCGGCAGTGCCAGCGCCGCGCCGAGCACCGAGAGCACCCGCCGCCGGGGCAGCAAGCCGGTCATGCCGGCTTTCCTGGCGGTGCACCGCGGGTGGCGGCAAGGCCGCCCAGCGGGAAGGACGGTACCGCAACAGCCTGCTTGCGCTGGCGCTGCTTGCGGATCAGTGCGAGCGGCGGGCAGCGGGTGTCGTCGTGGTATTCCACCTGGCAGTCGAGGCACTGGAAACACTCGGCCATCTTGATCTTGCCCGAAGGCTCGATCGCCCTCACCGGGCACGAGCGTTCGCACAGGTGGCACGGACTCCCGCATTCCGGCCTCCGCTTCAGCAGGTCGACCAGATGCAGCCGGTCCAGCACCGCCAGCGCGCCGCCCAGCGGGCACAGGAACCGGCAATAGGCGCGTTCGGTGAACAGGCCGATGAACAGCAGGACCAGCGCATAGATCACATAGGGCAGATTGCGGGCGAACATCGCAGTGATCGCGGTCTTGAACGGCTCGATCTCCTCGGCCACCGCGCCGGCGGCGGGGGCGACGAAGGCCAGCCCGACCACGACGGCAGCCGAGACATACTTGCCCAGCCACAGCTTGCGCTGCAAAGGCTCCTTGGGGTTCCACTGCGGCAGCTGCAGCCAGCGCGCCAGGTTGGCCAGGAGCTCCTGCAACGCCCCGAACGGGCAAAGCCAGCCGCAGAACACCCCCCGCCCCAGCAGGATCAGCGACAGGGCCGTATAGACCGAGATCATCACGATCAGGGGCTCGGCCAGGTAGAAGCCCAGCCCGAACCCCTGGAACGGCGCCATCAGATAGTTGATGACATGCACGATTGACAGCTGGGCGCTGGCGATCCAGCCCAGCCAGACCAGCGTGAAGGTCAGGAAGCCCAGCCGCACCAGCCGGTGCGCCCGGCGCGAGCGGCTGAGTGCCGACTGGAAGCCCAGTATCAGCGTCAGCGCCAGCAGCGCCGCGGCGAGGATCGCCTGCTGCCGCCAGTTGTCGCGCCAGGCTTCGGCCCAGGCCGGGCCGGTATCCGCGGGCGGTTTCAGGATGTAGCGCGACGGCAGTCGATACTCCGCGCGCATCAACGCGAAGGGGGCCAGCGCCCCGTCGGTCTGGCGCGCGAAGGCCAGGATTGTGACATGCCAGGGCAGCAGCGGGTCGAACCCGCTGTCGGGCGGCAGCACGATCAGGTTGGCGACCGGGCCCAGCCCGTAGGTGGCGTTGATCAGGTCGTCGCGCACGAAGGTGAATACCTTGTCGCCCTGCGACACCTCCAGCCGCTCCAGCCGGAACTGGTGCGAGAGGTTGGTATAACGGGTGCCACGGAAGTCGTAGGCGCCGTGCGAGGCGAAGAGCAGCGCGTGGCTGCCTTCGGGGAAGGACAGCCGCAGCCGCTCCAGCGCCGGCCGGCCGGCGCCGTTCAGCCCGATCGTCGGCGGCATCGCGTAGCCGAAGCGCAGGTCCAGATAGATGTCCCCGGGGCCGCCGCGCGGCTCCACCTCGGGCGGCAGGCCGGCGAGGCCTGCCTGTTCCATCGCGGTCGCAAGGTCGGCATTGGTCACAATTTGCCGCGCCACGCCGCCATCGGCGATCAGCTCGTCCCCGCTCATCGGGCGGAAGTTCAGAAGGTCGACCGTCGGCTCGGTCACCACCCGCGCCCCGGTGCGGTACTGCAGCACCAGATCGGCCCCGTCGAGCACCGCGTTGCGCATCGCCCGGGCCGAGATCGTCGCCCCGGCAACGAATTGCGGCGGCTCGCCGCCCTCGGCGCCGACCTGCGCCTCCATCCCCTCCATCGCGTCGAGGAACTGCACCAGCAGCGCGGTGCGGCGAGTATCGTTCAGCAGATAGGGCTCGCGGTGGAACAGGACCGCCGAGCCGGTGATTCGCCCGCCCAGCGTCACTCCAGACACGATGTCGAAGGGAGTCGAGGAATATCCCGGCGCCCGCAGCACATCGAGCGTGGAAAACACGTAGCCGACCAGCGTGTCATCGACAAAGGCCGCCATCGCCGCCGGCCCGTCGTCCGCCACCGGCTCGACCCGCGTAGCCTCGGCGAAGACCTGTGCCATCACCTCGGGCGTCAGCCGCGCGGCCAGCGGCGGCGGCGCGTCCTCGTAGGTCTGGGCCAGGACGGCGGCGACCGACAGGACCAGCCACGACAACGCAAGTAACGGGCCGCGCACCAAAGTTTTCTCCCCGAGCCTGGTGCGGAAGGGCCGGACGGAATCGCCGGCTGGACCAGACACTAGGCCTGCCACCGGGCTTTGCCCAGCGATTTTGCCCACGTGCCACACCGCAGCCCACCGCAATTCACTTGCGCATCGGCGTTCCCCTCGCCTTAACTCGCAAGGGTCGGGCCGGCGGGCGGGGAAACCCGGCGACGGCCGGCCGATGCAACGAAATCATGGGGGCGACCGCAATGTCCGCCGTCAGGGCTGCGTTCACGATCTGCATTCTCGCCGTCTCGGCCCCGCCGGTGCAGGCTGCCGACTGTTCGGCCCGCTGCATGCTGCTGCGGGCCGAGGAGGCGGCGATCGGCATTTCCTCGAATCGGCACCGCAGCGCGGCGATGCTGGCGATCGTCAGCGCCCATGCGCGAATCGGCGCGTTTGCCGAGGGCCAGGTCGTGGCGCAGGCGATTCCCGACGACATGATGCAGGCCGAGGCGTTGATGATTCTGGTTGAGGCGCAGGCCGAAGCAGGCGACATCGACGGCGCGCTGGCTCTCGCCGGTGGCATCCTCGATGCGCGTGAGACCTCGGCGGCGATGGGGGCGCTGCAGGCGATTGCGGTGGCGCAGACCGAAGCCGGCGATCTGGCCGGCGCACTGGAGACCGCTGCCCGGATCGAAAGCCCGGTGCGCTGGACCGAAGCGCTGGCCGCGGTGGCCGTGACGCTGGCGCGGCAGGGCGACATCCCCGGCGCGCTCGAGGTCGCGCGCGGCATCGACAGCCGGGTCTGGATGACCGCCGCCCGTGCAGCCGATGCGATGCGCTACTCCGAGGCCGGGGTGGACGACCGCTGGTTCTATGCGGCATTGGTGCAGATCGCGGCGATTCAGGCACGGAACGGAGACGTTGCCGGAGCACTCGGCACCGCGCGCTCCATCGCCGAGGTGGGCGCCCGGTCGCGCGCATTGGTCGAGGTCGCGCGGGCGCAGGCCGCCACCGGCGACATCGAAGGCGCGCTGGGCACCACCAGACAGATCGAGGCTGCCTTTGGCGATGTCGATGCCCTGGTCGCAATCGCCGCGGCGCAGGCACGGGCGGGCGACGTTGCGGCGGCGCTGGAACTGGCCGGCAATATCGAGGCAGCCTACAACGTGTCCGCGGCCTTCGTCGTCGTGGCCGAAGAGCGCGCGCAAGCGGGTGACATCTCTGGCGCGCTCGACACCGCGCGTGGCATCCGCAGCTTCGGGGCACGCACCGCCGCACTCCAGGCAGTGGCCGCTGCCCAGGCCGCCGCGGGCGACTTCGTGGGCGCCCTCGACACCGCCGAGGAGATCGAGGATTCCGGAGGCCGCTCCCGCGCCCTGGTCGGCCTGGCCGAGGCGCTGGCGGCGGCGGGACAGATCGGACCGGCTCTCGAAACCGCGCGGGCAATCCCGGGCGGCCATCGCAGCTTCGAGGCGCAGGCGGCCGTGGCGATCGCGCAGGTCCGCACCGGCGATGCGCCGGGCGGGGTGGCCACGGCAAGTGCAATCGACGACCGGCTGGCGCGCGCCATGGCGCTGGCCGGGATTGCCGAGATGCTGTGATCCGCGAGAGGAGCCGGACCGATGATCGCCCTCCGTCTCGCCGCCCTGCTGCCGGCCGCCTTGGCCGCCTCGGGCGCGCTGGCCGCCTGCGGTGACCCGCCGGCGCCCGGCGTCGACTGGCAGGGCTGCAACCTGCAGAGCGCCCGGCTGGCCGGCGCCGACCTGAGGGGCGCCAACCTGCGCGACGCCGACCTGCGCGATGCGGGGCTGGCCAGGGCCGACCTGACCGGCGCCGACCTGACCGGCGCCGATCTTGCCCATGCCAACCTCAGCGGCACGATCTGGACCGACGGCAGGGTCTGCGCCATCGGCTCGGACAGCAGTTGCGACTGATCTCCGCTCAGAGCACCGTGAACTGCGCCATCATGCCCGCATCCTCGTGTTCGAGGATGTGGCAATGCAGCATGTAGGGGTGCTCCGGATC
>JBBCJM010000149.1:0-3019 GCA_037190175.1 Paracoccaceae bacterium | reverse complement strand
CGGGCGCTCCTGGCCCGGCTGGCCACCGCCCCCGCGCCCGCCCTGATCGCCGCCGCCGGCCCGCTGGTCGGCCTGCGGTCGGAGGAGGAGATCGCCGCCCGCGCCGCCGCGCTGATCGAGGACGAGGCGACCCCGCCCCTGGCCGCGCCCGAGGCCGCGCTGCTTTACGACCTCCTGTCGCTGGAGGCCCCGGCGCGGGCGGCGCTGACCCATCTGCGGGGGATCACGCCGCTGCTGCCCGCCATCGCCCCGGCGGTGGAGCGTTTCGCCCAAAGGCTCGATGCGCTCGACACCCATGGGGTGGACACCGGACGGCTGGCCTTCGAGGCCAGCCACGGCCGCACCGCGCTGGAATACTACGACGGCTTCGTGTTCAGCTTCCTCGCCCCCGACCCCACCCTGCCCCCGATCGCCTCGGGCGGCCGCTACGACGCGCTGACCGCGGCGCTGGGGGGCGGCGCCTCGATCCCGGCGGTGGGCGGCATCGTGCGGCCCGCGCTGGTGGCCGCGCTGCGGGGGGCCTCATGCTGAAGATCGGGGTGCCCTCCAAGGGCCGGCTGATGGCCGATACCTTCGACTGGTTCGCCCGGGCCGGCGTCGCCATGCGCCAGTCCGAGGGGCGGGAATACGCCGGCGCCATCGAGGGGCTGCCGGGCGCGCGGCTGGTCATGCTGTCCGCCGGCGAGATGCCGCGGGAACTCGCCGCGGGCCGCATCCACCTGGGCGTGACCGGCAGCGACCTGATCCGCGAGCAACTGGCCGACTGGCCCGCCGCGGTGGCCGAGGTGGCGCCGATGGGCTTCGGCCGCGCCGACCTGGTGATCGCGGTGCCCGCGGCCTGGGTGGACGTGGAGACGCTGGACGACCTCGACGCGGCCGCGGCCGCCTTCCGCTTGGCCCATGGCCACCGGCTGCGCATCGCCACCAAGTACCACCGGCTGGTGCGCGAACATCTGGCGGCGCAGGGGGTGGCGGATTACGCGCTGGTCGACAGCCAGGGCGCGACCGAGGGCACGGTGAAGAACGCCACCGCCGAGGCCATCGCCGACATCACCTCGACCGGCGAGACCCTGCGCGCCAACCACCTGAAGATCCTCGCCGACGGGCTGATCCACGCGAGCCAGGCCACCCTCGTCGCCAGCCGCGGCGCCGAGTGGATGCCCGAGGCGCGGGTGGCCCTTGCCGAACTCTGCCGCCGCCTGCCCGCGCCCCCGCCCTTCTGAGCGCGCCGGGGGTTTTGCACCCCCGGACCTCCCCCTGCTTTCTTTGGTGTTCCAAATATCCCGGGGGTCCGGGGGCAGCGCCCCCGGCGGCCGGCGCCGATCCCTCAGGCGAACATGCCTTCCCGCAGGTTGATGCCGTGCTCGGCCCAGGCCTTCAGGCAGCACAGCATCTGCATCCAGCCGCCGCAGTTGCCGAAGGCCGCCGAGAAGCCGCCCTCGGTCGGCTTCCAGCCCTCTTCCTCGATGGCGACCAGCGTGCGTCCGTCCTCCAGCGCGGTGAAGGTGATGGTCACCGTGGTCCAGTAGGGGGGCGCGCCCTCGGCCTCGGGCGTGCCCTCCCAGCGGAAGACGATGCGTTCGGGGGCGGTGACCTCCACCACCTCCACCGGAAAGCGGCCGGGATGGTCGTGGAAGTCCCACCACACCGTGGCCCCGGTCTGCATCCGCCCCTCGGCGCCGCCGGTGGTGAAATAGGCCGAGAGCTTGGCCGGATCCGCCACCGCCTCGAAGACCTCGGCCACCGGGCGGGCGATGCGCCCGGCCACGCGGAATTTCGGCTGCATGGCGATTCCCTTTCCTGCTTGCTGCCGGCCTATCATGTTATATACCTATAACATGTCAATCGCAAACGAGGACGCCGTGTTCCGCGCGCTCGCGCATCCCGCCCGCCGGGCGATGCTGGACGCGCTGCACGAGGGGCCGCGCACCACCGGCGCGCTCTGCGCCGCGCTGCCGCAGCTCGACCGCTGCACGGTGATGCAGCATCTGGGCGTGCTGACCGAGGCCGGGCTGGTGGTGGCCGAGCGGCGGGGGCGCGAGCGGTGGAACCACCTGAACGCGCTGCCGATCCGCGCCATCGCCGAACGCTGGATCGGCCGCTATACGGCGCAGGCGGTGCAGGTGCTGGCGGCGCTGGACGAGGCTACATGACCCCGATTTCGGTCAGCGCGCGGGCGAGGCCCGGCGGCAGCGGCTCGTCGCGCAGCCGTCCGGCCGTCAGGTCGCGCGGCGCCTCGGCGGCGGCGAGGTAGCGCCAGCCCTGGAACGGGCGGCGCGGCACCGCCTCGGTGCGCAGGATCGCGGGGTCGAGGTGGATGGCGCAGCGGGTGATCCCGTCGCCCTGCTCCACCGGCAAGAGGTCGACGATCTCCTGCCGGCACAGGATCAGCCCCTTGATCACCCAGTAGAGCGAGCCGCCGATCACATCCCCGTTCTTGGGAAACATCCGGGTGACGTGGATCGCCCGGCCCGCCGGCCAGCGCGGCGCCTGCGCCGCCTGCCAGCGGGCCAGATCCTCGACGCTTTCCGCGCCGACGCAGAGCTTTTGCAGGTGAATCATCCGGCCACCCTAGACCCCGGCGCCAAGGTGGACAAGCCGCCCCCCTTGGCCTATCTTGTATGTTCGCCGTTTGTTGCCCCCATGGAATGAGCCGATGTCCCCCTTCACCGCCCCGATCGCCCAGCAGATCTGGGACATGAAGTACCGCCTGAAGGAGGCCGACGGCACCCCCATCGACCGCACGGTGGAGGACACCTGGCGCCGCGTGGCCCGCGCGCTGGCCGCACCCGAGGCCGACCCCGCGCTGTGGGAGGAGCGGTTCTACCAGGCACTGGAGGGCTTCCGCTTCCTGCCCGCCGGGCGGATCCTGGCCGGCGCCGGCACCGGGCGGGCGGTCACGCTCTTCAACTGCTTCGTGATGGGGACCATCCACGACAGCATGGCCGGCATCTTCGAGAGCCTGAAGGAAGCCGCGCTGACCATGCAGCAGGGCGGCGGGATCGGCTATGACTTCTCG
>JBBCJM010000148.1:0-5425 GCA_037190175.1 Paracoccaceae bacterium | reverse complement strand
CCGCGGCGACAGGCGCGGTTCCGGCCTGGGCGGCGCGGCGGATGGCGGCGCGCGGGCCTGGCGCCCCGGCCACCAGCCAGGCCAGCGCCCCGTGCCCGGCCAGCGCCAGCCACCAGAGGCCGAGCGGCGCCTGCCCCGCCGCCGCAGCCAGCCCCGCCAGCGCAGAGAGCGCGGCAAGCCGCCAGGAAACGGCCCCGGCGGCGGGTCGGGCGATCATTGCGCGGCGCTGTCCTCGGTGACCGGCGCGCCCTGCGCCACCGCACCCGGCATCCGCACCCTGAGCCGCTTCACCCGGCGGGCGTCGGCGTCCAGCACCTCCAGCACAGCGCCGCTTTCATGCGCCACCACCTCGCCCGGCGCGGGCACCCGGCCGGTGCGCAGGAAGATGAGCCCGCCCAGGGTGTCGATCTCCTCGTCCTCCTCGCCGATGCGCAGGCGCAGGCCGGTCGCGGCCTCGAACTCGTCCAGCGGCGCCACCGCCTGGGCCAGGTAGACGCCGGGCGCCTCCTCCTTCCACAGCGCGGTCTCCTCCTCGTCGTGCTCGTCCTCGATGTCGCCCAGCACGGTCTCGATCAGGTCCTCGATGGTCACCAGCCCGTCGACCCCGCCGTATTCGTCGATCACCAGCGCCAGATGCACCCGCTCGCGCTGCATCTTCTGCAACAGCACGCCCACCTGCATCGAAGGCGGCACGTAGAGCACCGGGCGGATCAGCCCGGTCAGGCTGAACCGGCCCGTGGAGGCGCCGAAGCCGTGGGTCAGCGCCAGGTCCTTCAGCAGAAGCTGGCCCTGCGGATGGTCCAGCGTGCCCTTGTAGACCGGCAGGCGGGAAAAGCCGCTCTGCCGGAACACCTCGACCAGCTCGTCGCGCGAGATGTCCTCGGGCACCGCGACGATCTCGGCCTTGGGCACCGAGACGTCATCGACCCGCAGGTTCAGGAGGTTGGCCACGCCATGCGCGCCGGGGGCGGGGGTATCGTCGCCCGGCTGCTCCTGATCGGGGCCGAAGGCGTCGATCAGCCGCGCGAAGAGGCCGCGGCCACGCCTGCGTCCCTGTCGGGGCGGGGCGGCCTCGGCCGCCGGGGCGCTGGTAGAATAGGGTTCGGTCTGTGCGGGGGCGGTTCCTGAGTTGCTACTGCCCATTGTCCTGTTCCGGTCATCGGTGCCGTCCGGGCACCACGGTCATGCAATGTCCCCCAGATGGGGTCACGCATAGGGGTCGGCAATGCCGAGGGTGGCAAGGATACGGATTTCGGCCGCCTCCATCAATTCCGCATCGGCATCCTCCTCGTGATCGTAGCCCAGCAGATGCAGGGTTGCATGAACGATGAGATGGGTGGCGTGGTCGGCGAGGGATTTCCGCTGATCCGCCGCCTCGGCCGCGCAGGTCTCCCAGGCCAGCGCGATGTCGCCCAGATGCTCGGGCTCCGCGGGCTCGCCGGGGGCGGGCAGGTCCGGGGCCTGCCCGGCGATTTCGGAGGCGCGATCCTCCGCGGGCCAGGACAGCACGTTGGTCGGGCGCGGCTTGCCGCGGAAACCGGCGTTCAGCGCGGCGATGCGGGCATCGTCGCAGCCCATGACGCAGAGCTGGAACCCCTGCGCCGGCAGGCCCAGCGCCGAGAGCGTGGCGGCGGCGGCGGGTTCGGCCGTGGCCCCGAGGATCGCCTGCCAGCGGGGATCCTCGATCACGATGTCAACCAGCGGCTCCATCTTCGGCCTCGTAAGCCTCGATGATCCGGGCCACAAGGGGATGGCGCACCACGTCCTTGGCGCCGAAGTAGTTGAAGCTGACGCCCCGCACCCCCTTCAGCACCCGTTCCGCATCGGCCAGGCCCGAGGCGGTGCCGCGCGGCAGGTCGACCTGGGTGCGATCGCCGGTGATCACCATGCGGCTTCCCTCGCCCAGCCGGGTCAGGAACATCTTCATCTGCATGGTGGTGGCGTTCTGCGCCTCGTCCAGCACCACGAAGGCGTTCGACAGCGTGCGGCCGCGCATGAAGGCCAGGGGCGCGATCTCGATGCGCTTTTCCTCCATCAGCTTCTGCAGCTGCTTCTGCAGCAGGAAGTCGTTCAGCGCGTCATAGAGCGGCTGCATGTAGGGATCGACCTTCTCCTTCATGTCGCCGGGCAGGAAGCCCAGCCGCTCGCCCGCCTCGACCGCGGGACGCGACAGGATGATCTTCTCCACCGCGCCCGAGATCAGCATGGTGACCCCCACGGCCACGGCGAGATAGGTCTTGCCGGTGCCGGCCGGGCCGATGCCGAAGGCCAGTTCGTGGTCGAAGAGCGCGCGGACATAGGCCTTCTGCGCCTCGGTGCGCGGCTCGATGGGTTTTTTCCGGGTGCGCAGCTCGTAGCGCCCGCCGGTGAACATCTCGATCTGCTCGCCCTCGGGCGCCAGGTCGTGGCCGGGCCGGCCCAGGCGGATGGCGCCGTCGATGTCGCCCGCCGCCACGCCGCGCCCCGCCTCCAGCCGGGCGTAGAGGCCGCGCAGCACCGCGGCGGCCTGTTCCCGCGCCCCCTTCTCGCCGATCACCGCCAGGCGGTTGCCCCTGGGCAGGATATGTACCCCCGTCTGGTGTTCGATCTGCGCCAGGTTCCGGTCGTATTCTCCGCACAGGGCCTTCATCAGGCGGTTGTCGGGAAATTCCAGCAGGGTTTCCACGACGTCCTCGGCGGCGGTCGGGGGGGTCAAGGCGCTGATGCCCAAGTGGGTCTCCTTCCGGTGGGGCGGCAGGTCCATGCTGCGCGGTGGCCGGCCTTCAGGCAAGCGGGAAAGCCGGTTCTTCTGAAATGTGCGGCCGGATCGTGCCGGTTCAATGACAGGACGCCGTTTTTCCGGGCGCAGGCGGCGAAAAGACGCGAAAACCCCGCCAGAGCGGCTCTGGCGGGGCCTTCGTCGCGCGTCATCGGCGGATCAGCGCCGGCTGGACCGGGGCACCCAGTCGCCGATGCCGGCGTCGCGGGTCTGATAGTCCTTGACCACCGCGCCGGGCGGGAAGTGGTCGTTGCAGACCGGCAGGCCCGAGACGGGATCGTAGCGGGGGGTGGAATAGCCCTCCACCCCGTCGTCCATGATCCAGTTCTGGCAGCCGTCGGGGTCATAGGCGATCGCCGCCTCGGCATTGCGCAGCGGCTTGTTGTCGCGGCCGGTGTCGCGCGCGGTGGCGATCACGGTGTCGGGGCTTTCGACATAGGGGGTCAGGCCCGTGCAGCCGGACAGCAGCGCGGCGGCACCCAGCGACAGGATCAGGGGCATACGGATCATGACGCTCACCACCGATAGCAGATGACTTCGACGCGACGGTTCTTCTGCATGTTCGCAGCGGAATCGTTGGGCGCGACGGGGCGGCTCTCGCCATAGCCGATCTGGCGCTCGACCACCGCGCCGACCGAGCGGGCCACGTCGGCCACCGCCCTGGCCCGCCGCTCGGACAGGCGCTGGTTGTAGGCGTCGGAGGCGCGGCTGTCGGTATGGCCGTAGATCGCATAGCCGAAGGCGTCGGTCTTCTGGAAGAACGCCTTGAGCCGCGCCCGGCCCGCCGGGGTCAGCGCGTGGCTGTCGGTGGCGAACAGCGTGTCGGTGTTCTCGACCAGGCAGGTGTTCTGCTTCAGGCACACCGGCTTGCCGGTCTTGGGATTGCGGCGGGGCACCATGTAGCCCTCCAGGCCGCCGTCCGCCCACCAGTGCATGCAGCCGTCCTGGTCGATCCAGACGCCCCATTCGATGACGCCGACCTGCCGCGGCTTGGCCTGCTGGGCCGCGGCGGGCAGCGCACCCGCCAGGGCAAGGGCGGCCGCGACCAGCGCGCCCGCGCAGAATGACACTCGCGTTCTCACACCACACCCCCCCGGGCTTCGGTCAAAATCCCACACTTTGGCCATTTTCATGGCGCGGGGTCGACGTAAAGTAAAGCACTATGTCGTGGCTGGACTGTTGACGGAAACCAACTGTTGTTGTTTCCGCCATAGTTCGTGGCCCGGGCGGCCGCCCGTTCAAGCTTTGGCAACAGTCACGCGGCAAGCCTTGTCCCGGCCAGCGAATTGGGGGCCGAGGCCTCGATCCTGACCCGCACCAGATCGCCGGGCCTGCCCTGCGGATCGGGCACATGCACCGCGTGCAGGTGGTCGGACTTGCCCACCCATTGCCCCGGCAGCCGGCCGGGCTTTTCGTAGAGCACCCCCACCTCGCGGCCCACCATCGCCTCCTGCGCCGCGCGCTGCTGGGCGGTGACCAGGGCCTGCAGCCGTTGCAGCCGGTCGTCGGCCTGCGACGGATCGACGCCGGGCTTCTCGGCCGCGGGCGTGCCGGGGCGGGCGGAATACTTGAAGCTGAAGGCGGCGCCGAAGCCCACGGCGCGGATCAGGTCCAGCGTCGCCTCGAAATCCGCCTCGGTCTCGCCGGGAAAGCCCACGATGAAGTCCGAGGACAGCAGGATGTCGGGCCGGGCCGCGCGGATCCGCTCGATCAGCCGCAGATAGCTGTCGGCCGTGTGCTTGCGGTTCATCGCCTTCAGGATGCGGTCGGAGCCCGACTGCACGGGCAGGTGCAGATAGGGCATCAGCTTGGCCTCGGCCCCATGCGCCGCGATCAGGTCCCCGGCCATGTCGTTGGGGTGGCTGGTGGTGTAGCGCAGCCGCTCCAGCCCCTCGATCCGCGCCAGTTCGCGGATCAGCCGGCCCAGCCCCCATTCGCCGCCCTCGCCCGCCCCGTGCCAGGCGTTGACGTTCTGGCCCAGCAGCGTGATCTCCCGCACACCGCGCTCAACCAGCCCTCGCGCCTCGGCCAGGATGCGGGCGGCGGGGCGGCTGACCTCGGCCCCGCGGGTATAGGGCACCACGCAGAAGGAGCAGAACTTGTCGCAGCCCTCCTGCACGGTCAGGAAGGCGGTGGGGCCGCGGTGGGCGCGGCGTTCGGGCAGATGCTCGAAACGGTCCTCGGCGGGAAACTCGGTGTCGATGGCGGTGCCGTCATGCGCGACCTTGGCCAGCAGGTCGGGCAGCCGGTGATAGGCCTGCGAGCCCACCACCAGATCCACGAGCGGCGCGCGGCGCTGGATCTCCTGCCCCTCGGCCTGCGCCACGCAGCCGGCCACGGCGATCTTCATCCCGGGCCTGGCCAGCTTCAGCGGCCGCAGGCGGCCGAGGTCGGAATAGACCTTCTCCGCCGCCTTTTCCCGGATGTGGCAGGTGTTCAGGATCACCATGTCGGCCTCCTCGGCCGTCTCGGTGGTGACGTAGCCCTGCCCGCCCATCAGCTCGGCCATGCGCTCGCTGTCATGGACGTTCATCTGGCAGCCGTAGGTCTTGATGAACAGCTTCTTGGGCGCGGACATGGGAACGGGGGCCTTTCGCGGAACGCCCGCCTTCTACACCCGCCGGCGCCCCCCGGCAACAAAGCCGCTCCTCGCTCCCTGGCGGGGGC
>JBBCJM010000147.1:0-22382 GCA_037190175.1 Paracoccaceae bacterium | reverse complement strand
TCCGCCGCCAGCTTCTTGCGCCCGGTGGGGTTGATCCGCTCGCCGATCACGCAGAACGGCTCCTCGAACCCGATCACCACGGTCTTCGTCCTCGATTCCAGCACGGTGCGCGTCATGATCAGCCTTTCTGGGTGGGGGTCTTCCTGCAAATGATATGACTGCGAATGCATAACCGGCATCAGGTGGCACTTTGTCGCATATCCTGCAGGTTTCTGCGGGCTCCGAAGGCATCTGGCGCGCTTGACGCGCCCCCTGGCGGCGCCTAGCGTGAATTCGAAGTCAATCCCGCGACCGAGGAGCAGCACGACATGGCGATGACCCCGCGCGAGAATTTCCAGGCGGCGATGGAGCGGGCGGGGCCGGAATGGGTGCCGATGGACATGGGCAAGCACATCGGCTCGATCCACCGCTTCCATTACCGAGGCCTCAAGCCGCTGCTGCCCGATGTGCCGATGCAGAACGAAGAGCTTGTGCTCGACCGCATGGCGCAGACCGTGGTCCCGGACGAGGCGCTGCTGCAGAAGTTCCACATCGACTTCCGCTGGCTGGTGCCGACCTGGGTGCAGGTCAAGGAGCGCAGCGATGCCGACGGCTATGTCGACATGTGGGGCGTGCCCTACCGCGGCGCGGGGGAGCGCGAGCACTACGCGGTCGACGGCGCGCCGCTGAAGGACGCCCAGACCATCGACGATATCGAGAACCACGCCTGGCCAGACCCCGAGGATCCGCGCCAGTTCGCCGGCCTGCGCGAGCGGGCGAGGCAGCTGCACGAGACCACCGGCTATGTCATCGGCGCCGATGCGATCAAGGCCGGGCCGCTGATGAGTTCGTTGCAAATCCGCGGCTACGAGAAGTTCTTCATCGACATGGTGATCAATCCCGAGTTCAGCGACGCGCTGATGGGGCGGATCACCGACCTGCTGAAGCGGATGTGGACCCGCTACATGGCCGAGGTGGGCGACTATATCGACATCGCCTATGTCACCGACGACCTGGGCACCCAGACCTCGCTGCTCCTCTCGCCCAAGCTGTTCCGCAAGCGGGTGAAACCCTTCATGGACGACCTGCACCGCCACATCAAAAGCCTGACCAGGGCGAAACTGATGATGCACACCGACGGCGCGGTCGGGCCGCTGATCGAGGACCTGATCGAGATCGGCGCCGATATCCTGAACCCGGTGCAGACCTCCTGCGTGGGGATGAGCGATACCGCGGCGCTGGCCGGGAAATACGGGCGCAGGCTGGCCTACCACGGCGCGATGGACGTGCAGCAGATGATGCCGGGCGCCACGCTGGATGAGCTGCGGTGGGAGATCGCGCGGCGGATGACCGACCTGGGCCGCGACGGCGGCTATATCATCGCGCCCTGCCACAACCTGGGCCACGACATTCCGCCGGAAACCACCGTGGCCTATTTCGAGATGGCGCATGAGATGGGCCGCTACCCGCTGCGGCACGACGCGGTGCTGGCGACCGGCGCCTCGTATTTCGAGCGGCTGGCGAAGGGGCAGGGGTGATGGCCAAGGTCGTGGTGGCGGGGCGCATTCACGCCTCGGGGATGGCGGTGCTGCGGGCCGAGCCGGGCTTGCAGATCGAGGTGGTGGAGGATCCGGGCGCCGCCTTGCCGCCGGACCTGCTGCGCGGCGCCGACGCGGTGCTGATCCGCTATGGCGTTCTGGCCGAGGCCGATCTGGCCCATATGCCCGGCCTGCGGGTGGTGTCGCGCCACGGGGTGGGCTGCGACAACCTGCCGGTGGCGGCGCTGACCGCGCGGGGGGTGCCGGTGACCATCGTCGGCGGGGTCAATGCGGTCTCGGTGGCCGAGCAGGTGCTGGCGATGCTGCTGTCGCTGGTGCGGCAGGTCGGCCCCTATGACGCGGCGGTGCGTTCGGGCAACTGGGCGATCCGCGACAGCCAGGCGGTGGGGGAACTGGCGGGCCGCAAGCTGCTGCTGCTGGGGTTCGGGCGGATCGGGCGCGAGGTGGCGCGGCGTGCGCTGGCCTTCGACATGGGCGTGCTGGCGCATGACCCCTTCGCCGACCCGGCCTCTGCCGGTTGCCAGCCGGTGGCCGACTGGCGGGCGGTGCTGCCGGAGGTGGATGCGGTCAGCCTGCACCTGCCGCTCACGCCCGAAACCCGCGGGATCATCGGCGCGCGGGAGCTGGCGGCGATGAAGTCGACCGCCTTGCTCATCAACGCCGCCCGGGGCGGGCTGGTGGACGAGGCGGCGCTGCATGCGGCGCTGACCGGGCGGATGGCGCGGGGCGGTGCGGGCCTCGACTGCTTCGAACAGGAACCGCCGCCTTCCGACCTGCCGCTGCTGCACCTGCCGAATGTCGTGCTCAGCCCGCATTCGGCCGCCCTCAGCGCCGAGACGACCGAGCGGATGGGGATCGTTGCCGCCCAGAACGTGCTGGCCGGGCTGAAGGGGCGGATCGACCCGGCGCTGCTCTTCAACCGGGCCGGGCTGGGGCGCTGACGGGTTCCGCCAGCATCAGCCCCAGCGTGGAATTCAAGGGCGTGAAGAACCCGGTCCCGGTGATCGCCACCCCCGGGTTCTCCTCCCCGAACAGCCGCAACAGGCCCTGCGCCGCGGCCGGATCCCACAACTGCCGGTCGTCCTCCATCCGCAGCGCGATCCGGCGCAGGCGGTGGCCGGGGGCCTGCGCCTCGGCCCGGCGATGCGCGGCGCGGCCCAGCGCGAACAGCATCTCGCGCCCCAGCATGGTCTGGAAATGGTGCAGCATGTAGTCGCGCCCCAGCCGCTCGAACGCCTCTTCCTGCGCATAGCCCAGGGTCAGCACATAGGCCGACAGCCGGCCGCCCTCGGGCAGTCCTTCGGGCAGGACCGAGCCGGCGAGCAAGGTGGTGCCCTCCAGCCGGAACCCCGTGTCCTCGCGGACCACGGAAAGCGCCCGGAACACCGCCTGCGGGTGCGCAAGGTCCAGCACGCAGGCGGCGGCGAGGTCCAGCAGGCGCTCCATCTCGGCGGCCTTGCGCCCGCCGCGGGCCAGCGGCCGCGCGAACTGGGTCTGCCGCCGCAGCCGCGGCGCGGCGACCTGCATCAGCTCGGCGGCCGGGAACTCCATCACCCCACCGCCAGCAGGCCCTGCCGGGACGGCCGCGGCAGGTAGAGCGCGTCGATGAAGTTGCCCTCGAAGGCCGCGATCAGGTTCAGCTCGATCACCTCGGGCTGCAGATGCAGCGCCTGCATCGCCGGCAGCGCCGCCCGGTCCACCAGCGCCGCATAGGCCCCGGCCAGCGAGGCATTGCCCAGCACGGTGAAGCACTCGCGCGGCAGGTCGGGGAACAGGCCCAAAGTGATCGCATTGCCGATATCGACATGCCGGGCAAAGCCGCCGGCGAGGATCAGCTCGGGGATCTCGGCCACGCCCCAGCCGCGATGGCCCAAGAGCGTCTGCATCCCGGCGAAGACCGCCGCCTTGGCCTGCAACAGCTCCGAGATGTCCCGTTCGGTCACCAGAACGTCCTGCCCGGTCTCGCTTTCCGCCGCCGCGACCAGCCGGCAGGCGGCCATGCGGCGGTTGCCATGGTCGATCTCGACCAGCCGGCCCAGCGCCGCCAGCCGGTCGCGGTCCAGCCGGCCGCGGCGGTTGATCAGCCCGGCCCGGTGCCCGGTGGCGATGAAGTCGATGATCGCCGAGCCGCAGATGCCGCGCGGCTTGCGCCTGCCGATGGTGTCCAGCCGGAAGGTCCCGTCCGGCGCGATCCGCACATGGGCGATGGCGCCATCGGTGGCGCGCATCCCGTGGCTGAGGCCGCCGCCCTCGAAGGCCGGGCCGGCGGGGGTGGCGCAGGCGATCAGCCCGCCGGTGTCGCGCAGCACCATCTCGCAATTGGTGCCGAGGTCCAAGAGCAGGGTGCCGGGGCGGCGGGCCTTGAGGCCCGAGACATGGATGCCGGCGGTGATGTCGCCGCCGACATAGCCGGCGATCGCGGGCAGCACGTCCACCGGCACATCGGCCTCCAGCGGCAGGCGGATGTCGCGGGCCCGCACGTTGCGGGGTGCGCGCAGCACCGGGGCAAAGGGGGCGCGGCCGATGCTGTTCACCGGCAGGCCGAGGGCCAGATGGCTCATCACCGTGTTGCCGGCGAGGGCGACGCGGCCGATATCCTCGCGCTTGAGGCCGCGGGCGTGGCACAGGCTGTCGATCACCGGCATCAGGGTGTCCTGGACGACCAGGCCCTGCATCCGCTCCAGCGCCGCCGGGGAGTCGCTGACGGAAATCCGCGCCGCCACATCGTCGGCCAGCAGGAACTGCTGGTTGTAGCGCGTGGCGCGTTCCAGGATCTCGCCCGTCTCCATCGCCACCAGGATGCCGGCAACCGTGGTGGTGCCGATGTCGATGGCGACGGCGTGGCGGGCCGTGGGCCCGTCGCCGATCCCGGTGACCCGCCAGCGATCCCCGCGCCAGGACAGCGCCGCGGTGACCGGACCGCCGGCGCTCAGGTCGGGCAGGGCGGCCATCAGCGGCTGCGGCAGCTCCACCGCGGCGCCCAGGGCTTGCGCCAATGCCGCGACCAGCCGTTCGGCGTGGGAGCGGTGGTCGGTCAGGCTGGCTGCGGCCACCATGGCGCTCACCCTCCGCCACACCGGGGCAGGGGCCTGCATCGCAAAGGCAAACCCCGACTCGATCTCGCCCGAGACCTCCAGCCGCGAGCGCGAGGGGATCCGCAGGGTGGCCGCGCGCCCCGTGAGGCGGGTCTGGCAGGCCAGCACGTTGCGGTGCCGCTCGGGCGTCGCGGCGAAGGCCCTGCCGCGCATCTCGTAGCTGCCGTCCTCGATCACCAGGTTGCAGCCGCCGCAACTGCCGTCCTTGCCGCAGCGGCAGTTCAGCGTGACGCCGCCGCGGGCCAGCAGCTCGACCAGATCCTCGCCCTGCGCCTCGACGCGGAACGCGCTGTCCACCGCGCCGTCGTCGGTCTTCACCGTCAGCTTCATCCGGCCCCGCCCCTCTTCAGGCCGCCGTCATCTCCAGACAGCGCCGCACCGCCTTGACCGCCGCCGGGGCGTCCTCGCCATAGCCGTCAGCGCCGATGGTGTCGGCATAGTCCTGCGTCACCACCGCGCCGCCGATCACGATCCGCACGTCGTTGCGGTTGGTGCTGCGGAAATGCTCGACCACCTTGCGCATCTCGCCCTTGGTGGTGGTCAGCAGCGCGCTGAGGCAGACGATGCGGTGGCCGCGGTCCACCGCCGCCTGGAATTCCGAGATCGGCACGTCCACGCCCAGATCCTCGACCTCGAACCCCGCGCCCTTCAGCATCATCACCACCAGGTTCTTGCCGATGTCGTGCAGGTCGCCCTTGACGCTGCCGATCACCACCCGGCCGATGGGCTCGTGGCCCGCGCCCGCCAGCACCGGCTCGATGATGTCGATGCCGCCCTGCATGGCCCGGGCGGCCACCAGCATCTCGGGCACGAAGATCTCGCCGCGCGAGAACTGCTCGCCCACCTCGGCCATGGCCGGGATCATCGCGCTGTTCAGCAGTTCGGCCAGATCCATCCCGGCATCGGCGGCCTTCTGCACCAGCTCGACCACCGTCCCGCGGTCGCCGTCGCAGATGGCGTCGAACAACTCGTCCTTCTCGTCTTCGGTGAGCATGGCCCGATCCAGGTTGTGACTTCGCAGTCATCTAGGCGCCATGCAGAGCCCCTGTCAAAGGACGCTTCGTCGCAGGTCAGTCCGCGGTCCAGCCGCCATCGACCAGCAGCGCGGTGCCGGTCACCATGGCGGCGGCGTCCGAGGCCAGATAGGCCACCGCCCCCATGATGTCGCCGATCTCGCCGATCCGGCCCAGCTTGATCTTGCTTTCGATCCAGGCCACCCGCTCGGGGTTGGCGAAGGTCTGGTCGCTCAGCGGCGTGCGCACGAAGGTGGGGCACAGGCTGTTCACCCGGATGCGGTGCGGCCCCCATTCCACCGCCATGGCCTTGACCATCCCCTCCAGCCCGAACTTCGAGGCGCAGTAGACCGCGCGGTCCACGCCGCCGACATGGCCCATCTGGCTGCCGATGTGGATGATCGAGCCGCCGCGGCCGGCGCGGATCATGCCGCGCGCCACGCCGGTGGACAGGAAATAGGCCGCCCGCAGGTTGACCGCCATCACCGCGTCGAAATCCTCGGGCCGCGTCTCCAGCGCCGGGGAATGCCGCGCCAGCCCGGCCGAGTTCACCGCGATGTCGAAGGGCCCCTCGGCCGCCAGCGCCGCCTCCAGCGCGTCGAGGTTGGCGATGTCCAGCACCAGCGGCGCCACGTCATGGCCCGCCGCGCGCATCTCGGCGACCGTCTGCTCCAGCCGCTCGGGCCCCCGCGCGGCGCAGACCACCTGCGCCCCCTGCGCCGCCAGCGCCACCGCGGCGCCGAGGCCGATGCCGGACGACGCGCCGGTCACCAGCGCGCGCTTGCCGTCCAGCCGGAAGGAGGGGGTGACGGGCAGGGGCATGGGCAGGGATCCTTACTGGCGCGCCGCGGCGATCTGCATCATCAGGTCGAGCTCGTTGAACAGCTGCGCCTCCCGCCGGATCCGCCCGCCGCCGACCTGCCACTGGGTGATGCCCCAGATCTGGCAGGCCCGCCCGGTGGGCTCGCGGTAGAGGCCGCCGCCCGCATGGGTGCCCTCGGCGCTCCAGCGGGTGGCGATCCGCCAGCCCTCCGCCTCGTTGCCCATCCAGTAGACCTCGTCCACCTGCAGCTTCAGGTCGGGGAAGGCGCGGCGCAGCTCCTGCACATAGGCGCGCAAGGCTTCGGTGCCGGTGAACTTCCGCTCGGTCGTGCCTTCGAAGGCGACGGCGGGGTCATAGTCCTGTTCCAGCGCCGCCATGTCGCCGTTCCACAGCGAATCGTGCACCCGCCGGGCGAAGGCGTCGGGGTCGAAGCCCGCGACCGGCTCGGCCTCCGAGATCGGCCGGGCCGGGGCCGCGCTCCGGCGCAGCTGGTCCCAGACCTCGGGTGTGCGCGGCCAGCCGGGCGGCGGATTGCGGGCCAGCCGCTCGGCCTCCTCCCACAGGTCGAGGCCCAGCTGCTTCAGCATCGCCGAGGTGTTGTAGAGCACATGTTCCAGGAAGATGTCGTTGCCCTTCTCCACGCAATTGGCGATGGCCAGCACGTCGATCTTCCGGCCGGTCGCCGGGCCGTAGCGGCTGGGCGCGGTATTGGTGCCCACGATCCGCGCGGCGTGCGAGGTGTGCAGGCCGACCTGGTCGTCGCCGGCCCAGATCACCTCCTCGGCGTCCAGCGTGATGTCGGGATAGGCGCCGGTGGTGTGATGGGTGTCGCCGATGATCTTGGCGCTGCCGCGTTGCAGGCCGTAGTCGTCGAAGACGATGCTGTCGGGGGCATAGACCTCGGCGATGTACTCGACCTCGCGGGCCTCCGTCTCCCAGATCCGCCAGGTCACGCGGACGATATAGTCGATGATGTTGCGGTATTCGGGGTCGAAGCCCTCCATCCGCTGCCGCGGCCCGAAATCGGCGGGGATGCGGACGGTGTGGCCCCGGGTATAGGCGCCGATCGAGATGGCATGGTCGGTCGGCATGTGCCGGCGCGACAGCGGCGGGGCAGGGTGGTGCGACACCCGGTTGCGGGTCCTGGCGAAGTCGGAGGTCATGGCGGGTCAGCCTTTCGTTCGGGCGGGGCCGGACCGGCCCGGGATGCGCCCCGGACTGTGGACGAAGCGTTATGACTGCGCAACCATTTGTTGGCGGGATCGCGCCCGGTTTTTGCCGCGACACGCCCGGCGGGGAAATGCCCGCGGCGCGACAGGGACGGGAAGCCAAGGGGGCCGGAAACGACAAGGGGCGCCCCGCGGGCGCCCCTGCATCATCCGATTGGAGCGGGCGATGAGATTCGAACTCACGACCCTAACCTTGGCAAGGTTATGCTCTACCCCTGAGCTACGCCCGCGCCCCGTTTCGGTGAAGGGGGATCTACAAACCCGCGCGAGGGGTTGCAAGGGGGGAAAACTTCCGCCCGAGCGATTTTTTCCGCAGGCTCAGCCGGCCGCCGGCCGCCCTGCGCCGGTGGCGCCGAAACCGCCCCTGGCCGCGACCTGCGCCTGGGTCATCGGCGGCTTGCCCACCGTGGCCGGCGCCTTGGCCAGCACGCCGGGCGACATCTTGCCCGCGCCGTTGTTGGTGGCGACCGCGGTGCCGCCCGGGGTGGCGAAGCGCCCGTCGGCGGTGCGCGACAGCGGCTGCGCCGCCACCCCGCCGGCCCCGCGCGCCATCATGCTGCCCAGCATGTAGCCCGCGATCAGCGGCATGAAGGAGAACCCGCCCCCTCCGCCCTGCACCGCCGGGTCGGAGCCGCAGTTGCCCACCCCGTGCTCCTGCTCGCACAATTCGCGGCTTTCATAGCGCGGCGCGGTTTCCAGATGCGCGGCCTGCGCCTCGGCGAAGGCCGCGTCGCAATCGGCGGCGGTGAAGAACAGGTTGCCCTGCGCCGCCGAGGCCTTGCAGGAGGCGAGGTCGGGAAAGGCGCGCACATCGGTCTGCTCTTCCTGGCAGGCGGACAGGCCGAAGGCCGCCGCCCCCATCAGCACCAGGGCCACCGAACGGGAACGCTTGCGCATGGGTCTCTCCTCACTCTCGAATGAAATGCGGCTTGAACCGCGACAGGTCCTGCGTGATCCGCGCCCGGTCCTCGCGCATCCCGATGCCGACGCAGGCCTCGCCCACGATCCAGGCCCCGACCACCGGGCGGAACCCGTCCATCACCGGCAGCGGATGATAGCCCTGCACGATGCGGGGATGGCTGTCATAGGTGGTGGCGGGCGAGGCTTCGGTCAACCGGCCGCCCTCCAGGATGCGCACCCCGGCCCCCTCGCGCGAGAAGATCGGCTTGACCACATGCCCCGCCGCCAGCGCCTCGCGCGCCCGGTCGAAGGCGGCGGCCACCGCGGGGGCAGGGGCGCCGCGGCCGGTCAGCGCCTCGGTCACGTCCTCGGCGAAGAAGGCCGGCAGCAGGTTCGGGTGGCTTTCGAACATCGACCACAGCACCGGCAGGATCGCCTTGTTCGACAGCAGCGCCTTCCACGGCGGCTCCACGAAGCGGCAGCCCGAGGTCTCCAGATGCGCGGCGAAGTCGTCGCGCAGCAGGTCCTCCCAGGGATAGAGCTTGAACAGCGCCCCGATCACCCGGCCCTCGTTGTCCAGGAACTGGCCCTCGGTGGACAGCCCGATGTCGGACAGGTGCGAATAATGCGCCCCCAGCCCGGCCTCGCGCGCGGCCCAGGCCAGGGCCTCGACCGTGGCATAATCCTCGGGCGCATCGGCCTGGGCGGTGAAATGCACGTCCTCCTCGGGGGCGAAGATTTCGCCGAACCGTTCGACCAGCGCCTCGTGGATGCCGTTGAACTGGTCGGAGCCGGGCGGCAGCACGCCATGGGCGATCTGCTCCTCCAGCCAGGTCCATTGAAATGCGGCGGATTCGTAAAGCGAGGTGGGCGTGTCGGCGTTGTATTCCAGGAGCTTGGCCGGACCCCGCCCGTCGAAGGCCAGATCGAAGCGGCCGTAGAGCTCGGGCTCCCCCGCCCGCCAGGATGCCGCGATGAAATCCCAATGCGCGCGCGGCAGGCCCATGCGGGCCATCAGCGCCTCGGAGCCGAGGATTTCCCCCACCGCCTGCCGGCACATGGAATGCAGCTCGGTGGCCGGGCTCTCGATGCCCTGCTCGATCTCGGCCAGCGTGAAGGCATAGGCGCTGGTCTCGTCCCAATAGGGCTCGCCATGCATGTCGGCGAAGGTGAACCCCACCTCGGCCGCCATCTCGCGCCAGCCGGGGCGCTCGGGAAGGGTGATCTTGTCCATGCGGTCCTGTCTGCTCGGGCCTCCGCGGGCCGGGCGGACCGTTTCATTGCTCCGCGACGGGGTCAAGGCGGCAAAGCGCCCATCCGTCGGCGCCCGGCCCTACGCACCCGGCTTTTTGCGCCCCCCAGGGAAAAGGGCATTTGATTCAAATTGCCCGCCAACCTGCTTTCTTTGGTACTCCAAATATCCCGGGGGGTCCGGGGGGCTGGCCCCCCGGCGCTCTCCGCAGTCGCCACGGCCCCCTATTCGAACTCCACCAGCAGGTCCTTTGCGTCGATCTGGGTTCCTGGGGTTACGTGCACGGCCTTGACCGTGGCCTGGCGGTCGGCGTGCAGGGCGGTTTCCATCTTCATGGCCTCGATGGTGAGGATGAGGTCGCCCGCGCGCAGGGTCTGGCCGGGCTGCACCGCGACCGAGGCGACGGAGCCGGGCATGGGGGCGCCGACATGGGCGGGGTTGCCCTCGGCGGCCTTGGGCCGGGCCGCGGTGCGGGCCTTGACCGCGCGGTTGGGCACCCGGATCACCCGGGGCTGGCCGTTGAGCTCGAAGAAGACCTTGACCTCGCCGTCCTCGCCGGTCTCGCCCACCGCCTGCAGGCGGATCTCCAGGGTCTTGCCGGGGTCGATCTCGGCGGTGATCTCCTCGCCCGGCTCCATGCCGTAGAAGAAGGTGCGGGTGGGCAGGGTGCGCACCGGGCCATAGAGCCGGTGCCGGCCCATGTAGTCGAGGAAGACCCTGGGATACATCAGGTATCCGTTCAGGTCCTCGTCGTCGACCGCCATCCCCTCCAGTTCGGCCGAGAGCCGGGCGCGGGTGGCCTCGAGGTCGACCGGCGGCAGGCTGGCGCCGGGGCGGTCCGTGAGCGGCGCCTCGCCCTTCAGCACCTTCCCCAGGATCGCCGCGGGCCAGCCGCCCGGGGGCTGGCCCAGGTTGCCCCGCAGCATGTCCACCACCGAGTCGGGGAAGGCCACCTCCACCCCCGGGTCCTCGACCTGCGCCCGCGTCAGCCCCTGCGCCACCATCATCAGCGCCATGTCGCCCACCACCTTGGACGACGGCGTGACCTTCACGATGTCGCCGAACATGGCGTTGGCATCCGCGTAAGCCTGCGCCACCTCGTGCCAGCGCTCCTCCAGCCCCAGGGACCGCGCCTGCGCCTTGAGGTTGGTGAACTGGCCCCCCGGCATCTCGTGCAGCCAGACCTCGGAGGCCGGCGCGGCCAGGCCGGATTCGAAGGCCGCGTATTGCTGGCGCACCGCCTCCCAGTAGTTGGAGATCCGCCGGATCGCGGCGATGTCGAGCCCGGTGTCGCGCTCGGTGTGGCGCAAAGCCTCGACGATGGAGCCCAGGCAGGGCTGCGAGGTGCCGCCCGAGAAGGCGTCCATCGCCGCGTCCACCGCATCCACCCCGGCGTCGCAGGCCGCCAGCACCGTGGCCGCCGCCGCGCCGCCGGTGTCGTGGGTGTGGAAGTGCACGGGCAGCCCCACCTCCTGCTTCAGCGCCCGGACCAGCACCCGGGCCGCGGCGGGCTTCAGCAGCCCCGCCATGTCCTTCAGCCCCAGCACATGCGCCCCGGCCGCCTGCAATTCCCTGGCCAGGGCGACGTAGTACTTCAGGTCGTATTTGGAACGGGCGGGGTCCAGGAGGTCGCCGGTATAGCAGATCGAGGCCTCGCAGAGCTTGCCGGCCTCGATCACCGCATCCATCGCCACCCGCATGTTGGGGGTCCAGTTGAGGCTGTCGAACACCCGGAACACGTCCACCCCGGTCTCGGCCGCCCGGGCGACGAAGGCCCGGACCACGTTGTCGGGATAGTTGGTATAGCCCACCCCGTTCGCGCCGCGCAGCAGCATCTGGGTCATCAGGTTGGGCATCGCCGCGCGCAGGTCGCGCAGCCGCTGCCAGGGGCATTCCTGCAGGAAGCGATAGGCCACGTCGAAGGTGGCGCCGCCCCAGCATTCCACCGAGAAGAGCTGCGGCAAGAGCGCGGCATAGGCCGGCGCCGCGCGGATCATGTCGATCGAGCGCATCCGGGTGGCCAGCAGCGACTGGTGCCCGTCGCGCATGGTGGTGTCGGTGACCAGCACCTGCCTCTGCGCCCGCATCCAGTCGGCCACCGCCTGCGGCCCCTGCTGCTCCAGCAGGTTGCGGGTGCCGTAGGCGGGATCGACCGCGGCCTCGGGCGCGCGGGGCGGGCGGGCCTGCGCCGGGGGCTTCGCGCGCCCCGCGGTCTCGGGATGCCCGTTCACCGTGATGTCGGCGATATAGGTCAGGATCTTGGTGGCCCGGTCCCTGCGCTTGCCGAACTGGAACAGCTCCGGCGTGGTGTCGATGAAGCGGGTGGTACAGCTGTCGTCCAGGAAGGTCGGGTGTTTCAGCAGGTTGATCACGAACTCGATGTTCGTGGCCACGCCGCGGATGCGGAACTCGCGCAGCGCCCGGTCCATCCGGCTGATCGCCTTCCCGGGCGTCTGGGCATGGGCGGTGACCTTGACCAGCAGGCTGTCGTAGTAGCGCGTGATCACCCCCCCGGCATAGGCCGTCCCGCCGTCCAGCCGGATGCCGTTGCCGGTGGCCGAGCGATAGGCGGTCAGGCGGCCGTAGTCGGGGATGAAGTTGTTCAGCGGGTCCTCGGTGGTCACCCGGCATTGCAGCGCATGGCCGTTCAGCGGCACCTCCTCCTGCCGGCCGATCCCGGTGGCCTCGGCCAGCGACTTGCCCTCCTCGATCAGGATCTGGGCCTGCACGATGTCGATGCCGGTGATCTCCTCGGTCACCGTATGCTCGACCTGCACCCGCGGGTTGACCTCGATGAAGTAGAAGGCGCCGGTGTCCATATCCATCAGGAACTCGACCGTGCCGGCGCATTCGTAGCCCACGTGCTGGCAGATGCGCTTGCCCATGTCGCAGACCTCGGCCCGCTGGGCGTCGGTCAGGTAGGGGGCGGGCGCGCGTTCGACCACCTTCTGGTTCCTGCGCTGCACCGTGCAGTCGCGTTCCCACAGGTGATAGATGTCGCCCTGCTTGTCGCCCAGGATCTGCACCTCGACATGCCGGGCGCGCTGGATCATCTTCTCCAGGTAGCCCTCGCCGTTGCCGAAGGCGGCCTCGGCTTCGCGCCGGCCCTCGCGCACCCGCGCCTCCAGCTCGGCCTCGGAATGGATCGGCCGCATCCCCCGCCCGCCGCCGCCCCAGGAGGCCTTCAGCATCAGGGGATAGCCGATCTGCGCCGCCTCGGCCCGGATCGCGTCGAAGTCCTCGCCCAGCACCCCGGTGGCAGGGATCACCGGCACACCTGCGGCAATCGCCACCCGCCGGGCGGAGGCCTTGTCGCCCAGCGCCCGCATCGTCTCGGCCCGCGGCCCGATGAAGGTCACCCCGGCGGCCTCGCAGGCCTCCACCAGCTCCGGGTTCTCGCTGAGCAGCCCGTAGCCCGGATGGATCGCATCCGCGCCCGACAGCCGCGCCACCCGCAGGATCTCGGGGATCGACAGATAGGCCCCCACCGGCGACAGCCCCGCCCCGATCCGGTACGCCTCGTCCGCCTTGAACCGGTGAAGCGACAGCTTGTCCTCCTCCGCATAGACCGCAACCGTCCGCTTCCCCAACTCCGTCGCCGCCCGCATCACACGGATCGCAATCTCCCCTCGGTTCGCTACAAGGATCTTGCGGAATTCGGGCATGGGGGCAGCCTCCTTTTGCACGTGCAGCAAAATGTGTAGGCAGATTCGCGGGGCCCGACAACGGGCTTCCGCGGCCGGGGCAGGGGCGCCGTCTATTCCCCCCGCGGGATCATCCGGTTGGCCAGCGGCACTTCCTTGAGCGCCAGCGAGAAGAGGAAGCCCACCGCGGCCAGCGCCGCCCCCAGCGCATAGACGGGCCAGAGCGCATCGGTCACCGCCTCGCCCAGCGCCGCGCGCGTCGCGGGGTCCAGCCGCGCCACCATGGCCGGCCCGATCTCGGCCGCGCCCTCCAGCGCAGCCCCGGCCTCGCCCACCCGCGCCGCCAGCCTTGCCGCGAACAGCGCGCCGAAGACCGCCACGGCCAGCGAGCCGCCGATCTGGCGGAACATCAGCGAGGCGGCGGTGGCGGTGCCCAGCTGCTGGTGCGGCACGCTGTTCTGCACCGAGGTCACCAGCACCGGGAAGATCGCCCCGATCCCCAGCCCCACCACCGCAATGGACAGGCCGAAGGCCAGATCGCCGGTCTGCGGGGTCAGTCGCGTCAGCAGGGCCAGCCCCACGGCCAGCGCCGCGCAGCCCAGCAGCGGCAGGATGCGATAGCGCCCGGCCCGGCCCATGTAGCGCCCGGCGAGGTTGGAGGTCAGCACGATTCCCGCCGTCATCGGGATCAGCATCAGGCCCGAGACGGTGGGCGAGGCGCCCCGGGCGATCTGCAGGTAGATCGGCAGGAAGGTGACCGCGCCGAACAGCGCCGCCCCGCTGATGAAGCCGATCACGCTGGTGACCGCGAAGACGTTCTGCCGGAAGAGGTCCAGCGGGATCAGCGGCTCGGCCGCCTTGCGCTCCACCGCCACGAAGGCGGCCACGCTGGCCACCGCCACCACCGCCAGCGTCAGCCCCGGCGCCGAGGTCCAGCCGAAGCTGCGCCCGCCGAGGCTGGTCAGCAGCGTCAGCGCGGCCAGCCCCGCCGACAGCGCCGCGGCGCCGGCCCAGTCGATCCGCCGCGCGTGGCGGATGCCGCGGGGGCGGAAGCCCAGGGCGAAGCCCGCCACCGCGACCAGCCCCAGGGGCAGGTTGATGTAGAAGATCCAGTGCCAGGAGAACACTTCCACGAACCAGCCGCCGATCAGCGGGCCGATCACGCTGGAGACCGAGAAGACCGCGGCGAAGACGCCCTGGATCTTGCCCCGGTCGCGCGGCGCGATCACGTCGCCCACCACCGACAGCGCCAGCACGAAAAGGCCCCCGCCGCCCAGCCCCTGCACCGCGCGGGCGAAGATCAGGAACCCCATGCTCTGCGCCAGCCCGCAGAGCGCCGAGCCCGCCAGGAACACCCCCACCGACAGGAACACCATGTTCCGCCGCCCGTAGAGGTCGCCCAGCTTGCCGTAGATCGGCGCGGCCACGGTGGAGGCCAGGATATAGGCCGTCACCACCCAGGACAGGTGGTCGAGCCCGCCGAGGTCGGCCACGATGGTGGGCAGCGCGGTCGAGACGATGGTCTGGTCCAGCGCGGCCAGCAGCATCAAGAGCCCGATCGAGCCGATGACGATGAAGGGCGCGCCGCCCTCGGCCGGGGTTTCGGTGGGGGAGGGCATGGAGGGCTCCGCGGCAGGGCGGCCGCGGGACGGCGGTCGTCGGCGCCAGATAGGGGCGAGGCAAACATATGTCAAGCGCATGTATCTGCGGCCGACAGGTGATTGACAAGGGCTTCCCCCGCCGCCAGATGGGGGGCATGAGCGACACGCGCCCCCTGCCGTTCCAGGCCGAGATGAGCCGGCACCTGGCCGCCACCGGTCTTGCCCCCGAGACGGTGGAGGCGCTGGTGGCGCTCGATTCGGTCTTCTTCCTCTGGCTGCGCCGGGCGGTGAAGGGCGAGGCGGTGGCGCGGCTGCTGTCCGAGTTGGGGCTGGGGCTGGAGCTGCCGCAGTTCCACGCGCTGACCGCGGTCGCCCGCGTCATGCACGGCATCGGCCGGGCCGCGCCGCAGCCCCCCACCATCGGGCTGATGGCCGAGGAGATGAACATCGACCCCTCGCGCGCCAGCCGCATCGCCGCCGACCTGATCCGCCGCGGCTACCTGCGGCGCGAGGCGGCGCAGGAGGATGGCCGCAAGACCATCCTGCGCCCCACCCCGGCCGCCGACGCCGCGCTGACCGCGGTCCGCGACCTGAAATGGTCCCGCTTCCCGCAGGTCTTCGAGGGCTGGACCGAGGAGGAGATCCGCATCTTCTCCGCCCTCTTCATCCGCTACGCCGAGGGAATGCGCCGCGTCTACCGGCTGGACCCCCCCGGGGCGGGGTAGGGCGGGGCTCACCCCGCCCTGCGCCCTTGCGCACAGGATATTGTCGGAACAATCGCGGAACACCGCTTTTCCTTGCGGTCCCGCCGGGCTAGACTGCAGGGATGCACGAGATCGACCACATGCCGGGGGCGGACCCCGTTCCCCTCAGCCGGCGGGCGGTGGCGGCGCGGCCGGCGCCGTATCTGGACGGGCTGAACCCCGCCCAGCGCGCGGCGGTGGAGGCGCTGGACGGCCCGGTGCTGATGCTGGCCGGCGCCGGCACCGGCAAGACCCGGGCGCTGACCGCGCGGATCGCCCATCTGCTGCACACCGGCCGGGCGCGGCCGGACGAGATCCTGGCCGTCACCTTCACCAACAAGGCCGCGCGCGAGATGAAGGACCGCGTGGGCCGGATGCTGGGCGAGGTGGCCGAGGGGATGCGCTGGATGGGCACCTTCCACTCCATCTCGGTCAGGATGCTGCGCCGCCACGCCGAACTGGTGAACCTGAAGTCGAACTTCACCATCCTGGACACCGACGACCAGATCCGCCTCTTGCGCCAGATCGTGGTGGCCGCCGACATCGCCGAGAAACGCTGGCCCGCCCGGATGCTGGCCGGGCTGATCGACGGCTGGAAGAACCGGGCGCTGACGCCCGCCCGGGTGCCCTCGGCCGATGCCGCGCTGTTCGCCGGGCGGGGGACCGAGCTTTACGAGGTCTATCAGGACCGGCTGCGCACGCTGAACGCCTGCGACTTCGGCGACCTTCTGCTGCACATGGTCACCATCTTTCAGGCCCACCCGGACGTGCTGGCGCAGTACCAGCGCTGGCTGCGTTATATATTGGTGGACGAGTATCAGGACACCAACGTGGCGCAGTACCTGTGGCTGCGGCTCTTGGCGCAGGCGCACAGGAACATCTGCTGCGTGGGCGACGACGACCAGTCGATCTACGGCTGGCGGGGGGCCGAGGTGGGCAACATCCTGCGGTTCGAGACCGACTTTCCCGGGGCGCAGGTGATCCGGCTGGAGCAGAACTACCGCTCCACCCCGCATATCCTCGCCGCCGCCTCGGGCCTGATCGCCGCCAACCAGAGCCGCCTGGGCAAGACGCTGTGGACCGAGGCCGAGGAGGGCGAGAAGGTGCGCCTGATCGGCCATTGGGACGGCGAGGAGGAGGCGCGCTGGATCGGCGAGGAGGCCGAGGCGCTGCAACGCGGCACCCGGGGGCTCGACCCCTTCAGCCTGGACCACATGGCGATCTTGGTGCGCGCCAGCCACCAGATGCGCGCCTTCGAGGACCGCTTCCTGACCATCGGCCTGCCCTACCGGGTGGTCGGCGGCCCGCGGTTCTACGAACGGCAGGAGATCCGCGACGCCATGGCCTATTTCCGCCTGGCGGTCAGCCCCGACGACGACCTGGCCTTCGAGCGGGTGGCGAACCTGCCCAAGCGGGGGCTGGGCGAGAAGGGGATGCAGGAGATCCAGCGCAACGCCCGCGCCCGCGGCCTCAGCCTCTTCGACGCCGCCCGGGCGATGCTGGCGGCGGGCAGCTTCACCGCCCGGGTCTCCGGCCCGCTGCGCGGCTTCCTCGACGGGGTAGACCGCTGGCACGAGGGCGCGCGGCTGGTGGTGCAGCCCGGCGACCCGCTGATCGAGGCCGCCACCCCGCCCGAGGCCCCGCGCGAGAACCACGTGCGGCTGGCCGAGACCATCCTGGAGGAGTCGGGCTACATCGCCATGTGGCAGGCCGACAAGACGCCCGAGGCGCCGGGCCGGCTGGAGAACCTCAAGGAACTGGTCAAGGCGCTGGAGGAGTTCGACAGCCTGCAGGGCTTCCTGGAACACGTCGCCCTGATCATGGACAACGACAGCGAGGAGGCGGAGGAGAAGATCACCGTCATGACGCTGCACGCGGCCAAGGGGCTGGAATTCCCCGTGGTCTTCCTGCCGGGGTGGGAGGACGGCCTCTTCCCCAGCCAGCGCAGCATGGACGAGAGCGGGCTGAAGGGGCTGGAGGAGGAGCGGCGGCTGGCCTATGTGGGCATCACCCGGGCCGAGCGGCTTTGCACCATCAGCTTCGCCTCCAACCGCCGGGTCTATGGCCAGTGGCAATCGCAACTGCCCAGCCGCTTCATCGATGAACTGCCGCAGGACCATGTGGAGGTGCTGACGCCCCCCGGCCTGCACGGCGGGGCCTATGGCGCAGCCGCGCCCTTCGGCGGCGCCTCGGCGCTGGAGACAAGGGCGGCGCGGGCGGATGTCTACAACTCCCCCGGCTGGGCGCGGATGCAGCGCAACGCCGGCAACCGGCCCGTGGCGCAGCCGCGCGAGGGCCGGCACGTGGTGATCGACGCCGGCGCGGTCTCGCCCTATGACGAGGGCGACCGGGTGTTCAGCGACAAGTTCGGCTACGGTCAGGTCGCGGTGGCCGAGGGCAACAAGCTGACGGTGGATTTCGACAAGGCCGGGCGCAAGAACATCCGCGCCGACTTCGTGCGGCCGGCCAGCGTGGCCGACGACGTGCCGTTCTGACGGCTGCGGTCAGCGCCAGGACCAGGGGCTGGCGAAGGCGCCCAGCACCTCGGTCACGCGGGCTTCGTCCACCTCGCCCTTGCGCTCGAGCATCGCCACCAGCCCGCGCTTCTTGTCCTCGACCACCTCGGCCACCCGCGCGGCCAGCCCCGCCTCGGCCAGCGCCGCGTCATAGACCCGCGCGATGGCCAGCCGGCGCAGGTCGGGCTTGAAGACCTTGCCCACCGCGGTCTTCGGCAGTTCGGGCAGGATCTCGATATGCTTGGGGATCGCCGCGCGTTCCTCGATCTGCGCCGCGGCATGGGCCGCCAGATCCTCGACATTGGCCGAGGCGCCCTTGACCAGTTCCACATAGGCGCAGGGCAGTTCGCCCGCATGGGCATCCGGCTGGCCGATGGCGCCCACGAAGGCCACCGCGGAATGGCCCATCAGCGCCTCCTCGATGATCGCGGGGTCGATGTTGTGGCCGCCGCGGATGATCAGGTCCTTGGCCCGGCCGGTGATGTAGAGGTATCCGTCCGCGTCCAGCCGGCCGAGGTCGCCGGTGCGCAGGAAGCGGCCTTCGGCGAAGAGGTCGCGGTTCTTGTCGATCTCGGTATAGGTCGAGCCCTCGAAGACGCCGGGGTTCGAGACGCAGATCTCCCCCACCTCGTCCACCGCGCATTCGCGGAAGTCGCCGCCGTTCTTGTGCAGGATCCGCACGTGGGTATAGGGCAAGGGGATGCCGACCGAGCCGATCTTCTTCTGCCCCTCCGGCGGGTTGCAGGAGACGAGGCAGGTGCATTCGGTGAGGCCATAGCCCTCGATGATCTGCACCCCGGTCGCGGCCTCGAACCGTTTGTAGAGTTCCAAGGGCAGGGGGGCGGAGCCCGAGAAGGCGCCGCGCAGGGTGCTCACATCCGCATTGATCGGCCGCTGCATCAGCGCCGACAGCGCGGTGGGCACGGTGATCAGGTAGGTGCATTTCCAGCGTTCGATCAGCTTCCACAGGTTGTCGAACACCCCCTCGCCCCGGTAGCCCTGCGGGGTGGGGAAGACCACATGCGCGCCGGACGCGATCATCGACATCAGGATCGGATAGGCGGCGAAGACGTGGAAGAGCGGCAAGGGCGTCATCACCACGTCCGAGGGCTGGAACATCAGCGTGGCACCCAGCCAGCCGTTGTAGATGATGCCGTTCACCTTGTGCTGCGCGACCTTGGGCATCCCGGTGGTGCCGCCGGTGTGGAAATAGGCCGCCACCCGGTCGTCCTCGGGGTCGGCGAAGCTCAGCCGGTCGCCCGGCTGGCGGGCGCATTCCGCGTTGAAGTCCTTCACGGCCGCCTTGTGCTCCACCGGGTTCTTCGGCCGCACCAAGGGCACGATCCAGCTTTTCGGCGGCGAGAGATAGCGGTTCAGGTCCACCTCCAGCACGGTGGTGACGCCGGGGGCCAGCTTCACCGCCTCGGCCACCTTCTGCGCCAGGTCGGTCTTGGGGAAGGCCCGCAGGGTGACCACCACCTTGGCCTTGGTCTCGCGCAGGATCGAGGCGATCTTTTCCGGCTCCATCAGCGGGTTGATCGGGTTCACGATCCCCGCCACCATGCCGGCGATCAGGGTGACCGCCGCCTCGGTGCAGTTGGGCAGCACATAGGCCACGGTATCCGAGGGCCCCACGCCGAGGCTGCGGAACAGGTTCGCGGCCTGGGTGACGCGGGAGAGGTACTGGTTCCAGCTCAGCGTCTCGGCCTTGGACCCCGGCGCGGAGAGCAGCTGAAAGCTGATCGCCGGCTTGGCCCCATGCGCCGCGGCGGTGCGGGTCAGGAACTGGTGCATGGTGCGCGGCACGTCGCGCTCGGCCCAGGGGGCGGCGGCCTCGATGGCATCGCGGTCGGCAACGGATACGAAGGCTGCGGCTGCGGCCATGGCGGTCTCTCCTCCCCTTGCGGCAAGCCCCCCGTCCTCGGTCCCCCGGGGGCTTCTGCCATGGGTGCCGAGATTGCGGGGAAAGCGCGCGCCCCGCAAGGACTTCCCCGCGGGCCGCCCCGGTTCAACGCAACGTCAGAGCGCGCCTTCGGTGAATTGCAGCCGCGCGAGGCGGGCGTAGAGCCCGCCCTCGGCCACCAGCGCGTCGTGGCTGCCCTGGGCCACGATCCGGCCCTTGTCGAACACCACGATGCGGTCGGCGCGCTTCACCGTGGCGAGGCGATGCGCCACCACCAGGGTGGTGCGCCCGACCGCCAGCCGCTCCACCGCCTCCTGCACCGCGCGCTCGCTCTCGGCGTCGAGCGCCGAGGTCGCCTCGTCCAGCAGCAGGATCGGCGCGTCGCGCAGGATGGCGCGGGCGATGGCGATGCGCTGGCGCTGGCCGCCCGACAGCATCACCCCGCGCTCGCCCACGAAGGTGTCGTAGCCCTGCGGCAGCGCGGCCAGGAAATCGTGCGCCGCCGCCGCCCGCGCCGCCTGCTCCACCTCTGCATCCGAGGCGCCGGGGCGGCCGAAGCGGATGTTCTCGCGCGCCGAGGCGGCGAAGATCACCGGCTCCTGCGGCACCAGCGCGATGGAGCGGCGGAAGTCGGTGCGGGCGAGCCCGGCGATGTCCTGCCCGTCGATGGTGACCCGGCCCGCTTGCGGATCGTAGAAGCGCAGCAGCAGTTGCAGGATGGTGGTCTTGCCCGCGCCCGAGGGGCCGACCAGCGCCACCGTCTCGCCCGGGGCCACGCGCAGGTCCACCCCGTCCAGCGCCGAGACCTCGGGCCGGGCGGGATAGCGGAACACTACCCCCTCGAAGCCGATCTCGCCCCTGACCGGCCGGGGCAGGGCGGCCGGCGCGGGCGGATCCTGCACCGTATCCTCGGCGGTCAGCAGCTCCACCAGCCGCTCGGTGGCGCCCGCGGCGCGCTGCAACTCGCCCCAGACCTCGGAGAGCGCGCCCACCGACCCCGCCACCATCACCGCATAGATCAGGAACTGGATCAGTTCGCCCCCCGACATCGCGCCCTCGCGCACGTCGCGGGCGCCGACCCACAGCACGCCCACCACCCCGGTGAAGACGAGGAAGATCACGATCACCGTCATCGCCGCCCGGGTGCGGACACGGGCACGGGCGCTGGCATAGGCCTCCTCGCTGACCCGGCCGAAGGCGGCGCGGCTGACCTCCTCATGCGTGAAGGCCTGTACCGTCTGCACCGCCAGCAGCGCCTCGGAGGCATTGCCCGAGGAGGCGGCGATCCAGTCCTGGTTTTCGCGCGACAGCCGCCGCAGCCGGCGGCCCATCACCACGATCGGCACGATCACCAGCGGCACCAGCAGCAGCACCAACCCGGTCAGCTTGGGCGAGGTCAGCAGGAGCGCCACCATGCCCCCGATCAGCAAGAGGCAGTTGCGCAGCGCGACCGAGACGGAAGAGCCCAGCACCGACTGCACCAGCGTGGTGTCGGTGGTGATCCGGCTCAGGACCTCGCCGGTCAGGATGCGCTCGAAGAACGCCGGCGACAGGCCCAGCACGCGGTCGAAGACCGCGCGGCGGATGTCGGTCACCACCCGCTCGCCCAGTTGCGTCACCAGCCAGTAGCGTAGCCCGGTGCCCAGCGCCAGCAGCGCGGCGATGGCGAGTGCTGCGCCGAAATACTGGTCCAGCAGGCGGGCATTGTCCTCGGCGAAGCCGTCCACCACCCGGCGCACCGCCAAGGGCAGGGCCAGCGAGACCGCGGCGGTCAGCATCAGCGCGCCCAGCGCCGCGGCAAAGCCCAGCCGGTAGGGCCGCATGAAGGGCACCAGCCCCCGCAGCGCACCCACCCGCCGCGACGGCTCCCTGTCCTCGCCCACCCGTTCCGCCATGCCTTCATGCCCCCTTGAACGGCGCGGGTTTAGGTCAGCCCGCGCCATGGGGCAAGCGGCGCTTGTGACGCGGGCCGGCCCTATCCCCGCGCCACCAGCCCGGCGCCGGGGCGGGTCCAGATGCGGCGGAAGGCGACCGGGCGCGCGGGAAGCCCCGGGGTTCCGGGGCCGGCCCCGGGGTCGAGCGCGGAGAGCAGCGCTGCGCTGTCGAGGCCGGGCAGGGCGATGAA
>JBBCJM010000146.1:0-27748 GCA_037190175.1 Paracoccaceae bacterium | reverse complement strand
ATCCTGCTGATCGCCGTCGGCGCCACCCTGCTCACCCAGTTCCTGGCGCTGACCGGGATGCCGCAATACTTGGCCGGGGCCCTGGCCAGCCTGACCGACAGCCCGATGGTCATCGTGCTGATCGCCTGCCTGATCTACCTGATCCTGGGCTGTTTCCTCGATCCGCTGGGCGTGCTGCTTCTGACGCTGCCGGTCCTGCTGCCGATTTTCCACCGGATGGGCATCGACGGGATCTGGGTCGGGGTGATCCTGGTCAAGATGCTGGAGATCGGCCTGCTGACGCCGCCGATCGGGCTCAACGTGTTCATCATCAAGAGCGCGGTGGGACCCGACATCCCGATGGGCACCATCTTCCGCGGCGTGGGCTGGTTCCTGCTGGCCGAGGTCTTCATCATGGCGGCCCTGCTGATCTGGCCGCCGATCATCACATGGCTGCCGTCGCTGATGGCGCGGTAGGAGGGAAAGCGATGGCATTGGCGGGGCTTGCGGGCAAGGTGGTGATCGTCACCGGCGCGGCGGGCGGGATCGGCCGCGCCACCGTGCGGCGGCTGCTGGCCGAAGGGTGCAGGGTGGCGGGCGTCGACCTCGACCCCGCGCGGGTGGCCGGGGCGGTCGCGGCCGAGGACGGCGCGCCCTTCCTGCCCCTTGGCGCCGACGTGGCGGACGAGGGCGAGGCGGCCGGCTATGTCGCGCGGACGGTCGCGCATTTCGGGCGGCTGGACGGGCTGGTCAACAATGCCGGGATCCTCGGCCAGCGCCTGCCGCTGGTCGAGATGCCGGTGGCCGAGTTCGACCGGATTCTTGCGGTCAACCTGCGCGGGGTGTTCCTGGGGATGCAGGCCGCGCTGCGCAGGATGCATGTGCAGGGCGATGGCGGCGCGATCGTGAACCTCTCGTCGATCGGCGCGCTCAAGACCTTTCCGAATTCCGCCGGTTACGGCACGTCGAAGAACGCGGTCCTCAGCCTGACGCGCGTGGCCGCGCTCGAGAACCTCGACCGCAACATCCGCGTGAACGCCGTCTGCCCCGGCATGACCGACACGCCGATGCTGCGCGAATCGCTGGCCCGGGGCCTGCTGCAAGGACGCCCGCCGGAGGCAGCGGTGAAGATGGCGACGCCGGACGAGATCGCGAATGTCATCGCCTTCCTGCTGAGCGACGAGGCCAGCTTCGTGACCGGCAGCACCTACAGCGTGGACGGCGGCGGTTTCTGACCGAAGCGGGGCACTGCCACCCCGTCGCGGTGTCGGCCCCTTGCACGTCAGGACAGGACCGGCGGCGAGCCCGAGCGTGGCTGTGGGGAAGACGGGAGGCCCCGGGCGCCGATGCCCAAGGCGCGCTTCTGGGAGGCCGTGGCGGGCGAGGCTTTCAGCGCGCGCCAGCGCGCCGTGATCAACCGGCTGCTGGATGGCTTCGAGGGAAAGCTGACATCCTCGAAATGGGCAAAGCTCACCAAGGTCTCCTCCGACACGGCGCTGCGCGACATCACGGACCTGGTGGATCGGGGTGTGCTGGAGAAGGAGGAAGGTGGGGGCCGCAGCACCAGCTACAAGCTGGTCGAGCGGACGTGGGCCTGAATGTTTAGCGCTACCTTGGTCAGTTTAGACCCGTATCCATTACCACACAAGGGAGCACCAAAGAGCGATTTTCAAAGCCAGAAGAATAGGTTACGTTAGGCTGGGAGCTTGGCGATCTGGCGCTCGACCAATCGCAAGTGTCGTTGGTCGCGAGCCCCCGCAACCATCTCACATCGCGAGCGATCGTGAGAATACCTCCAAGGCCACCGCGAAGCTCGATCTGCAAAGCGCAGGAACACGCGTAGCGGGGTCGACCAGCGGGTGGTCGTCAGAGCTCTTCAATCGCGACCGGAAACAGCGGGCAGGGTCTTCGATCTCCAGCAGATGATAGGCGCTGAATTCATAGACCGGGCCGGCGGGCATGTCGGTGGGGGTGAAGGGGAAGGCCAGGTTCCCCGCAGTCGATAGCCGGCCTTCAAAGCCGATATGCATCGGGGTCTGCTTCGCCGCGCGGATCACTTCGTCCGCCTGCTCTGCGGTGGGCGCCACACAGTCGCCCAGGATGAAGATTTCCGAGGCGCGCAGCCCTCGCGGCGCGGGAAAATCCCGTCCTCGCCATAGGCGCGGAACGTCAGGCTGTAGTCGTTGCGCGCCTCGCCCTGCAGATCGCCCACCACCCGGGCCATGTCGGCGAACACCTTGTCGCGGGCGGCGATGAAGCGGGGATCGGCGGCGGCGGCCAGGAAGATCGTGCGGTGGCCGGTGCGGCGGGCGGCCTCGATCTTGATGGTCGGCCGGTCTGCCTTGACCCAGCGGGCGCCGCTGACGCGGGTGCGCTTTTCGGCATGCCCCTCCGGCTCGACGATCAGATAGGGGTCGGACTGCTCATACAGGCTGTGCGCAGCAACCGAAAGCGGCGTGGCGCGGCGGCCTTCGCCCATGCTTTCCAGCACGAAGCCGTCGTCGTCCAGTTCCGCAGACATCGGGTCCCGCCCGCCCGGGACGCAGCAGAGCGAGGCACATTCGCATATGCGTCGACAGCGCGCTTTCATAGCCCAGAAGTTGCGGCAGCGCGGCGAAGATGCCGGTATCGCAGGCGCGGCCCGCCACGATCACATCCGCGCCGGCGGCAAGCGCGCGGCGAAACGCCTCGGCCCCCATCTGGCCGACGATATGGGTTGACTGCTCGATGGCCTCGGCCGTCAGTTCCGGCGTTTCGGGCAGGGGCTTGATCCGCCCACTGGCCGCCGCCCGCTTCAGCAGCGGCTTCGGCAGGTCGGCGGGAATTACCGCCAGACGGAAATGCAGCTCCCGCTCGGCCGCGATCTCGCACAGCATGGCCAGCGTCGCCTCCAGATGCGGACGGGTGCCCGTGGAGCCGGCGGTGCCGATGATCAGCGGCACGTCCAGCGCTCGCGCCATAGGCGTCGGTATCGCCGGGGGCGCCGGCGGGGCAGGGTGATCTTCAGCGCCCGGCCGATCGGATAGGAATGGCCTTCACCGCCGGGATCTGCGCCATAGCGCCGCGCCACTTCGGCGCGCAGCCGTTCGGCCGCGGCCGCCCACCAGATGATAGCTTTCGTCGCTGTCGAAGATCAGGTCCAGCGTCAGCACCGCCGGGCCGGCGTTCCTGCTGCGGATCACCCGCGCCAGCGAAGACCTCGACATCCTTCTCGCCGATCAGCAACTGCACCGGCACCCGGCGCAACGCCTATGTGACCGATGACCAGGCCGAGGCGCTTTCGTTGAGCCACCGGATCATCGTGATGAACCAGGGCAGGGTTGCGCAGATCGACACGCCCGCGGGCATCTACGAACGGCCCGCCGACCTGTTCGTTGCCGATTTCGTCGGCGCCAGCAACCTGGTGCCGATCATGCTCAAGGCCGGTGCCGCGACGCTCGACGGGACGCATTGGGTGGAGGTCGATCCCCGAGGGCTGCCCGATGGAGAGGCGGTGCTGGGCATCCGGCCCGAAACGCTGGAATTCGGCGCGTCGGAGGGCGATGCCAACGCGCTGCCCTATCGGTTGGCCGGCGCCAGCTATCTGGGGTCGCGCGCGCTCTATCTGGTGGAACTCGGCGGCCATTCGCTGCGGGTTGAAACGGATTCCAGCCGTGAGGTGCCGGCGCAAGGCTGGCTGCGGCTGCCGCGCAAGCACCTGCGCGTGTTCGCCAAGCCGGCGGGCTGAGGCGAACTCACCGGCCCGAGCGGGCATCGCGCCCGGGGCTTCCCCAGTCCTTGATGATCGTGTGGCACCCGGTGGCGCCGAGAAGGCCTTCATCTCCGAACCGTATCACGCGAAATGTTGAACGCCCGCGCCGCTTTCCACTGGCTCATCCCTTCTGCGCAAGCCTGGCGAACTCTCGGATATCGTTCCACGCTGTAGGTCCTCACGCCCTTCCTGCTGCCGCAGAAAGGGGAAAGGTGGCGCAGCAGCACCAAGCCGCCGCTGCTGTGGACCAATTTCGCACCGCCATTCTCGCCTTCGGAGTTCCGCGACTCCACTGCCATTTCCTTGCACGCAAGGACGTATCGGTACAGCGAAGGACCCAAGCAAACTCACGCAGGCAATCAGTCAACACATATGTTGACAGACGGTTGAGGCGCCGCTAGGACAGGATCAGGGCAAAGGGTCCGGAGCGGCCCGCATTCAGGAGGATATGCCGTGACCAAGATGTCTGCCCCGGCACTCGCCGATCCCGATGCCGTGTTCCGCACTTGGCTTTCGCGCTTTGCCGATGCCCTCGTCTCGGGCGAGGCGGGCGGTATCGGCGATCTGTTCGTGGAGGAGGCAAGCTGGAAGGATGTCCTGTCGCTGACGTGGGAGCATCGGGTGTTCTCCGGGCCGGCGCGGATCGCGGAGGCCCTGAGCGCGGCGGTGCCCCGGTTCGGGGCCGAAAGGCTCCGCCCTTCCGAAGGCCGCGCCGCGCCGCGGCTGATGCGCCGGATGGGCCGCACGGTGGTGGAGGGGTTTTTCGACTTCGACACGCGGATCGGCCGGGCGTCCTGCTTTGTCCGGCTGGTCCCGGATCTGGCCCGTCCCGGGGAGTGGCGCGCCTGGCTCTTGCTGACCGCCTTGCAGAACCTGCACGGTCACCCCGAGAAGATCGGTCGCAACCGGCCCAGCGGCAACGAATATGCGATGAACACGCGGGCCACCAACTGGACCGACGACCGCGCCGCCGCCCGGGCCTATGCCGACCGCGACCCGGAGGTGCTGATCGTCGGCGCCGGCCATGCCGGGCTTATCTTGGCCGCGCGTCTGGGGCAGATGGATGTGGACACGCTGGTGATCGAGAAGACGCCGCGCATCGGCGATGTCTGGCGCAACCGCTACCATTCGCTGACGCTGCACAACGAGACCACCGCCAACCACATGCCCTATATGCCCTTCCCCGAGACCTGGCCGACCTGGCTGTCGAAGGACCGGCTGGCGGGCTGGCTGGAATATTACGCCGAGGCGCTGGAGCTGAACGTCTGGACCTTGACCGAGCTTCTGTCCTCGGAATGGGATGGCGCGGCGCGGATGTGGACTGCCCGCATCCGCCACGAGGGCGAGGAGCGGACCATCCGTTGCAGGCATCTCGTCGCCGCCATCGGCGTGTCCGGGTCGATCCCCAACAAGGTCACGATGCCGGGTCTCGAGGATTTCGCCGGCGAGGTCTGCCATTCCGGCGACTACACCCGCGGCGCGGCCTATACGGGCAAGAACTGCCTTGTCGTCGGCACCGGCAACAGCGCCCATGACGTGGCGCAGGATCTGCATGTCAACGGCGCGGCCTCGGTGGCGCTCTACCAGCGCAGCCCGACCTGCGTGGTCAGTCTCGAACCCTCGGCGATCTCGGTATTCAAGATCTATTCCGAGGGGCCCTCTGTCGACGACATGGATCTCGTGACCTCGGCGCTGCCCTATGACGTGCTCTTCGACACCTATCGGTTCATGACCCGCCGCCACGCCGAACAGGACCGCCCGATGATCGAGGCGCTGAACAAGGCCGGGTTCGAAACCTGCTACGGTCCCGACGACACCGGCTTCCACATGATGTATCTGCGCGGCGAGGGCGGTTACTACATCAACGTCGGCTGCTCGGAACTCATCATCGAAGGCAAGGTCGGCGTGGTCCAGCACCGCGATGCCGAGCGGTTCGTGCCCGAGGGCTTGCTGATGAAGGACGGCAGCGTCCGGCCGCTGGATCTGGTAGTTCTGGCCACCGGGTTCCGCAACATGCAGGAAGGCATCCGCAGGCTGGTCGGCGACGAGATCGCCGAGAAGGTAGGCCCCATCTGGGGTTTCGACGAGGATTGGGAGATGCGTGGCATGTGGCGACCTACGCCGCAGGACGGGTTCTGGGTCATGGGCGGTGCGCTGATCGACGCGCGGCTGAACTCGCGCTATCTCGCGCTCGAGATCAAGGCGGACTTGCTCGGCATCCTGCCCGACCAGGCGGAAATGCCGCTGGTCGCGCGCGCCTGAGGTTCTCCCGCCGGAGCTCTTCCGGCGCGACCGGCTGCCGCGCGGTATCCGTGCGGCAGCTTTTCATGGTTCAGAACGCCACCCGGTCGCCGCCCTTGAGCCCCAGGATGCCGCGCGCTTCGTCCGGGGTTGCGATCTCGTGGCCGAGGTCTTCGAGGATGCGGCGCACCTTCGCCACCTGTTCGGCATTCGACTCCGCAAGCCTGCCGCGGGCGATATAGAGCGAATCCTCGAGCCCCACGCGCACATGACCGCCCATCTGCACGGCGGCGGCGGCAAGTGGCATCTGCGCCGCCCCGGCGCCCAGCACCGACCAGCGATAGCCGTCGCCGAACAGCTTGTCGGCGGTGCGCTTGAGAAACACCAGGTTCTCCACATCCGCGCCGATGCCGCCAAGGATGCCCATCACGAATTGCAGGAAGATCGGTGTCCGGAACAGGCCCTGATCCAGACAGAACTTCAGATTGTAGAGATGGCCCACATCGTAGATTTCATGTTCGTATTTCACCTGATGCGGGTCGAGCGTGCGCGCCACCTCCTCGATGTCGCCGAAGGTGTTGCGGAAGATGAAATTCTTCGATCCCCGCACGTAGTCCTCTTCCCAGGGAAATTTCCACTCCGTGTAGCGGTCGGCCAGCGGATGGAAGGAAAAGTTCATCGACCCCATGTTCAGGCTGCACATCTCGGGCGATGCCGCGAGGGCGGGCGCGAGCCGGGTCTGGATCGTGCTTTGCATCGACCCGCCGGTCGAGATGTTGATGACCGCATCGGTCCGTTGCCTGATGACCGGCAGGAAGCGGGCGAAATCGGCGGGGTCCATGCTGATCGACCCGTCGGCGGGGTTGCGGGCGTGCAGGTGCAGGATCGCCGCCCCCGCCTCGGCCGCGGCGATGGCCTGATCGGCGATATCCTCGGCCCGGTAGGGCAGCGCGTCCGACATGGTGGGCGTATGGATGGCGCCGGTGATGGCGCAGGTGATGATCGTCTTGCGGCGTGACATGGGACGCTTCCTCGGGAATGAGCCTCAGGAATGGGGGATGCCGTCGATGATCTCGCCGGCACGGATGGCAAAGCGCCGGGCCAGCGGGCCGACGCGGGCCGCGTCGGCGGCGGCGGCATTGCCCGCCCGCGCCCGGTCCGCGATGCCGACGAAAATCACCGCGAACCGGAACAGCGCGAAGATGACGTGGAACGGCAAGAGCGGCCCGCTGTCCGGCCGCGCCGCCATGTAGCGCGCGACGAAGTCCGCCTCGTCCGGCAGCCTCTCGGCGGCAAGGTCGAGGCCGAGAAGGCCGCCGTATTCCTCGGGTGCGCTGTGCCAGGCCATGCAGCAGAACCCCAGATCGGCCAGCGGATGGCCCAGCGTCGTCAGTTCCCAGTCGAGGATCGCGACCACGCGCGGTTCGGTCGGGTGGAACAGCATGTTGCCCATGCGGAAATCGCCATGCGCGATGCCGACCGCACCGTCGTCCGGCGGCAGATGCGCGGGCAGCCATTCGGCCAGCCGGTCGATCTCGGGCTCCGGTTCACCGGCGGAGGCGCGCCATTGCCTTGTCCAGCGCGCGATCTGGCGCTCGAAATAATTGCCCGGGCGGCCGAAATCGCCGAGACCGACCTCACCGGGCTGGACGGCGTGCATCGCAGCCATCGCATCGGCAAGGCCCATCCAGATCGCGCGACGCTCCGCCACCGGGGCGTCGCGCAGGGCGGCATCGTGGAACACCCGGCCCTCCACCCGCTCCATCAGATAGAAAGACGCGCCGAGAAGCGCCGGATCGGCATGGAACAGGATCGGACGCGGCACCGGCAGGCCGGCGGGATGCAGGCTGCCTAGCACCCGGTATTCCCGGTCCACCGCATGGGCGCCGGGCAGGATCGGCCCGTTCGGCTGCTTGCGCAGCACCATGCGCGCCGGACCATGGGTCACGAAATAGGTCGGGTTCGACTGGCCCCCGCCGACCCGGTCCAGCGCGAAATCCGCCTGCGGGCCGAATTCCGCGTCAAGGAAGGCGCGCAGGCGGGCGGGATCGAAATCGGCGTTCATTCCGCCGCGTTCCCCGTCACATCCCAGGTCCAGAAGCCGCGCCCTTCGGCGGCGAGGTGCCGGTCGAGCACCATGCGATGCACCTCGTCCGCGCCGTCGACCAGCCGCGCCTGCCGGGCGTAGCGGTAGATCCACTCCAGCGGGGTGTCCCGCGAGTAACCGCGCGCGCCGTTGATCTGGATCGCCACGTCGGCGGCCTTGTGCAGCAGGTTGGCGACATGGACCTTGGCCATGGACACCTCCTTGCGGGCAAACTCGCCGCGGTCCAGCGCCCATGCCGCCTTCATCACCAGAAGGCGACCGACCTCGATCTGCATGGCCAGATCGCCCAGCATCATGCGGATGCTCTCGCGGTCGGCGAGCCTGACGTCGAAACCGTGGCGCTCGGCCGCATAGGAGGTCGCGATCTCGACGCAGCGTTTCGACAAGCCCAGCCAGCGCATGCAATGGGTCAGCCGCGCGGGGCCAAGGCGCATCTGGGTGATCTTCAGCCCGTCGCCCTCGGACATCAGCACGTCTTCCACCGGCACCTCCAGCCCGTCGAACACGAGCTCGCAATGGCCGCCATGCTCTTCCGGCCCCATGATCGGAATGCGCCGGTCGATCCGCCATCCGGGCTGGTCGCGGTCGAACAGGAAAGCCGTCAGTCCCCGGCGCGGATCGTCCGAGGTGCGGGCCATCAGGATGAAATGCCGCGCCTCGCCCGCCCCGGTGATGAACCACTTGCGGCCGTGGACGACATAGCGGTCGCCGCGGCGTTCAGCCCGGGTCAGCATCATGCCGGGATCCGACCCGCTGCCCGGATGCGGTTCGGTCATCACGAAGGACGACCGAACCTGACCATCAACGATGGGTTTCAGCCAGCGGTCCTTCTGTGCGGGCGTGGCGGCCCGTTCCAGCACCATCATGTTGCCGTCGTCCGGCGCGGCCGAATTGAACACGACCGGACCGAAGATCGAGCGGTTCATCTCTTCATAGCAGGCCGCCATGCCGACCTTGCCCAGACCCTGACCGCCGGTCTCGGGCTTCAGTTGCAGGCACCACAGCCCTTCGGCTCGGGCTTTCTCGCGCAGCGCCGCAAGCGGCGCGGGCCGGATGTTGTCGTGGTCGTCGTAGCTGGCGCGATCGGCCTCGACCGGCAGGATCTCGTCCGCGACAAACCGGGCGATGCGGCGGCGGAAATCCTCGATGCGGGGGGAAAGGGTGAAGTCCACCGGTCGGTCCTAGAGCGAGGAGACGAGATGGCCGCCATCGGCGACGATCTCGGTTCCGGTCATGAAGGCGCCTGCCTGCGAGGCGAGCAGCAGCAGCGGCCCGTCCAGATCGGCGGGCTGCCCGAGACGGCGTTGCGGGATGCGGCGGATCAGCGCCTGCCCGGCCTCGGAGGCGAAGAAGTCGCGATTGAGGTCGGTCTGGATATAGCCGGGGCAAAGCGCGTTGACCCGGATGCCATGGCGCGCCCATTCGAGCGCGAGGCAGCGCGTCAGTTGCACGACTCCGGCCTTCGCGGTCGCGTAGGCGGCGACATTGCCCGCCACCCGCAGCCCGAGTATCGAGGCGACATTGACTATGCTGCCGCCCTTGCCGTCGCGCAGCAGCGCCGCGCCGGCCGCTCGGGCCACGCGGAATATGCCGCTCAGGTCGGTGTCGAGGACGCGCTCCCAGTCCGCCGGGGCGGTATTCAGCGCCGGGCCGTCGTGGGTCACGCCCGCGTTGTTGACAACGATGTCGAAGGCTGGACCGGCAAAGGCGGCGGCCACGCTGTCGCCATCGCGAACGTCCAGCGCGGCGCCCCGCGCGATGCCGCCCGCGTCGGAAATGAGCGCGACAGTTTCGGCCACCGCCTCGGCCCGCCGCGCCCCGACGGTCACGGCCGCGCCGTAGCGCGCCAGGACCTGGGCGAAATGGCGGCCCAGCCCGCCCGATGCCCCGGTGACGATGGCGGTCAGGCCGGAAAGGTCTGGTGTCAAAATCGGCTCCTCCACTTCCTTAAATGGGTTTAGCCGCACGCGGCGCCAATCGTCAACGCTTGTGTTGACATAGTGCGCAGTTGCTGCGAGCCTGCCGCAAGTTGACGGGGCCTTGACGGGGGCGCAGATGACGGAATGGCGTTCGGCGGCGGATGCGATCGACGAGGTGAGATCCGGGATGACGGTCGGCATCGGCCATGTGGGCGCGGAACCCGTCAGCCTGACGGCCGAACTGTGGTCGCGGGCCGACCGGCTGCGCGATGTCACCCTGGTCGCGGGCATGATGTTGACGGGCTATCCGTTCCTGAAGGGCCCCGACAGCCCGTTCCGCCTGCGCACCTGGTTCATGCCCGGCACCCTGATGAGCGGCGAGATGCGCGATGTGGTCGCCGATTACCTGCCGATGAACTGGACGCAGACCGCGCGCTACCTGGAATCCGGCGTACTCGACCTCGCCATCGTGCAGGTCAGCGAGGCCGATGCCGAGGGGTTCCATTCGCTGGGCATCTCGGCCAGCCAGCATCTGCCGATGGTGCGCGGCGCGCGCCGGATCATCGCCGAGGTGAACGCCGCCATGCCGCGCACCTGCGGCGACGCGCGCGTCCATGCGTCGGAGATCGACATTCTGGTGCGGGGCGATCACGGCCTGATCCCCTTCCCGAATCGCGCCGCGGGCGAGGTCGAACGCCGGATCGGCCAGGCCGCCGCCGAATGGGTGCCGGATGGCGCATGGTTGCAGTTCGGCATCGGCGCGATTCCCAGCGCCATGCTCGAAGGGCTGATCGACCGCGGCGCGCGCGGCCTGCGGGTGCTGTCGCAGGTGACGGATCCGGCCCGCGTCTTGCTGGACAGCGCCTGTTGCGACGGGCCGGGACCGCGCGCCGTGATCGGCGAGGTTCTGGGCACCGAAGATCTTTACCGCTGGTCGCACGAGAACGACCGCCTGTTCGTCACCGGCGCGGCGGCGACCCATGCGCCCGAGGCGTTGATGGGGCGCGGGCAGTTCGTGTCCGTCAACTCGGCGCTGGAAATGGATCTGTTCGGGCAGGTCAATTCCGAATGGCTGGACGGAAGGCAGGCCGGCGCCATCGGCGGGTCGATGGATTTCGGCATGGCAGCCCAGTTCGAGGGCAATCTGTCGGTCATCGCGCTGAATTCCGTCACCGCGAAGGGCAAGTCGCGGCTGGTGCCCATGCTGGGGGCAGGCCCCGTGACCGTGCCGCGTTCGCTGGTGCAGGTGGTGGTGACGGAACACGGCGCGGCCGACCTGCGCGGGCTCACCGTGAACGAACGCGCAAATGCTCTGGCCGCTATCGCCCATCCCGACCACCGCGAGGCGCTGGAACGCGCCGCGCATGCGTTGAGGTAGACCATGACCGATCCCTTTGCCGAGACCGGCCCCGCGCTGCTGTTCTGCCCCGGCGACCGGCCGGAGCGTTTCGACAAGGCCGTCGCCGCGGCCGACATGGCCGTGCTCGACCTTGAGGACGGCGTGGCCGCGCCCCGGCGGGACGAGGCGCGCATGGCGGTCTGCGATTTCCTGTCGCGTGGCGGCCGGGCGGCGGTGCGCCCGAACCTGCCTACGAGCGAACGCGGCCGCGCCGATATCGTGGCGCTCGCCGCCGCCGGCGCGCGGCTCCTCCTGTTGCCCAAGACGGAAACGGCGCAGGAAATCGCCACCGTTGCCGCGTTGACCGACGCGGCGCTGATCGCATCGGTCGAGACCGCGCGCGGCGCGCTGGCGCTGGAAGAGATCTGCGCCCATCCCGCCGTGGCCGCCGTGAGCTGGGGGCCTTATGATCTGGCCGCCGACATGGGCGCGCGGGCGGTGCGCGACGGGCAGGGCGTGCTTCTGTCGCCCTTCGCGCATATCCGCGACCGGCTGCTGATCGCCGCCGCCGCCCATGGCAAGGCTGCGATCGACACGGTGACGGCCGAATTGCGCGATCCCGCGGTGATCGCGGCAGATGCGGCGTCGGGTGCGATGCTGGGGTTCCGGGCGAAATTCGCCATCCATCCCGCGCAGGTCGCGCCGATCCGCGCCGCCTACGCACCCCCGGCCGAAGATGTGGCGCGGGCGGAACGGATGCTGGAACAGGCAGGGCAGGGCGGGGCCGTGCTGTTCGAGGGCGAGATGGTGGACGAACCGATGCTGCGGCGTGCCCGTCGTCTTGTCGCGATGCATCGGGCGGTGTTGGGGGGGCCGGGGGTGCGGGGTGACCGCCGGGGCATGCGTCAATAGCTCCTGGGCAGGCCCAGCACGCGTTCGCCGACGAAGTTCATGATCATCTCGCGGCTGACCGGTGCGATGCGGGGCAGCATGATCTCGCGCAGGTAGCGCTCGACGTGGAATTCCCTGGAATAGCCCATGCCGCCATGGGTGCGCACGGCGCGGTCGCAGGCGTCGAAGGCGGCATCTGCGGCCAGGAACTTGGCCGCGTTCGCCTCGGCGCCGCAGGGCCTGCCCGCGTCGTAAAGCGCGGCGGCCTTCCAGACCATCATGTCCGCAGCCTCGAGCGCCATCCAGCTTTCGGCCAGCGGATGCTGGATCGACTGGTTCTTGCCGATGGGCCGGCCAAAGACATTGCGCACTCCGGCATATTCGACCGCCTTGGCCAAGGCGCGGCGCGCCACGCCGATGCATTCCGCCGCCACGATGATCCGTTCGGGGTTGAGACTGTCCAGCAGCAGCCGGAACCCCTCGCCCTCGGCGCCGATGCGGTGTTCGACCGGGACCGGCAGGTCACGATAAAAGGTGACGTTGGAATCCACCGCATTGCGGCCGAGCTTCTCGATCGGCTGCACCTCGACATGGGCGCGGTCGAGATCGGTGTAGAACAGCGTCATCCCCTGGGTGCGCGACGCGGCCTCCTCGCGCGGCGTGGTGCGGGTCAAGAGCAGGATCTTGTTGGCCTCCAGCGCGGTCGTGGTCCAGACCTTCTGTCCGTTGACGATGTAGCGGTCGCCGTCGCGCACCGCGCGCGTGGTGATCCGGGTGGTGTCGAGGCCGGCGTCGGGTTCGGTGACACCGAATGCCACGATGTCCTTGCCCTCGATCAGCGGTGGCAAGATGCGGCGGCGCTGTTCCTCGGTGCCGTGGACCACCACCGGATGGGGCCCGAAGAGATTGATATGGAAGGTCGAACAGGCCGAGATCGCCCCGCCCGACTGTGCCACGGTCTGCATGACCAACGCGGCCTCGGTCACGCCCAGCCCGGCGCCGCCATATTCTTCGGGCATGGTGATGCCCAACCAGCCCTCGGCTGCGACGGCGGCGCGGAATTCGTGAGGGAATTCGTGCTTGCGGTCCTTCTCCAGCCAGTAGTCGTCGCCGAAGGGCGCGCAAAGTCCCTTGACGGACTCGCGGATCTGGCGGCGGTCCTCCGTCATGTCGAGGCCGGTCGGTTCAAAGTCGATCACGGGCTATGACCTCCTGTCGGTCGGTTGGGCGATCACGCCGGCCCCGGCAGGCGGTGCCGGGCCAGAAAGTCGAGGATCGCGCGGTTGAAATCGCTGTTGCGGTCGCCGACGACCATGTGCCCGGCCCCCTCGACGCGGACATATTCGACCTGCGGCACAAGATCCTGAAGCTCGGCCACCTCATCCGGTGTGACCACGTTCGAGTTCGCCGCGTGGATCAGCAGGACGGGCACCCTCAGGGCGCGGGCCGCATCGCGCAGCCGGTCGCGGGCGGCCATCTGCGTCGGGTGGAACGTATCCAGAAACGCCGGATCCCAGTGCCAGAACCAGCGCCCGTCGCGCAGGCGCAGGTTGCGCTCGAGCCCGGCATTGCTGCGCGGGCGCGGGCGGTCGGTGGCATACCGCGCCACGGCCTCGGCGGCCTCATCGATGCTGGCGAAGCCTTCGGGATTGGCGCGCATGAAATCGTGGATCTGCTTCACGCCATAGGGATTGGTGGTGACCGCGACATCGACCAGCACCAGCGCCCGCGCCACCTTCGGCCCGCCCTCGCCCGCCGCCAGAAGCGAGGTGATCCCGCCCAGCGATGCGCCGATGAGCACCGGCGGCCTGTCGCGTGTCACGGATGCGACGATGGCCCGCAGGTCGTCGGCGAAAAGGCCGATCGGATAGCGCCGGTCGGGGCTGCGTCCGCTTTCGCCATGCCCGCGCGCGTCGGGGGCATAGGTGCGAAAGCCGAGTTCCGCCATGACGTCGATGGTTTCGCGCCAGCTTCCTCGCGTCTGCCCGCCGCCGTGAAGAAGGATCGCCGGCGGCGCCCCGCTGACGCCCGCGGCATCGGCCACGATCGGAAGGCCGCCTGCGCCGGTAAATCTGATGATCTCTCTGTGCATGACGCCCTCCCGGTCCGGCACCTTATTGCGACAGGCGCCCGTGGTCGTCAACGTATTTGTTGACGACATTCTGCTGAGGCGATACCTTGGCGGACAAGGAAGCGGGGGAGCTATCTCTGGTGGGGGACAGGCCGATCATAGCGGGTCTGGGCGAAGTCGCGCCGGTGCGGCGCAGCCCGGACGATGTGGAAATCCTGATCCTGAAGGCTATCAGGGGCGCCCTGTCCGATGCCGGTCTGCGGCCGGCTGACATCGACGCGGTGGTGACCGAAAGCACGCTCACCCCCGGGGTCGCGGCGCTTGACCGCATCGCGGTGGCCGCAGGGCTGACCGGGTTGCGCCGGTCGGCACTGTCCACCCCGGTGGGCGCCGGGATCGTCGCCGCCATCGGGATGGCGGCCGACATGGTGCGGAGAGGCGAGGCGCGGGCGGTGCTGACCTGGTTCGCGACCGGCTGGGGTTCGGCCAGCGCGGGGCCGACCAGCTATCACAGCAGGATGGAGGCGAAGCACCTGATCGAGGATCCCACCGGGTTCACCGGGCCGCCGCTGTATTTTGCGGTGGCGGCGCATCGCTATGCCCATGTTCACGGCCTTACCCCGGCGCAACTGGAGGAGTTGCTGTTCCGCCTGGTCTCGACCGCCCGCGCCCACGGGGCACTGCACCCCGCGGCGCAGTTGCGCAAGCCCGTGCCCGATCTGGACAGCTACCGTGCCAGCTCGCCCGTCGCTGATCCGCTGCGCATGGCCGATTGCTCGCTGCTCAGCGACGGCGCCGTGGCGCTGGTCGTGACCGGGGGCGACAGCGGCGTTGCGGTGCGGGCCTGGGATTATGCCGTCGACCCGATCACCGACGCGGATTTCTATACGCAAAGCCCATGGCTGCCCGATCTGCCTGCCGCTCGCCGCGCCGGGGCGGGGGCCTTCGCAAAGGCCGGCCTTGCCCCGGCGGACATGGATGTGCTGGGGATCTACGACTGCTTCTCCATCGCCCTGCCGATGCAGATCGAGGCGTTGGGCTTCTGCCGGCCCGGCGGCACGCTGGACCTGCTGCGGCGCGGCGGCCTGCGCCATGACGGCCCGCTGCCGGTCAACACCCATGGCGGGCTGATGAGCCATGGCTATCTCCTCGGCATCAATCATGTGGCCGAAGTGGTCAGCCAGTTGCGCCATGCCGCCGATGCGCGGCAGGTCGCGGGGGCGCGGCTGGGCTTCGTCGGCGCCGGACCGGGGCGGCAGTTTGCGGCGCTGATCCTGGAAAGGCTGGCGGCATGACCACCTCCGATCTTCTCGCGCTCTGGACCGAGGCGACCGCCGCGGGACGGCTGGCTTTCCCGCGTTGCGCCGCCTGCGGCGCATGGAACTGGTATCCGATGCCCGCCTGCCGGGCCTGCGGCGCAAGCAACATGCGGATGGAGGAGGTGCCGGCCCGTGGCGCCGTCCACAGCTGGACCCGGGTCCACCGCGCCTTCGGCGGGGAACCGGTGGCGGCGCTGCCCTATGTCGTCGTGATCGTCGCCATCGACGGCGCCCCGGGCGTCAGGCTGGCCTGCCTCCAGGACGAGCCGGGCGACCCCGTGATCGACAGCCCTGTTGCGTTGCGGCCCGTGGAGGGGGAAAAGGGCACCGGTCGATGGCTCTGCCGCGGGACCGCCACGACCGGGTGACCGAAGCGAGGGAAAGATGGCGCAGCAGACGAATATCGGCAAACGGCGTGCGGCGAATGCGGACACCAGCAGCGTCTTCTACCAGGAGCGCCGCAAGGCCATCGTCGACGCTGCTGCGCAGACCTTTCAGGAACGCGGATACGATGCCACGACGCTCAGCCATATCGCGGAAAAGCTGAACACCGACCGGGCGAGCCTGTATTACTACTTCGGTTCCAAGCAGGAACTGTTCCGCGAGGTCGTGCGCGATGTCGGGCTGAACAGCGTCACCACCGCCGAGGCCAGCGTCGCGCGCGACGAGCCCGCCGATGCCAAACTGCGCGCGGCCTTTCGTGCGGTGATGTGCAGCTATGCCGAATCCTATCCTTACATGCATGTGTTCCTTCAGGAGAATTTCTCGACCGTCGCGGCGAGCGGGGATGCCTGGGTAACCGAGACGCTGGAATGGTCTCGCCGGTACTACGAGGCGATCCGTTCGATACTTGTCCAAGGGGTCGAGGAGGGCACCTTCCGCCTGCCCCTGCCTGTAGGGGTCACCACCATGGGCGTGGTCGGCACGGTGAACTGGGCGCACCGTTGGCTCAAGCCGGGCGGCGCCCTCCCGCCCGAGGCCATCGCCGACGGTTTCGCCGACATGATCCTGGGCGGGATCTACGCGGCGCCATCTGCAGCGGGCTGATCGCAGCGTTCTGTCTTCCGGCGGGTCCACTGCGGCGACGGCCGGAGATCGGCTGTCGGCGCGCGTGTTGTCAACATATATGTTGACAGTCATCGCTGGCGTTGACTAGGATCGGCCACGGGGGAGCAGAATCGTCGGGACCATTCGCAGGATGGGCGCCCGGGTTCGTGTCGGGGAGGTGCCATGCTGGCGGGGAGAACGATCCTGGTGACCGGAGCGGCGCAGGGCAATGGCGCCGCCGTGGCCCATGGCCTCGCGCGGCTGGGGGCCGAGGTTGTGATCGCCGACCTGAACCTGCCCGCGGCCGAGGAGACCGCTGCGGCGATCCGCGCCGAAAACCTTCCGGCCTGGGCGTTGGAGGTCGATGTCGCCGATGCGCGATCCTGCGCACGGGCTGCGGGTCAGGTGCGCGAACGCTCCGGCCCGTTACATGTCTTGGTCAACAACGCGGCGATCCTGCGGCAGGGCACGATGGACGACCCGGATTTCGAACGGAACTGGTCGGATGTTCTGCGGGTCAACCTCGATGGCACCATGCTGCCGATCCGCGCCTTTCTGCCGCAATTGCGCGAAACGTGTGGCGCGATCGTCAATACGGCCTCAATCGCGGCGTTCTTTTCGCTGGGCACCTTCTCGGGCTATGCGGCAGCCAAGGCCGGGGTGCTGGCGCTGACCCGGTCGCTGTCGCGCGAACTCGCCCCGGACGGAATCCGCGTCAATGCGGTGGTGCCGGGTGCCTTCCAGACGCCGATGACGGATTACATGAGCGCCGAGCGGCGCGCCTTCTACATGTCCACGATTTCCATGGCCCGCTTCGGCGCGCCCGACGAAATGGCGGGTCCGGTGGCTTTCCTCGCCTCGGATCTGGCCAGCTATGTCACCGGCGTCGCCTTGCCGGTCGATGGCGGGTTTTCGGTCAGTTGAGCCCCGCCGCCCGCAGGATTCGCGAGGAGGCGGACCTGCCAATGAACCAGACCTCAACACAGGGAGGAACCGGATGAACATCACGAGACGGCGGCTGACGGTCAGCATGGCCGCGCTTTTCGCTGGAACGGCCGCGCTGCCGCGTCTTGCCCTTGCCCAGGGCGAGCCGATCCGCATCGGGGTCATCACCTCGCTGTCGGGCTTCGCGCAGATCTACGGTGAGGCCAACCAGATCGGCACCGAGATCGCGGCGGCGCGCATCAATGCTGCGGGCGGAATCAACGGCCGCCCGGTCGAGATCGTGCTGCGCGACGACCAGGGTTCGGCCGATGCAACGGTCGCCGCCTATCGCGACCTGCTGGGCCAGGGCATCCGCTATTTCATCGCCGGGCCGATCTCGGGGACGGTCGTGGCGCTAGGGCCGCTCTTCAAGGACACCGACAACATCCTCGTTGCCGCCGGACCGAACAACCTCTCGATCACGCACGAGAACTACAACGACAACGTGTTCCGCCTGCAACTGACCTCGATCCCGGTCTTCACCGGCCTTGGCCGCGTCCTGGCCGAGAAGGCGCCCGAGGTGACGAACTGGATCGCCATCACCTCCGACCAGCAGGCCAATATCGACCTGACCAACGTCTTCCAGAACGCGCTCCGGGCGGCCCATGCCGAGGCCGGACGCGAGATCACGATCCAGGAAATGGTGCTGACCAAGGCCGGGGCGGGCGACTTCCGCGCGCAGATCGCGCAGATCACCGGTTCGGGCGCGAGCGGCGTCGTCAATTCGCTCGTGGGGTCCGACAGCCTGACCTTCTACACGCAGGCCCGCGCCTTCGGTCTCGACCGGAACGTGCAGGTGTTCGCGGATGTGTCGGCCAATCTCAACTCGATGATGACCATCGCCGATGCGGTTCCGCAGTCGGTCTGGACGCCCTACTACTGGTATGCCCAAGACGACGGCAACCCGGTTTCGCAAGAGGTCCATGCCGCGGCGGTGGAGCGGACAGGGACGGAATATCCGTTCGGTTTCATCGCGCTGGCGCATGACGCGGTGATCGCGCTGGCCGAGGCGCTGACCCGCGCCGGATCGGAGGAGACGGCGGCCGTCATCGCCGCGCTCGAGGCGGGCTCGCCCATGGGTGCCGCGGGGCCGATCCTGTTCCGGGAAGAGGACCACACTTATATCGGGGAGATGACCTTCCTCAACTTCGGCGCCGATGCGGCCGCCCCCGGCGGGCTTTCGGTGCGCGAGGTCGTCCGGATCGACTCGGGCCCCTGGATGGAGCCCGCGACGCCGGGCGTGGCGTTCGTCATCGAATGAGGACAGGGGCGGGCGGGCGCAGGCCCGCCCCGATGCGTTCGGAGCCGCCGCGTGGATGACGCGGCGGCCCTCGACTTGCGAACCGCCGGATGGATCAGAGCAGCAGGAGCGGCGCGACCGGGCTCGCCGTACCGCCGACGATCCGCAGCGGGCTCAGGACGAACATCGCCGCGAAGGTGCGGCCGGCGACTTCCTCGAGATCGAGCAGCTCGACGAACAGCACACCTTCGTCACGCATCAGCGCCACATGCAGCGGCGTGGCACTTGCGGGATTTCCCGACGGCACCACCTCGACCGCCATGTTGTCCGCGCCGAGGATCGCGATGCCGCTGTCGCGCACCCAGTCGACGCAATCGACGCTCAGGCCGGGCCAGGCGCGCGAATGGTCTTCGTTCTCGCGGAAGGCCCTGATCGATCCGGTGCGCACGATCAGCGCATCGCCGGGCTCGACCCGCAGCCCGGCCCCGGCGATGAGCGTCTGCAACCGCTGGGCCGATACCGCCTCGCCCGGGTCCAGCCAGTCGCGCCCGGGCGGCACCGCATCCACCACGATGGCGCGGGTGGCGACGGGGGGCAGCGTCTCGGCCCCCAGTTGCCGGGCGCCGAAGCTGCTGACCTCGGACGCCGGGATACCGCCGAACATCACCCCTCCGCAGAAGACGTGGCAGAGCGCGTCGACATGGGTAGTCCCGTGGGTCGACATCAGGATCACGTCATCGGAAAAGCCGAAGCCCCCGGTCTCGGATCTGGCGCCGATGGCATAGTCGCCGCCGTCCCGCCGCATGAAATGCTGGGTCGGTGTGCGCAGCGGCGCGATCGGTCCCTTGCCATGCGCGATGGGCAGGCCGAGCGAGACCGGCCGGAATTCCCTGACCGAAGCCAGACCCCGCGCGATAGCTGCGGCGTCGATGTGGCGCAAGGCCCCGCTGAGCGTCGTGTTTTCGGTCATTCCCCGCCATCCGTGCAAATCCGCCGGCCAAAGTAGCGGAGCCCGACACGCTGTCAACACTGATGTTGATAATTGTGGTGCGGTCATGCTATGCCGGCCCGAGAGAGGGAGGGGATCAGCGATGAACCAAGACAATGCGCCGGTTCTGCTCGACCGCGACGGATCGCGGGCTACGGTCAAGATCAACCGGCCCGACCAGCGCAACGCCTTGTCCAACGAGGTGCTTGCGCAATTGCGGGCGGCCGTGGCCGAGGTGAAGGCCGATCCCCGGGTCCGGGTTCTTGTCCTGGCCGGGGCGGGCGACCGCGCCTTCTGCGCCGGCGGCGACCTGCGCCAGATGGGCGAGGCACCGCCCGACGCCTTCGATTCGCATCGGGGGCGCAGTAATCTGGCCGGGCTGTTTCGCGACCTGTGGGAACTGGGCAAACCCACCGTGGCGCGGGTGCAGGGCTATGCGCTTGCCGGCGGTTTCGGCCTGGCCGCCGCCTGCGACTTCATCGTGGCGAGCGAGAAGGCGGTGTTCGGCATCCCCGAGGTGACCTTCGGCCTCTGGCCCTACATGATCTCGGTTCCCCTGATGACCGCCATGCCCCCGAAAGTCGCGCTGCGCTACATGATGACCGGCGAGAGGATTTCGGCCGACAAGGGCCGCGACCTGGGCTTCGTGACCGAACTCGCGCCCCATGAAAGGCTGGACGAGGCGCTGGATGCGTTCGTGCGGCAACTGGCGCAGGCTTCGCCGCAGGCGGTGGCGCTTGGCCGGACCTCGTTCTATGCCGTGCTGCATCACGACATGGACGCTCGGCTGCGGATGCTCGAGGCGCTTCTGACCGTCAGTCTGGGGATGCCGGATGCGGTCGAGGGCATGGCGGCGATGGCTGAAAAGCGCGTCCCGGCATGGCGCGATCTGGCATGACCGCCCGGCCGATCCGCTATTGCGAGGCGTGGTTGCGCGATGGCCTGCAGAGCTGGCCGGAGCCGGTCGCGACCGCGGACAAGCTGCGCATGGCCACGGCCATCGCCGCCGCCGGCGTGCCCGAGATCGACCTGACCGCCTTCGTCTCGCGCCGTCTGGTGCCGCAATTCGCTGATGCCGAGACGATGCTGGCCGGTGTCGGCAGGGTGCTGCGCCGGGTTCTGGCCGTGACGCCCGAAGGCGCGGAGCGCGTGGTTGCGGCGCATGTTTCGGCGGGCCGCGTCGACCGCTGCGGCATCCCCTTTTCGGTGAGCGAGCCGCACAATCTTGCCAATATCCGCCGCAGCCATGCCGAACACCGCGAGGCGGTGGCGCGGATGATCGACCTCCTCGGCGCGGCTGGGATCGCGCCGCTTTTAGGTGCGGTGACGGCCTGGGGATGCCCCTTCCGGGGCGCGATCCCGGCGGAAGAGGCCATGGAGATCGCCCGCTGGGGCGTGGAACGCGGCGCGCAGGTGGTGATGTTCGGCGACACGACCGGCATGGCCGACCCGGCCGGGGTGCGCCGGCTGTTCAGCATGGCCCGGCGCGAATGGCCCGATGTGGAACTGGTCGCGCATTTCCACGACAATCGCGGGCTCGGCATCGTCAACAGCCTCGCCGCTATCGAGAGCGGGGCTGATACGGTGGACGGCTGCCTGGGCGGTGTGGGCGGCGAGCCGCGCAAGGTCGAGCTGTGGCTGAGCGGGGATCAGGGCAACACCGTGTCCGAGGATCTGGTCGCCATGCTGGCCGCGATGGGTTTCGAGACCAGCATCGACCCCGCGGCGCTTTGCGCCGCCGGCCGGCTGGCCGAGGAGGTGGTGGGCCGGCCGCTGCATTCCCGCGTGCTGCGCGCGGGGCTGGCAGCCGGGACGGGGGCAGGCTGATGGGACAGGTGCATGTCGAGGTGGCCGAGGGGATTGCCACCATCACCCTGGACAACCCGGCGCGCCACAACGCGGTGGACGCGCCGATGCGCGCGGGCCTTGCAGCGGCGCTGGAGCGGGTGGAGAACGACGACGCGATCCGTGTCGCGATCGTCCGCGGGGCGGGGGAATCGTTCTGCGCCGGCGGCTCGGTCGACGACTATCTGGCGCAGGGCACCTTCGGCCCCGGCGCGGTGCCGCTGCCCAAGATCCCCCGGCCATGGCCGGCGCGCAAACCCTATATCGCCGCGATGCGCGGCCATGCCTACGGCGGCGGTTTCGCCCTGGCGCTGGCCTGCGACCTGCGGGTCGCCGGGCGCAGGGCGCGGATGGGGCCGACGGGCCTGAAGCTGGGGGCGGTGCAGGGGGCGCAGACGGTCACCCGGCTGACCCGGCTTGTGGGAGAATCCCGCGCGGCCGGGATCCTGCTGCTGTCGCGCGCCGTCGGCGGAGAGGAAGCGGCCGCCATCGGTCTCGTTCAGGCGGTGACCGAGGATGCAGCGGTGGACGACCATGCACTGGGCTGGGCGCGCACCATCGCCGGCTTCAGCCCCTGGACGGTGCGGGAGACCAAACGCCTGATCCGCGCCGTGCAGGATCTGCCCTTCGAGCAGGCGCTGGCCGAGGAGGATCGCGTCAACGCCGAAAGCTATGCCCGGCCCGACGCGCTGGAAGGTTTCACGGCCTTCACCGAAAAGCGCAGGCCGCGCTTCTGATGGCGGGGCCGCTGACAGGGGTGCGCGTGGTGCATCTGGCCTCGCTGGGACCGGGGCCCTATGCGGCGATGCTGCTGGCCGACATGGGGGCCGCGGTCGTCATCGTCGACCGCCCCGGCGGAATGATGGTCTCGACCCCACAGGAGGCCGATCCGCGCCGGCGCGGGCAGTCCTCGATCGCGCTCGACCTGCGGCAGGCGGCGGCCCGCGATGTGCTGGACCTTCTGGTCGCCCGCGCCGACGTGCTGATCGAGGGGATGCGCCCCGGCGCGGCCGAGCGGCTGGGTTGCGGGCCGGACCGCTGCGCGGACCTGAACCCGCGCCTGATCTACACCCGCGTGACCGGTTGGGGGCAGACCGGGCCGCTGGCAGTCATGGCGGGGCATGACATCAACTATATCGCGCTCTCGGGCGTGCTGGCCGCTATGGGCGACCCGGACGGGCCGCCGCCCGTGCCGCTGAATCTGCTGGGCGATTATGCCGGGGGCGGGGCCTTCGTCGCGCTGCGGGTGCTCGCCGCGCTGCTGGACCGCGCCCGCACCGGAACGGGGCAGGTCATCGACGCGGCGATCCTCGACGGGGTGGCCTCGCTGTCGACTGCCACGCTGGGGATGAAGGCGGCGGGGCGCTGGGGCGCGCGGGGGACGAACCTGCTCGACGGCGGCGCGCCCTGGTATCGGTGCTATGCCGCGCGCGATGGCGGCCATGTCGCGGTCGGCGCCATCGAGCCGCCCTTCTGGGCGGCGCTGCTGGCGGGCCTGGGCGAGGACCCGGCCGACTGGCCGCGCGAAGACCGCAGCCGATGGCCCGAGATGGCCGGCCGCCTTGCCGCGATCTTCGCCACCCGCGACCGCGACGACTGGTCGGCGCTGTTCGCCGGGACCGACGCCTGCGTCACGCCGGTGCTGACCTTCGACGAGATCGCGGACCATCCCCAGCACGTCGCCCGCCGCACCTATGCGCCGGGCGCGGGCGGGGTGCAGCCCCGGCCCCTGACCGGCGGCGACCCGCCCGCGCTGCCTCCCGGCATCGGCCGCGACAGCGATGCGATCCTGAGATCGCTGGGGGTCGATCCCGGCGCCATCGCGGTGCTGCGCGACAGCGGCGCGGTGGCCTGAACATCATGCGAGGAGGAGAGATGAGCTATCTCGACCAGTTTCCCCCGGCCGACACGATCGCGCATCTTCTGCTGGAGCGGCGCGCGTCCGAGGACCCCGAGGCGGTGTTCTACACGTTCAGGAACGAGATCTGGACGCTGGGCCGGTTCAACGCCACCGTGAACCGCATGGCCCGCAACCTCGCCGTCCATGGGATCGGCGCGGGCGCGCATGTCGCGGTGCTGATGGACACATCGCCCGACTACCTCGCGCTGTGGTTCGCGCTGTCCAAGCTGGGCGCGGTGGAGATCCCGATCAACACCGCCTATCGGGGCGAGCTTCTGACTCATGTGCTGCGCACGGCGCGCGCCACCCATGCGGTGATCGACGCCCGCTTCGGGCAAGCGCTGGCCGAGGCCGCGCCCGGTCCGCTGGACCGGATCGTCCTGCGCGGCGATGACGGCGGCGCCCATCTGCCCGGCCGCATCCTGCCCTTCGCGCATCTGCACGACCCGGCGGAAGAGACCAATTTCGGCCGGACGGTGCGCCATGACGCGCTCGTCGGCGTGATCTTCACCTCGGGCACCACCGGCCCGTCCAAGGGGGTGATGCTGTCGCATCACTACCTGACCGCCTATGGCCTCATGTATGCCGACATCAACGGGCTGAAGTCGGACGACGTGATCCTGAACTTCCTGCCGTTCTTCCACATCGCGGCGAAGTTCAAGACCATCGCCGTGCTCGCCTGCAAGGGGCGGATGCGCTTGCAGGAACGGCTGTCGATCTCGACCTTCTGGGACGAGGTGCGCGCCCATGGCGTCACGAATTTCGTCGGCGTCGGCGGCATCTGCAACATGCTGATCGCCCGTCCGCCGTCGCCCGACGACGCGGGGACCACGATCCGCACCATCTATGCGGTGCCCGACCCTGCCGAGATTCACGAGGAGCTCGAGCGCCGCTTCGGCTGCCGGATCACCACCGTCTACGGGTCGACCGAGGCCGGCCTGCCGCTGTTCCGCGCCGCGGGCGATCCCTACCGGCCCATGTCCTGCGGCCGGGTCAGCCCGCACTACGAGGTGCAGATCGTCGATGACGACGACCTGCCGCTGCCGGTCGGCGCGACCGGGCATATCGTGGTGCGGCCGAAAAGGCCCTGCCTGATCGGGGCGGGCTATATCGGGATGCCGGACAGGACGGTCGAGGCGTGGCGCAATCTCTGGCTGCATACCGGCGACCGGGGCCATCGCGACGAGGACGGCTGGTTCTTCTTCGACGACCGGGCGAGCGACAGCCTGCGCCGCCGGGGCGAGAACATTTCCTCCTTCGAGGTCGAGACGCTGGTGGCCCGCCATCCGGGCGTGGCCGAGGCGGTGGTGGTCTCCGGGCCATCCGAGGTCGGCGAGGACGAGGTGCGCGTGCTGGTGATCCCCCGCGAGGGCGCGGAGCTGCGGCCCGAGGACATCCTGCGCCATTGCGCGGCGGTCATGCCGTATTTCATGGTGCCGCGCTTCATCGACATCGTGGAGGACGTGCCGCGCACCGCCACCGCCAAGGTCGAGAAATACCGCATCCGTGCTGCCGGGCTGACGGAGCGGACATGGGACAGCCTTGCCCATGGCTGGCGCATGACACGGGACGGGCTGGCCGCGCCGGACCACGCGGGCATTCAGTCAACATAGATGTTGACGATCTGCGATCCGGCCGTTTAGTGTCGCCGGAATCTGGAGGGAGGAGCCGATGATCGACGTGAGGGACGCGATGCGCCGTGCGGCCGGCTGGAACCGGGACCGTGTGGCCGTAGTCAGCGGCGACCGCAGCCTGACTTTCGCCGAAGCCTGGTCGCGCGGGCTGCGGCTGGCCAACGCGCTTTTCTCGCTGGGGCTGAAGCCGCAGGACCGCATCGCCGTACTCGAGGACAACAGCATCGAGGCGTCGGATTTCTTCCTCGCCGCCGCCATCGGCAATTTCACCCGTGTGCCGCTCTACAAGCGCAACGCGCCCGAGGCCCATGCCCATATGATCGGCCATACGGATTGCCGGGCCGTGGTGGTGGCGGAACACTATGCGCATGAGATCGAGCACGCGCGGGCGACCCTGCCGGGGCTGGAACATGTGATCGTGCGGGATGCGGGTTATGAGGAGTGGCTAGCCGGGTTTCCCGAGACCGATCCTAATCCCGATGTCGATCTCGACGACCTCTACATCATCCGCCATTCCGGCGGCACCACCGGCCTGCCCAAGGGCATGGGGTTCTCGCATCGGCAATGGATGAACATGACCCGCGACTGGGTGTTGCGCCTGCCGACGATCGAGCCGGGCGATGCCTGCGTGCATGTCGCGCCGATCTCGCACGGGTCGGGCTATCTGTTCATCCCCGCCTGGATGGCGGGCGCCTACAACGTGCTGGAGCCGAAGTTCGATGCCCCCCGCGTGTTGAGGCTCTTGTCCGAACATGGCGGTTATTTCTTTACCGTGCCGACGATGATCAGCGACATGCTGGGCACCCAGCTGGAGGAAAAGCCGGATTTCCCGCGGCTCAAGGCGCTGGTGGTCGGGGGCTCGCCCATCCTGCCCGCCACCGCGTTGGCCGCGCGAGACCTGTTCGGCCCGGTCCTGCACCAGATGTATGGCGAGACCGAGGCCACTCCCGCCGCATGGATGACCCCGAGGGAATGGTTCGCCGAGGTGCCCGGCTCCGAGCCGCTGCGCGCGGCAGGCCGGGTCGAACCCTTCGTTCGGCTGGAAATCCGCGACGAGGACAACCGCCCCCTTCCGGTGGGCAAGATCGGCACCGTTACGATCCAGAACGACGGGCAGGTCACGGAGATATGGAACGAACCCGAACTGACGCGGCAGCGGATCGTGGACGGCTGGCTCATCACAGGCGACATGGGATATCTTGACGCCAACGGCTATCTCTATCTGGTCGACCGCAAGGACGACATGATCATCTCGGGCGGCTTCAACATCTGGCCCGCGGAACTCGAGATCGTCATCGCCACGCTGCCGCAGGTGCGCGAGGTCGCGGTGGTGCGCGGGCCACATGATCGCTGGGGCGAGACACCTGTCGCCATTGTCGTGCTGCACGAGGGCGCCACCCTCACCGAGGCCGAGGTGATCGGCATCTGCAACGACAGGCTGGGGGCGCTGAAACGGCCGACGCGGGTGGAATTCCGCAACGAACCGCTGCCTCGCACGCCGGTCGGCAAGGTCCAGCGCAAGGCTCTGCGCGAAGTCTTCTGGACCGACCACCAATCCTCGATGGGCGGCAACTAGCCCGCGCTCGCATTCAGCCAGCCACCCCGATGCGGAGCCCTACGGCATGCTCAATCTTTTCGTCCTGACCAATGGGATCGCCATCGGCTTCGCATTCTTCCTGACCGCGGCGGGCCTGACCATCCTGTTCGGCATCCTCAGGATGCTGAATTTCGCCCATGGCAGCTTCATCATGCTGGGCGCCTATCTGGCCTCGACCGTCCTGGCGCTGATGCCCGGCTTCGGTCTGGGAATGTTCCTTCTCGTCGCGGTGGGGGCGGGCCTGATCGTGGGCGGTCTCGGCCTTGTCGTCGACCGGATCGTGTTCCGCCGCCTCCAGGGCATCGACGAGGCCGCGGCCCTGATCGCGACCTTCGCGCTGATGCTGGTCACGGACGGGATCGTGAAGCTGATCTGGGGCGCGCAATATGTTTCGGTCCGCACGCCGGACGGGCTGGGCGGGGCGATGTTTCTGGGGCCGGTCATCGTCCCCTCCTTCTCGGCGCTGATCGTGGTGGTCGGCGTTGTCACCTTCGTTGCGCTGGACCTGTTCCTGAACCGGACATGGACCGGCAAGTCGCTTCAGGCGGTGGCCGAGGATCGCTGGATCATGGGCGTTCTGGGCCACAACCCGCGCCGGCTCGAGATCATGGCGGTCTTCCTCGCCTTCTTCCTGGCCGGCTTTGCGGGCAGCATCCTGGCCCCGAACCAGATCCTGACCCCCTCCCTCGGCAATCACCTCATCATTCAGGCCTTCGCCGTGGTCGTGGTGGGGGGGCTGGGCAGCGTGCGCGGCGCGCTGCTGGCGGCGTTGCTGCTGGGTATCGCCGAAAGCTGGGGATCGCTCTACATGCCCAGCCTCTCGCTCTACATCGGCATCATCCTGATCCTGATCCTGCGACCGCAGGGGCTGATCCCGCCCCGGCTCGCGCCCCGGC